>CAZYTS010000157.1:0-9069 GCA_964649855.1 uncultured Gemmatimonadaceae bacterium
CGCACGGCACATCCTGACTGGGTGGAAATGCTCAGCGGGGCAATGAGCGACTCGAAAATCGAAACGCAGCTGGACAGTTCACGCTACGTTGACATCACGGTGCGACTCGGCACCACGTGGCGGCCGCCGCCTAAGGCGTTCTACCCTTAGCTGACCGCACGCGGCGCTGATATCAGTGCCGCGACTCTTGCGGATGGCCACTTCGACGCCATTGCGTGCCAGTCGCGTGGCAAAGTCGCGAATACCAGTTGCGTCCGTCGGTTGAAAGTCACCGGCGCCCCCAGGATGGAGTGGAATCAGATTGACAAACGCTCCACAGCGTTTTGCCAGCTCCGCGAGTTCATCGACGTGGCGTAACCTGTCGTTGACTCCTCCCAGCATTACGTATTCAAAGGTCACGCGCCGCTTGAACTCGGCGGCGGCCGCAATCACATCGGCAAGAGGATACTTGATGTTTACCGGCATCAGCGAGCCACGCAATTCATCGTTGGGAGCGTGGATCGATATGGCGAGCCTGAACTGTTCCTTTCTTGCCGCGAGTGCTTCGATTCCCGGGAGTACGCCAACCGTCGAGACGGTAATGTGGCGAGCGCCGATACCCAGACCATGCGGATCGTTGAGGATCGTGAGAGCGGTGTCAACCGACTTCCAGTTCATGAGAGGCTCGCCCATTCCCATGAACACGATGTTGGTGGCCTCGATGGGCGCTTCGAGCAGCATGAGTTCTCGTACCTGACACGCTACCTCGTATGGTTCAAGGTTGCGTGCAAAGCCCATCGCCCCCGTTGCACAAAACGCGCACTTGAGCGCACACCCTGCCTGCGAAGAGATGCAGAGCGTAAGCCTCTTGCCTTCTGGAATCGCTACAGTCTCGATACTCTGTCCGTCGTGGAGCGTGAAGAGGAACTTTGACGTACCGTCTATCGACTGCTGGCGTGCCGTAAGCTCCAGGCGCGGAATTGAAAAACGTGCGTCGAGTGCATCGCGAAGTTGCAGCGGCAGGGTGGTAACGTCGCGGAACGATGCGACGGGCCTCGTCCAGAGATGCTGCAGGACCTGGTTGGCGCGATAGGCCGGTTCGCCCACCTCGTTCATGAACGCGACCAGCATCTCACCCGCCGCCTCGGGGGTAAGGTTTAGAAGATTCTGGCGAACATCTGCCGGTTGACCGAGGGACAAAATACGTCTAATCTCTGTGAGGTGAGCTGGCTCAACGCGTTGCAACGTATAGATTTAAGCTAATAGGCTCCGGTGCCGCAGGTCAATCTAACGGTCCCGGTTACGAGCATAACGCGTTAGATTGTGCCCTTTCAGATGCCCCTACGCACGTCCCACTCGGTCAGGCCATTCCTCTCGCATGTCCCGCGCCGTTGCGCGGCGCGCACGCTGACGCGTTCTTCAAGCGCGACTGGCAATTGATGCAAAGCCTAAGACCGTGGGGGCCCACCATTGGTTGGGCGACCCTCGTTACCGCAGCTACATGCCTTCCCGCGTCGTCGGCACCAGCGCCCACGCTCTTTCCAGGCGCTGACAAACTCGTGCATGCCGGAATGTTTGGAGTGCTTACAATCCTCGCGCTGCGCTCCCGTGAACGGGATTCTGCACGAAACCTTTCCCGCTGGATAGTGATCGCTGCCATCGCGGCTTTTGCGGCAGCTGACGAGACTGTTCAGAGATTCATTCCCGGACGGCAGGCCGACATAGGCGATTGGTTCGCAAACATGTTTGGTGTGATCGTCGCATTTCTACTGTCAAATTCGGCGCTAAGGCGCCGGGAGATCATTACGTGACCGCCGAGCAAGTCCTGGAAACCGCAATCCGCTCTCACCTCTGTGGTTCCCTGCGAAGTAGTCACGTGGGCTCGCGAGTCAGGCTCGGCGGATGGGTTCATCGCACCCGCAACCTTGGCGGGCTGGTCTTTGTGGATCTGCGCGATCGCGAGGGAATTGTGCAGGTGTCGTTCGACCCATCGCGGGCTTCTGCCGATGCTTTGGCCGTAGCGGAGCGTTTGACTCCCGAGACGGTGGTGCTGATTGAGGGAGATGTGGTGGCGAGGCCCCCAGAGGGCCGCAATAGTGAACTTGCAACGGGCGATGTAGAGGTGCGCGCGGCCACAGTCCGGGTTGTCGGACCAGCGCTGACCCCGGCCATACCTGTGGCTCGTGGCAAAGGCGAAAAGCTCGCGGCCGAGGAACTAAGGCTGAAGCATCGGATTCTCGATCTCAGGCGTCCCGAGCTGCAGGCTAACCTCATCATGCGCCACAAGCTCATGCAGCGCTCGCGGGTCAAGATGTCTGAGCTGGGCTTTCTCGAGATAGAGACTCCAATTCTGACGAAGCCGACTCCTGAAGGAGCGCGCGACTACTTAGTCCCGAGCCGCGTGCACCCCGGGGAGTTCTATGCGTTGCCGCAGTCGCCCCAGATCTACAAGCAGCTGCTCATGGTTGCCGGCTACGACCGCTACTTCCAGATCGCGCGATGCTTTCGCGATGAAGATCTGCGCGCCGACCGCCAGCCTGAATTCTCGCAGCTTGATCTCGAAGCAAGCTTTGTTTCTGAGGGCGATGTCAGACGAATCGTTGAGGAAGTGCTGGTGGCAATGTGGAACGAAGCAGGTGAGGCAGTAGAACGGCCGTTCCCGATACTCAAGCACGCTGAAGCGATGGAACGCTTTGGCGTGGACAAACCCGACCTCAGATACTCCCTGGAGATTCAGGATCTGACGTCTCTGGTTGGTGCCAGCGCGGCACCATTTCTAGGCGATGCGATTGCCAAGGGTGGAAGGTTGCGTGGTCTCTTGGTCAAGGCAACAGCCGACATGAGCCGCAAGGATCTCGATGCACTGTCGGCTTTGGCCAAGGACGCCGGTGCTGGTGGCGTCATCTGGGCAAAGCGCGCTGAACAGGCGTGGGAAGGCCAGGGAACCAAGGCGTTAGGCGCGGAGTTCCTCGCTGCGTTCCAGGGTTCGCCGGGGGATCTGTTGCTTGCCGCAGCCGGACCCGATTCTGCGACTTCGCCTGCGCTGCACGCGGTCAGGACGGCGGTTCTGCGACGTCCCGGGGTTACGCCCGAGAGCAAGCACGCCTTCTGCTGGGTTGTGGATTTTCCTCTGTTTGAGAAGGACGAGACGGGGGCACACGTTCCAGCGCACCATCCCTTTACCGCTCCTCACCCGGATGACGTTTCGTTCCTGGAATCGGATCCCGGACGAGTCCGCGCGCAGCACTACGATGCGGTTTACAACGGGAATGAGCTTGGCAGCGGGTCCATAAGGATCACAGATGCCTCGCTTCAGTCCACGATCTTTGGGCTACTGGGAATAAGCGCGGAGGAGCAGCAGCGCCGATTTGGATTTCTGCTGGATGGTCTCGCTGCTGGCGCGCCACCTCACGGTGGATTTGCACTAGGCTTTGACCGCATTGCCATGTTGCTCGCCGGGGCACCCTCTCTCAGAGATGTTATCGCGTTCCCCAAGACCACGGCGGCCAGAGCGCTGTTTGAAGGTGCTCCAACCACCGTAAATCCCGACGACCTGAAAGCTTTGCACCTGAAAACGACGACAGCGTGAGTCCAGATACCACTACCCAGAAACTCAGTGTTGAAGGGGCAGATCCCCTGTTACTCGCTGGGGTCAATGACGCCAACCTGAATGAACTTGCACGCCTGACCGCAGCCCGGATCTCGTTGCGGGGGGACGTTCTCACGATCGCCGGTACTCCTGATGCTGTATCGAAGGCCGTAAGTATCGCTGAACGGATGATTGACTCTGCCCGGCAACGTACGATGCTCGAAGCCGATGATATTCTGCGGCTGAGCCTCGATGACGGATCGGAGAACGGAAGCGGTCAGGACGTAAGAATCGCTCTTCCCGGAGTGAGGCGCATAATTCAGCCTAAATCACCGGGGCAGGCAGAATATCTGCGTGCGATTGCTGACAATGACATCGTCATAGGCATAGGCCCTGCGGGAACGGGCAAGACGTACCTGGCAGTGGCTGCAGCTGTGGACGCTCTTGTGCGCAAGAGAGTGCGTCGGATCGTCCTGGCACGGCCGGCCGTCGAAGCAGGTGAAAGCCTTGGCTTCCTTCCCGGAGATATGCAGGCAAAGGTCGACCCATACCTTCGGCCTCTCTACGACGCACTCGATGACATGATGCCAACCGAGCGAATGCAGCGAGCGCTCGAAACGCGTGTTATTGAAATCGCGCCACTCGCCTATATGCGTGGGCGAACCCTTGGAGACGCTTTTGTAATTCTCGACGAGGCACAAAACGCTACCAACGCGCAGATGAAAATGTTCCTGACGCGATTGGGAGCAAACTCCAAGACGGTGATCACGGGAGACAAGACACAGATCGATCTTCCGCGTCGGGATGAATCCGGCCTCTTGCAGATCGAGCGGATTCTGCGAGGAATCGATGGGATAGCGGTGCACTACCTAACTGATGTCGACGTCGTTAGGCACCGCCTCGTGCGCGAGATCATCAGGGCGTACGAAGAGGACTCGGAGGATTGACGACAGCTGCCATGCCTGACGATCCCCCGCAAAGACGAACGCGCGCTTCCAAACGGCAGACACAGCTTGCCGTGTCTGTAACGATCGCGACCCACGGTGTGCGTGCGCCACTTGCTTCGAGCCGTGTGCGGGCTCTTACCGAGCTCGTACTCGAGCGCGAGCGCGTGGCAGTGGCCTCGATCTTCGTGCAGTTTGTCTCTGCCAGACGTATAGCAGCCCTCAACAAAAAGCACCTGGGGCATGGCGGGGCTACCGATATCGTAACGCTCGAACATCGGCGTGAAGTTCCGGGGGCGCCCGTCGTCGGTGAGATCCACATTTCACCAGAAGTGGCAGCGCGCAATGCTGCAGCCCTTGGCATTGCCGCGCGCGACGAAGTAGCGCGTCTGGTCGTACATGGTGCGCTGCACGCGCTCGGCTGGGAGCATCCCGAAGGTCAGGGGCGAATCAAAAGCCCCATGTGGCAGCGGCAGGAGTCGCATCTGAGAGCGGCCCGGAAGGCAGGAGTCATTTAGCGTGATACTCGCCTGGCTTGCCACGATCATAGGTATTGCAATAGCGGGGGCCTGCGCGGCTTCTGACGGGGCTTTGCTCTCGCTCCAATCCGACGAGGCCACCTCAGCGAGACTCAAGAGCCTCTTTGAGAGGAGGGAGCGTGCACATCGCTCGCTCGCCTTCGCCCGGGTTATGGCGCAACTCTCTGCCGGTCTTGGCGTGGCTATAGCACTCGGCTTTGATCACGACAGCGGAACGACTGCCCTTTGGAAGGGTGCGCTGGCCGCTCTGGCACTGGTTGGGGTGAGCGAGGCCTGGGCGCGTAGTCTTGGAACAGTGCACGGCACCGCCGCTGCCGACCGCATGCATCCCTTCATCCTGCTGGTAGAAAGGCTGCTCGGACCCATCGCTTCGATGAGTGCAGCGCTGGATCGCGCAATCAACAGGTTGCTGCCACCGGTGACTAACGGCGAAGACAATCTTGCGAGCACCGCGGAGCAGTTCAGACAGGTCGTAGCATCCGAAGCCGAGGTTTCCAAGGATCAGGAGGTACTGCTCAACGGCGTCTTCAGGTTGGGGCAGACAGAAGTGCAGGACATCATGGTCCCACGCGTTGACATAGTGGCCATAGACCGCGACTCGCCGTGGTCAGAAGTTGTAGACCGAGTGCGAAGCTCAGAGCATGCCCGTCTTCCGGTGTACGCTGACACCGTAGACAATATCATTGGCATAGTTTTTGCTAAAGACTTGTTGCCGGCGATCGTTGCGGATGAAGTGCCTGACGACTGGACTACACTCATGCGACCGGCGGTCTTTATTCCTGGGGCAAAGAGCGCTGATGTACAGCTCAGGGACTTCCAGGCTTCGCGCAGCCATATCGCGATCGTGGCCGATGAGTTTGGCGGTACTGCGGGACTCATAACTATCGAAGACGTTCTCGAAGAGATAGTCGGCGACATCCGCGACGAGTACGACGAGGATGAGCCACACGTCGAAAGCGAGAACAACTCGCGCTTCTGGCTATCTGCGCGGATGACTCTCGATGAAGTCTCAGAGCTTGTCGGTCATGCATTCAGTCGCGATGACGTTACTACGCTGGGCGGACTGGTCTACGAGGTGCTGGGCCGCGTGCCTCGGGCTGGAGAGGAACTAATTCTCGAGGGCTTCCGGGTCGTAGTCGAAAAGGTTGTCCGGCGTCGTGTGACGCGCGTGTATCTGGAGAGACTTACAGCGGAATCAAATGGCGACAAGCTGGAGGTGGCGTCATGACCGAGACGACGCTCCTCGTTCTCTCGATCATTCTTGTCGCAACCCTTACGGCGACCGCAACGGCCGTCAGGTCGGTGAGTCGCATATGGCTCCGTCACTGGGTTGAGCAGCGCTTGAGTGGAGCACCGGTGGCCGCGCTCTATCTCGCCAGGCCTCAGCGACTCATACTTGCAGCAACAACGGCGGTCGCGCTCACCGTTTTTGCCGCAGGAACTTTCATTGGTACGTCAGCTCCGCCTACGATCCTGGGACGAGGGCGGGCAATACTCCTTTATGCTCTCGCGTTGCTCGTTCTGGGCCAGCTCATTCCGCGCGCCGTGGGGCGGCGCTGGCCGAGCGTTATCATTCCCCCATTCCTTCCCATCCTCAGGATTATTGAGTTCCTGCTGATGCCGCTACTCATGCTGGTGCGCCGTGCCACGGGTGAGGCACGTCAGGAGAAGCAGGAGGAATGGGAATCAGATGCGGACACGTTAGGCGAATTGCTGCGCGAGGGCGAGCTGGAGGGTGTCGGTGAACACGCCGAGATCGCCATTATTGAAGGCGTCGTTCACTTTGGAGAAAAGCGCGTGTGGGACGTCATGACTCCAGCGGCAGAAGTCTTTGCTGTGGACGTAGAGCTGCCACCACCCGAGAAAGCAAAGCAAATAGCGCAAAGTGGCTACAGCCGTGTACCCGTCTACCGAGGTTCTCTCGACCACGTCGAGGGGATGGTACACGCCTTTGACGTCCTCGGCGCACCGGACGGCCCGTTGCCGTCTTTGCGACCAGTAGGTGTCACGAGTCCAACCACCGCTTGCAACGACCTTCTCTTTCGCATGCTCCGGGATCGAAGGCACCTCACTATCGTCAAGCGTGAGGACGGGACGACGGCTGGAATCGTGACGCTGGAAGACCTGCTCGAAGAACTCGTGGGTGACATTCGCGACGAGCACGACGAGCCACGTCCTGCGGTAAACGGATGAGCACGATCGAACGTCTACTCGCCGACTTTGACGCGCAACGTCCCGCTGCGCTCGCGCGCGCCGTGAGCATGGTCGAGAATCAGCGCGAAGGTTTTGATGTACTTCTTTCGACTCTGCACCATCGAATTGGGGGAGCGAGGCGGATTGGCGTTACCGGGCCTCCCGGTGCGGGCAAGAGCACGCTCACCACTGCTCTGGTTCGAGCCTACCGTGAGCAAGGGCTCCGCGTCGGCGTGGTTGCTGTTGATCCAACGTCGCCCTTTACTGGTGGCGCGTTGTTAGGCGACCGGATTCGCATGGAGAGCGTGGCACTGGATCCGGGGGTGTTTATACGATCCCTGGCCACGCGCGGTTCGCTGGGCGGTCTCTCGGCGGCGGCTCGCGTTGTGGCTGACGTGCTCGACGCCTTTGGCTTTGATCGCATCTTGCTGGAGACCGTTGGAGTAGGCCAGAGCGAGCTCGAGATTTCGCGGGTCGCCGAGTCAACTATTGTGGTACTGGTGCCGGAGTCCGGGGATTCCATCCAGACGCTCAAAGCGGGCCTGATGGAAATAGCCGACCTCTTTGTCGTGAACAAGGCGGACCGGCCTGGTGCTGACAGAGTAAGAAACGACATAGAGATGATGCTTGGTATGCGGGCTGGTCTAACGCTCCGGAATGTCCCTGCGCATCATGGCGTTGACATTTCGCGAATTGCCAACCCAGGGAAAGCAGCGCGACAGGCGGCTGCTACTGCAGAAGCGAGCGGTCTGTGGGTTCCTCCAGTTCTAAAGGCAGTGGCTGTCAAAGGAGAGGGGACGGGCGAAATAATTGAGGCGCTGGACCGGCACAATCGTTACCTTGAAGAGAGTGGTGAGTTGCACAGACGACGGCGGGCGAGGTGGAGGGAACAGGTGGTCGAAGTGGCCGAATACCGCCTCCGTCGTCGAGTGTGGGACGACAAGGGGATCAAGCAATTCATTGAGGACCAGCTTCCTGCCATCGAGGCGGGAGTTCGATCACCGTTTGACATCGCGGACGAGCTACTTCAACGCGGTGCGGACCTTCTGCAGCAGGTGTCTCCATGACCTCAATTCGTGAAGTGGCAGAAGCGCTGCGGGCGCAGCAACAGGAAAACCAGCGACTTCGCGCCGAGGTTGCCGCATGGCGCGAGCGCTACGAGCGCGGCGAAAAGCGGGACCTGGCTTTCAGCAATTCTGCGTTTGAGGTAGATCCTGTCTATACGGCACTCGATGCACCCGGCGACGCCTCAGTTCCGCTTCCCGGTGACTTTCCATTCACTCGTGGAATTCATCCCACGGGCTATCGCGGGCGCCTCTGGACGATGCGCCAGTTCGCCGGCTTTGGTACGGCGCGAGAAACCAACGAACGCTTCAAGTTCCTGCTCGAACATGGACAGACGGGACTCTCAACGGCTTTCGATTTTCCCACCTTGATGGGATTCGATTCTGACCACCCTCGCTCCGAAGGTGAGGTTGGCAAGACGGGCGTAGCGATTTCGAGTTTGGCTGATATGGAGCGGCTCTTTGATGGCATTCCACTCGACAAAGTGTCGACGTCGATGACCATCAACGGGCCAGCCGTCATCCTCTTTTGCTTCTACGTAGCGGCTGCTGAGCGACAGGGTGTAGCGCCACGCGAGATCAGAGGAACGGTTCAGAACGACATACTCAAGGAGTACATGGCGCAGCACGCCTGGTGTTATCCCATTGAACCGGCGCTGCGTCTTATAGTGGACCTCTTTGACTGGGGTGCAACGAACACTCCTCTCTGGAACACGATCTCGATATCGGGCTACCACATCCGGGAGGCCGGGGCAACGGCT
>CAZYTS010000158.1:0-9005 GCA_964649855.1 uncultured Gemmatimonadaceae bacterium
ATCTCACCCTTGAGATCCCGCTGTAGGATGAGTGAACGCAGCGACGGATACATCGAACTGTTGAACCTTCTGAACGAGCTGAAGCGCAGCTCCAGTCCTTCTCGCATGAAGGTTTCGTGGAATCGCAGAATCGTCGACCGGTCATCCTCACCCAGCGGTACGCCATACGAGGCTGCCAGCGCCAGCGTGGCCTGGCGCTCGCGCAGGGCCTGCGCCGAGTCGAGTGCGTTGGATTCGGCCCACGCGAGAATGTCCAATATGGGCCTCGAAGTCCAGCGCTCAATGTCCTGAGGTATGCGTCGCCCTAACCATCTAAAGACGTACTCGGCTCGATTGCGCGATCGCTCAAACAGTGCCTTGTACATGAGGTGCTGCAGTGCGTTGTCGCGCCGTATGTCCATTATGAACGCGACCTGCGGCCTGATTGCCGCGATGTAGGAATAGTTCTGATCCGGCCCGACTCCGATGTTCGCTCCTCCGCGAACCCCAAGCTCCTTCAGCCTTGTGATGACGTGGAGGTACGAGGTCTCGTTGGAAATCAGGTTATCCGAGTCGAAGTAGCCGCCGGGCTCGGATATGCGCTGGATGGTGGCCGCAAAGGCAGTGTCGCGTACCGCGGGTGTCCGCGTAGCCTGTGCTACGACCGTCGCAGGTGCGATGCTCAGCGCAAGGCCTGCGCAGCCAGTCCACTGGCGGAGTCGTCGCGTGGTGAGCATGGGAGTGGCCAGGCTGAAAAGTGGGTGCTGAGGAGTCAAGCCAAACGATAACACCGCGAACCGGATTTACCTTTACTTGGGCCACTTTCCCCGTCAACCATCACTACGTGCTAGTCCCCTCCACATTTCGTGGCACCTTTAGAATCGATGACGACACCCGCGCTGTCTACAGCGAGAGTGCCGGAATCATGAGGGTGAGTCCTGCCGCGGTCGCTTTGCCAATAGATGCCGACGACCTGGCAACACTTTGCCGCTGGTCCCAGGAGACCGGAGTGCCCCTGGTGGCTCGCGGCAGCGGGAGCAGCATGGCGGGCGCGGCTGTGGGGAGTGGGACAGTCGTCGACCTCAGCCGGCTCAAGACATACGGAGACGTCGATAAAGCGTGGCAGCGCATAAGGGTCGGACCGGGCGTCACCAGAAAGCAGGTGAACACACTGGCCAACGCACAGGGACTTCGATTCCCGGTCGATCCCTCAAGCGGCGCGTTTGCAACGATTGGTGGTATGGCTGGTACAAACGCGGCCGGAGCCCGTACCATGGCGTTTGGCGCAACACGTAGTTGGGTGCAATCCATAGACTGTGTCTTTTCAGATGGTTCCTCCAACGTAGTTGCGCGTGGCGCGGAGTTCGTGGCCAGGTCCGAGCTGCAGCTTGGCTGGCTCAGAATGGCAGAGGGATTCCGAGCGAGGTGTCGCGAGCTGGAGCCCCGCGGGTATCGCAAGTCTTCATCGGGCTATGCGCTGCGTGAATTTGGACTCTCGGGCGACCTGGTCGATCTCCTCATAGGCAGCGAGGGCACACTCGCATTCTTCACGGCTCTGGAGTTGAAACTCGCGCCAATGCCGGGTGAGACGGCTTCGATCCTTACGTCGTGGCCCTCGCTCGAAGGAGCTCTGCGCGGTGCGGAGCTCGCGCGTGAAGCGGGGGCAGTAGCGTGTGAGTTGCTGGACGCAACCTTTCTGCGAATTGCGGAACTCAGCGGGACGCTTCCCGTACCTGCTGGTGCTGAGTGTGTGTTGATCATGGAAATCGAGAGCGGGGAGGACGTTGGGCGCGGCGGCGCTGCAAGAGACGTCGCACTGGCTTTGGCAGACGCGTGCAAACGAGCGGGAGCATCGCACGAGCTGGTGGGGCTCGAACCGGAATCTGAAGAAACTCTCTGGGCCTTTCGACACGCGGCCAGCCCCATGCTTTCGCGGCTGGATCCGCACCTCAAGTCGATGCAGATCATTGAGGACGGCTGTGTTCCGCCTGACCGGCTTGCGGACTACGTGCGCGGAGTGAGATCGGCCCTGGATGAGGAAAAGATCCGCGGCGTAATCTTTGGCCACGCCGGCGACGCGCACGTGCATGTAAACGCTCTCGTGGACGTGCGAGAGGTGCATTGGCGTGATTCAATACGATCGCTTTTTGAGCGAATCACCTCGCTCACGATTGCCCTGGGCGGCAGTCCGAGCGGCGAGCATGGGGACGGACGCCTCAGGACCGGAGTTCTGCATCGATTCTTGAGTCCCCAGGAAGCTGCGCTGCACAGAGAGCTCAAGAAATGCTTTGACCCTGATCAGCTGCTCAATCCGGGCATAAAGACGGGCACCCCCGAGGACCCTTTTGCGAGTATCAAGTACGACCCCTCTCTTGAGCCACTCCCCGGCCGCGCGGCCCGCGCACTCAAGCGCGTTGAAGAGGACCGAAGCTACGATACCTGCCGGCTCGAACTCCTGAATTGAAAGGTCGCGAGGGTTCTCCCGACATCCCCGCCTCTGGCGAGAATGGGTGGAGAAATGTGGCGCGAGAGAACGGGTGTCGGTGATACATTTCGCGCGGCACGAGAGCCACAACAATCACCACCGCCCAGCGAGATGTTTCACTACGAACCGCGCGTAACTGTCATTTCACGTCCTGCATTCTCCGAGCCCGACCACTTGATGGTGCAGTGGCAAGGAGATGGAACAGACGGCGAACACCTTGCCGAGTTTGCGGGACGGCTCTGCTACATGAGTCAGCGCAATCCCGCAAACAGGAGCACGCGTGAGTACCTGGGCAACATTCTCAAGCAGGGGCATGGAAGCGTGCTCGAACACGCAAACTATTCGTTGCTGCTCGAAGGTGTTTCACGCTCACTGACGCACGAGTTGGTACGACACCGCGCCGGCTTTGCTTACTCGCAACTGAGCCAGCGCTATGTGGATGAGTCGCACGCTGCGTTTGTGGTACCACCCGCCATTATCGGAGACGAGGCCCTGGAGACAGCCTGGAAGGCGCAGATGGAGCGCGCACAGTCTACATATGTGGAACTTGTGAACGAGCTGATGGAGCGCTACGCCTGGGTCGACGATCGAGTGCACCGGCGCAAGATGTCGCGCGAAGCTGCCCGGGGCGTGCTTCCCAACTCCACCGAGACCAAGATTGTAGTGACGGGCAACGTGAGGGCGTGGCGAACGATGCTCGAACTCAGAAGCAGCGAAGGTGCCGAACTGGAGATCCGGCGCTTGGCGGTCATGGTGCTGCGCATCATGCAGACCGAGGTGCCCGGGCTCTTTGCCGACTACGAGATATACGAGGCAGCGGATCGTCGCGAAGCAGCCAGGGTTGGGCATCACAAGGTCTGAGAGACGAGCCTAACGCTACTTACGGGCTTTGTGGGGGCGGCGTATAATGCCGTCGAGCTGATGCATAACGTCTCTTCCCCCCGCCCCCTGCCCTGCTTTCAGCGTTATGGCGAGACTCGGCATCATTCGCGACAACTGGTACGACTCAGATAACTGCGGAGAACCTGGTACACGAAGCCAGATCGTCGCAGAAGCGCTGAGCGGTTTGGGTGAATTATTCTGGTTCAACGTAGACGGCGAGCTTCCTGAACGCCTCAGCGCTGAGCAACCCGATCTGGTCTACAACATGGCGACGGCTGCGTCGGGTGAGTACAGGCGTCAGGAGGTTGTGGCGCTACTCGAGTACGTTGGCATTCCGTTTTCGGGACCAGGTGAACGTGCCATGGAACGGACCGATTCTCGTGTCCGGCTCAAGCAGACGTTGCAGGCGCACCGCATTCCGACCGCTGCCTACACCGTTGCCGCCACTCTGGAAGAGCTCGGTTCATTCAGCAGGCAGCGTTTTCCCGTAGCGCTGCAGCCGGCGACGACTGCCTCGCAGTGGTCGGAGCGCAAGCTGGTGCGCGATATGAACGAACTCTCTCTGGGAGCCAGGGCCATGATCGAACGAGGGCCGGTCATGGTGGAGCGACAGACCGAAGGAGCCACGTTCGCTTGCGTGCTCATCGGCAATGGGCGCAATCGGGCTCTGCTGCCACCAGTCGTTGTTGACTGGAGCATCGAAACGCCAGCGCTCTCGATTGAGCGTATTCCGACTGGGCTTTTGGAGGACCTTGACTCGATCGCCCGGGAGGCGGCTGAGGCGATTGGTTGTATGGATGCTCAGATGATAGAGGTTGGCTTTGCAGAGAGCGGTGCTCTAAGCATTGTGTCCATCGATCCTCTGCCCGACTTGAGCTGCACGGGAAGTGCTGGGGTTGCAGCACTGGCGGGGTGGGCGGCGGCAATTCCTGCCCCCGAGCTGATTCAGCGTTCTGTCTTTGCGGCTGCCGAGCGCGGCCGTATCCGGCTGCCGGGCCGCGGGTCGCTTGCCAGACTTCCGCGCTTTACACCACCGCGCGGGGTGTCCATGACAGCGCCGGCCCAGGCCTAACGACCGCGCCGGCCGCTACTTTACAGCGGCCGCACGGAAGCAGAGCTTGAACGGGTCCAAGTCGCCAGCCCTTTAGAGACAAACGGTTTGTTGTATCCAATAGAATCATCATCGTCGTCGTCATTGCCACCATTGGTCGTTGCTCCCGGCGGGCGTGAGATTTACACCCGGTGTCATCGTAGCGCAGCCAGATGCATTCGGACAGCAGCAACAGGTTTGGCAATTGTCGTGGGTGCGCTTGCCTGTGCGCACGACTATTCAGCTACCGGCCTCCCCCCGGGCGTCGCTGCAATCGAAGTGACTCCGGCAAATGCGTGGGTGTCACCCGGTGTGGAGCTGCCGCTGCAGGGCTCGGCGCTGAGTGAAAATGGCGAACGCGTAGAGGGCGTCCGGATTGAATGGTCGAGCAGCAACACGTCCGTAGCATCCGTGAGCGCCGATGGGTTGGTTCAACCTGTAGCACAAGGGCAGACAACGATCACCGCCAGAGCTGGCCACCTCGTTGCGTTGTCAAATGTTAACGTTGTGCCATCGGTCCGAGCTGCTTCTTTTGCAGTGGAGCGACAAGGCGTCTCAGACGTTTCACTCCTTGGTGCATGGGCAGACGAGGTAACCAGCGAAGCCATTGCAGTTGGCCAACTGGGCATCGCTCTGCATTACAGCGGTAGTGAATGGCGACTCGAAAGGCTACAGACTGAAGAGACGCTCGTCGGCGTTTGGGGCTCACGGGCCAACAGCGCCTGGGTAGTCGGCACCGGTGGCCTGATTGCCCACTTCAACGGCGTCCAGTGGAACGCAGTCCAGTCACCCACCTCGGCGTCTCTGCTCGATATTTTTGGACTGAGTGCGAACGATGTGTATGCGGTCGGAGTCGACGGGACCATCGTGCGCTACAACGGCACCCAGTGGGAAGTCATGACCACTGGTAATGGATGGGAGTTGTGGGGCATCTGGGGTCCCAGTCCTGACAACCTTTTTGCTGTTGGTCAAAATGGCGTAATAGTGCACTTTGACGGCCAGGAATGGTCAGAGATGCAATCTCCCACGCACTCCCCGCTCTTTGCAGTCTGGGGAAGCGGCCCCAACGACATATGGGCCGCAGGGATCAACGGTCTCCTGCTTCGCTATGACGGAAACTCGTGGAGTGTTCAGCCACCACCAACAAACCGCAATCTGTTTGCACTATGGGGTCGCGGGCGTGACGATTTGTACGCTGTAGGCAACACCGGCGCTATCCTGCACTACAACGGCGTATCGTGGAGCGAAGTGGCGTCGACGCCAACCGGACAGAACCTTCGCGCGGTTTGGGGCGACAACCAGGGCCGCGTGATAGCTGCAGGCTGGGACGGAACCGTTATTCGTGGAGATGTTGGCGGCAGTTGGACGGCAGAGATTTCGTCACCCGCACTCACCACCGTTTGGGGAGCCGGAGACGGCACAGTCTACGCCGCCGGAGCAGGAGGGTCTCTCTACAAGCGCACTGTTGGAACGGGTTGGGCGCTGTCTGAGCTACCTCCCTCTCAACCGCTTTACGGTATCCATGGTTCAGGTCCGTCAAATGTGCTTGCCGTGGGCGACACCGGCACCATCTGGCACTACAACGGCACAGAGTGGCAGTCACAACCGAGCCCGCGTAACGTCTTGTTGCGCTCTGTCTGGTATGCCTCACCCACCGACGGATTTATCGTTGGCGACCGGGGCACGATCCTTCGGCTCGAGGGAGGGTCATGGAATACAATGCCGTCAGGGACAAACGCCTTTCTGCGTCACATCTGGGGTCTCGCACCAGATGACGTTTACACGGTAGGAGATAGCGGCATCGTTCTGCACTTCGACGGAGTGGCCTGGCAACCAATGCCTCCTGCACCCACTAAAGAATTATTGCGGGGGATTTGGGGCAGCGGACCCAACGACGTTTTTGCCGTGGGTGAGGCAGGGGTGATCCTGCGCTGGGATGGCGTGCGCTGGTACCAGATGGACGCCCCGGTGTCGACGGCGCTCCGTGCCGTTTGGGGCACCAGCCCCGTGGACGTCTACGCAGTGGGAGAAGAAGGGAGAGTGCTGCGCTTTGACGGATCGCGCTGGGATGCCCTCCAGAACCCGACAGACGCCCTGTTGATCCAGATCTGGGGTGAACCAGGTGCGGGCCGGCTTTTTGCCGTTGGAGTCCTCACCACGATCCTCCGCGGAGATAGACAGTAGAGGGGCTGAGTGCGGGAGAGGGCGAAGGGGCTGGGACGCCACACAGCCCCCCAGCCACTCTAGATTCAGCCCCTCACACCTCTACTTCCTCCTCTTTTCGGCTCTTCGCCGACTCGGTTATCACCTTCTGGGCCGCGTCACTCGGCATCTGCTCGTACGACATGAAGCGCCGAGTGTACGTGCCGTGCCCGTGGGTCAATGAATTGAGGTCGGTTGCATACAGGTGCAGTTCGGCCTGAGGCACCACCGCCTTCACAACCGATCCGTGGCCATCACCCGAGGATTCAGTGCCCATGATCCGGCCACGACGCTGATTCAGATCTCCCATCACATCCCCCATATAAGCGTCCGGAACGCTTATCTCCACCTCGTCGAGCGGCTCCAGAAGCACTGGTTTGCACTTGGGTGAGACAGTCCTGAAGGCGAGAATCCCTGCCATCTTGAACGACATTTCGTTGGAGTCGACGGAATGGTACGAGCCGTCATAGAGCTCCACCTCAAAATCTACAAGAGGATAGCCGGCCAGGACCCCTCTTGCTGCGGCCTCCTGCACTCCCTTGTCAACAGCAGGTCTGAAGTTGGACGGGATCACACCTCCAACAATCTTGTCCACAAACTTGTAACCACCTCCTCGCTGACGCGGCGCCATACGGATCCAACAGTCACCAAACTGACCGCGACCGCCTGACTGCTTCTTGTGACGGCCCTGACCGTCTCCCTTGCCCGTCAGTGTCTCCCGATACGGAATGCGAGGCCGCGTAAGTTCCGCGCTCACGTTGTACTTGCGGCGCAGCTTGGCCATGCACACTTCGAGATGCCGCTCGCCCATCCCCGAAATCACAGTCTCATGCGTTTCGGAGTTGTAGTGCGTCTCAAACGTCGGATCTTCATCGTGCAAACGATGCAATCCGGGCTGAAGTTTTTCTTCATCGTTGCGCGAAGTGGCGTGCACAGCAAAAGAGACAACGGGCTCCGGAAACGGTATCGCGGGCAGGCGCACGGGATGATCGCGTGTGGATAGCGTGTCGTTTGTATGCGTGTTCTTGAGCTTTGCAACGCACCCTATGTCTCCAGCATGAAGAGCTGGAACTTCGATGCGTTCTTTGCCCTGCGAAACGCAGGTGTGATTCATCTTCTCCGCAATATCCCGCGTGGCGTTGTAGACCTCCTGTCCATTTGAAAGACTCCCCGAAAAGATGCGGAAGAGAGAAACCTCTCCTACGTGCGGCTCTGAATGAGTCTTGAAGACGAGGGCGCAGAACGGATTGGAATCGATCGCGTGTATCTCTACGGTATGATCGCCCTCGGCCCCCTTGAAAGCGTGCAGTTCCTCCATCTCGTAGGCCGACGGCATCAACTGCACTAACTCAGTCAAGAGAGCCGGAATCCCGATCGCGTGCTCAGCCGACACGACAAAGAGCGGATATAGATCCATCCGCTTCATTGCCTCCTTCATTCCGTGAATGGCTTCATCGCGGCCAATCTCGGCGCCTTCGAGGTAGCGCTCCAACAGCTCGTCATCGGTCGCCGAGATCGCCTCGATCAGTTCCTGGTAGTACTTTTCAAAGTTTGCCTGCTCCTCGGCGGGAATATCTGTTTCAGTGTACTCGCCGGGCTTACCTCCTGCTTTATAAAGGTAGGCCTTTCTCGCGAACAGGTTGATGATTCCCTTGAAGTTCGTGCCTGACCCGATGGGAATCTCGACAGGTATCACTTTGTTGGTGAGGCGCGACTTGATCTGGTGGTACGCGTTGTCAAAGTCGGCGTGCTCCTTGTCCATCATCGATACCACAAAGAGCACAGGATCTTCTCGCCGCGTTGCTTCGCGGAACATCTTTTCTGTTCCTACCTCGACTCCTGCTGCTGCACTCACTACGCAAAGCACACCGTCTGCTGCCGCAACGCCCGCCATCGCATCTCCCTGAAAGTCCAGGTATCCCGGCGTATCAATCAGGTTGATCTTGGTGTCGAGCCACTCGGCATATGCGCAGCCCAGGTTTATTGAATATTTGCGATCGATTTCCTCAGGCGAGTAATCGGTGAGCGTAGTGCCTTCCTTGATGTGACCATGACGCTTACTGCTACCGGACACGAACGCGAGCGCATCGACCAGAGTGGTCTTGCCGCTCGCGCCGTGTCCAACCACCGCCACATTTCGGATGTCATTTGCCTGGTATTCCCTCATGAGCTCTGGCCTCGTGGTGTGTGACTTGTGCGCTGAGGGAGACGCTGCGCCGGGGGTGGCCGGGAGTCAAGCGATAAAGGCCGTCCCGAGGGACGGCCTTTATCTTCAGTTCTGACGAAAAGTGGACTTGGTTCAGTCTCCTTCGTTGTCGGCTTCGAGCCCATCAGCCTGGCGATAGCTGTCGAGGAACGAGTCAAACC
>CAZYTS010000159.1:0-8945 GCA_964649855.1 uncultured Gemmatimonadaceae bacterium
GCATCGATCATTACGCGATCGTCACCGCTCTCTACTACAATGGCATTTCCCTCGCTTCCGGTGCCCAGTACGGTGATGATCACCTGGTCGTCCACCTCGCTCGGTAGGCGGTTTCGAGGTGGATTCTTTCGTCGGCACTCAGCTCTACTCCACGACGCAGCATAGCGCGTGCCGCCACCTGGAGAAATCTCTCAAGCTCATAAACCTTGCCCCCATCGGGTTCGCCCCACGTAAAGGGTTGAATCACCTTGGGTGTCGAGCCATTGCATACGATGTTGGCGCCCATTCCAATCACACATCCCGTCGTGAGCCTCGTACCAATAGCTGTCTTAACGTGATCTCCAAAAAGCGTGCCCAAAAACTGCAGCCCGGTATCCTTTAGCCCATCGGGGCTCCAGGCCTGAACCGGACCATACGTGTTCTTAAGGTTGCTCGTTATGGTGCCCGCTCCAATGTTCACCCATCTCCCAATTATTGAGTGTCCCACAAAGCCATCGTGGCTTTTGTTGGAATGGCCAATGAATATCGTATTGCTGAGTTCTCCATGTGCTCGGCACGTCTCGCCAATGGAGCAGACGGCGACGCGGCCACTACCAATTTGCGAACCTTCGGCAACATAGCAGGGACCCACGAGTCGAGTAAACGACCTGATGGTCGAGCCGGCGCGCACCATGATTGGTCCGTCACTCACGTCAAGGACCACAAAGGGTTCAATCGTTGCGCCCGGTTCGATCACGACGTCATGGCTCCCAATACAAGTCAGTCCCCTGGTATCTGATCGCTGAACTTCGGGGCCCAGGCAACGGATGTCGTCGGCGAGCATCTCGCCAAGGTGGCGCAAAAGGTCCCATGACTCGCCCAACCACCACCCGCGCAGGGCTTCTGCTTTTGCTCCTTTTGGAAGAAGAGCTTCGAGATCGCCGCCGACTGCATCGAGCTCTGACCTCTTGAGATCTTTGCTCAACCGAAGCGCTGCCGGACGCCCGTTGCAGAACCAGACGTTGCCCACGGGAGCAGCTTCGAGGGCAGGGGCGCAACGAGAACTGGCGACTATCGACCCGCCAGGGATAGTGTCGCCTGCGACGCCCCCAGGTGAGTCGTTGTCCCGGAAGCCTGCCAGGTGAGGAGCGGTCAGGTGTCCCGCGCATCTTACGCCGAGCGCGCGCTCCCACCGTGCCCTGATCAGTTCGGCGCCAGCGCGAAGCTCGCCAACGGGCCTGCTGGAACTGAAAGGCTCAAAGCAGCGAGCCTTGGCGTCGTCTACGAGATAGAGCGCGGTCATGTGCGGTCGCGCACTCCCGATGGCAAGGCATCAACGAGGCTCTTGAGATCTGCAGCTCGCTCTATTGTGGTGACGAGAGTCAATCCGTCTCGCGCTACTACCACAAGATCGTCGACGCCGTAGAGCACAACGTCACAACCCTCAGCGTGCACAACATTGTTGTGCGAGCTCACAGGCCACACCGATCCACTGGCCGCGTTTCCTGCATCGTCGCGTTTTCGCACGCGCCGAAGTGCTGCCCACGTGCCTACATCATCCCAGCCAAAATCTCCCGGAAGCACTATAACTCTGCTGCTCCGCTCCAGAACACCCACGTCTACCGAGATAGGTTTGACCGTCGAAAAGAACTTGAGGATATCGCCCTGTGCATCAGCCAACGCCACTGCGACCTCAGGCGTATGAGCGCGGACTTCATCGAGAAAATCCGAAGCGCGCCAGGCAAAGATTCCGGAGTTCCAGAGAAAGCCATCGCTCACCATTTTTGCGGCGCGCTCTCTATCGGGCTTCTCAACAAACTGTCGAACACGTCTAGCATCACCTTCAACAGCGTCGCCCGGCCATATGTAACCAAAACCCGGATCGGGTCGGGTGGGGACAATTCCTACAGTGACAAGGGCGGAATACTTTGCGGCCACGCCAATGGCAGAAGACAGCGCCTGGCGAAACCCCTCTGGATCTCCAATGGACCAGTCCGCATGCACGCTCACCATCACCCCGTTGGGATCGCGAAGTGCGATCTCGTGAGCCGCCCATGTTAGCGCAGCCGCGGTTCCGGCTGGTTTGGGTTCCGCGACAAAGTTGGATGCAGGAATCTCGGGGGCCAGACTCCTGATAGGGCCAACGAGCGAGCTATTGGTTAGCAGCAGGGTGTGCGCCGCATCTGCAAGAGGGGTCAGTCGGTCGAGCGTTTCGCGCAACAAAGGCTCTGAACCAATGAGAGGCAGAAGCTGCTTAGGTCTTTCTGGGGTGCTAAGGGGCCAGAATCTCGATCCGACCCCACCGGCAAGCACTACGAGCCAATTGCTCACTAGCCGCCGCCTCGCTGTCCTATATCGCTCGAATCACTCATTCCTTCCTGCTCGGGTCCCGGAATGGTACCGGTAAGCTCCGCTGCTAGAGCGTAAAGTCTCTTGGGACTGAAAGGCTTGGTAAGAAAGCTTGTTGCGCCGAGTTCCATGGCCCGCTTGTGCTGAGTGTCCTGACCCGCCGCTGTGAGGACGACACACGGCGTATCTCGCCACCGCTCGCTCGAACGCATCCGCTCCAGGACGTCAAAGCCAGAAGCGTGCGGCATCATAACGTCGAGGAGCACCAGATCCACCGAGCCATCGCGGTCAAGAGTCTCAAGCGCCTCGCGTCCGTCTCCGGCGAGCGTCACGCGAAACGGACCTTGCTCCAGCTTCATCTTGATGATGCGGCCAATGTACGGTTCGTCGTCTGCGACGAGCACGTGACGCAGGTTGCTTTCGACCATCACACGATGGAGGCTATATGGCTCCGGTGTCGCCTCAGATCCAGGAGTAGCGCACCCAGGTTCGTGGTTGGTTTGACGAGGAGGACGAGTAGAGCATCAGTCGTCAGAGTAGTCACAACGGCCAGGCCCTTTTCGTATTCGAGGACCGCGGTGATGAGCCCACCACGCCCCACTCGCCCGCTCAGCTCGTCGGCGGCAGTGACCAGGGCCGGGACGTGTGCGGCAACATGGTCCATGTCCATACCCGGAGCAGTCCTTCCATCGATGACGAGACCATCCCTTCCAAGAAGCACTACCCCCTCGACGCCGTCACGCGTGGCCAGGGCCCCTACGAGTTCGCGAATTGTCGGCAAGCGTGCTCCTTCCATCATATAGTTGCCAAGCATAACTGTGAGGCTCAGATCGGGGGAGGGGGCGGGGAGATGTTAGGTGTCGCTTGAAGTCCCCATGTGACTCGGATAGTCTTCGCTTTCAGATCATCCATGAGCAGGAACTCGTTGTCAGTACTACACAAACGTCGCCGACTGGCTTTGTTAGGCTTGGCTGCAGTCACAGCGCTTGCGGGCGCCTGTGACGATCCCTTTGCACTCGAAGCGAACCTCGAGACTGTGAGGGATACGTTGGTCGCCTTTGCCATGACGGGCACCTCAGCCGCCTTTCCCTCTGCATACGACGCGACCACCGGCGCTGCGGTCCGAATTGGTCCCGATGTGGCCTTTGACGTTGCCCTCGACATCAATTCTGATGGCACCATCAAGGTCGTCCCTGCTCGGCTCGTCAGTCAGACCAAGGTGGTTTTTGGGACGATCGGAGTGACCCATCAGGTGGCGCTGCAAACTCCTGCCGGGGGCTTTGAAGCGATCACCATTGCTCCAACATCTGGCTACAAGATTGATTCTGTGCTCACCGTTTCGACTGGAGAAACAGTGGTCATGCGGGTCGAAAGCGACAACTGTTTTCTCTCCCCGGTCATGTATGCCAAGCTGGTGGTTGATTCGGTGAACACCACGACGAGGGAGCTGTTTATTCGCTCCGTTCGGAATCCAAATTGTGGCTTCCGTTCTTTTCAACCAGGTGTACCCAAGGAATAACTGATGCACGACTTCCGGGTGCTTCGTGACCAGGTAGAGGCGCTGCGGAATGGAATGCGCCGACGGGGCAAGCTCGATTCCCTGGCTGAATTGATTGATCGCGGCGTTGCGCTCGATGTGGAACGGCGCGCCATGATCCAGGCCGTTGAGGAACGCAAGGCGGCGCGAAACGTCAACTCTCAAGAGGTCGCTCGTCGACGGAAGGCAGGTGAGGACGCGGAAGAGTTGATTGCTTCAGGGCGCGACCTGGGTTCGGAGATTTCGCGCATGGAGGGCGAACTCGCAGCTTCCGAAGGCGAGCTCAGCCGAATTTTGCTCGAACTGCCCAACGTAACGCTCGACGATGTGCCCGAAGGTGATGAATCAGCTAACCGAGTAGAGCGTACTTGGGGTGAGCCTCGGGCGCCAGAGGGATGCAAAGCGCATTGGGACATTGCCGCTTCACTTGGCATCCTCGATTTAGAGCGTGGGGCCAAGATTTCGGGCTCGGGGTTTGTTGTGTTCCGGGGAGCGGGAGCAAGGATGACGCGCGCGCTCATGAACTATTTCATTGACGTGCACACGCGGGATCATGGCTACGAGGAACTCTGGGTCCCGGTGGTGGTAAATCGTGCTTCCATGACGGGGACGGGGCAACTCCCCAAGTTCGAAGAGGACATGTATGGTCTGGCCGGCGAGGACATGTTTCTTGTGCCTACAGCGGAAGTGCCGGTAACCAACCTCTATCGTGACGAGATTCTGGACGCGTCGGACCTGCCGAGGTCCTTTGTTGCGTACACACCGTGCTTTAGGCGCGAGGCGGGCGCTGCGGGCAAGGACACGCGCGGACTCCTCAGGCTTCACGAGTTCGATAAGGTGGAACTGGTCAAATACACGACACCAGAGGAGTCACCAGCTCAGCACGAACAGCTGACTCGGGACGCCGAGGCGATGCTCGAAGGACTGGGCTTGCCCTACCGCCGGGTTCTTCTGGCTTCTGGAGACACGGGCAATTCGAGCGCCAAGACGTGGGACCTTGAGGCGTGGGCACCAGGAGTTGGGAAGTGGCTGGAGGTGTCGTCGTGCAGCACGTTCACCGACTATCAGGCCCGTCGCGCCAACATAAGGTACCGGCCGGCTAAAGGTGAAAAGCCAAAGTTCGTTCACACCCTCAACGGTTCGGGACTGGCATTTCCCCGAGTAATCGCCTGCCTTCTTGAACACTATCAGCGCGACGATGGGAGTGTGACTGTACCCGAGGTTCTCCAACCATATCTGGGCACGGACGTCTTGCGCTCGTAATGCGTCAGCGAGCCACGGTGCTACTGGCCGTGCTCGTGGCGCTGGTTCTGGGATCGTACGTCGCGTACACCCAGCGAGTAGTCTCGCGTCTTAGAATTGAAGCAGAGCGCGAGGGGCGGATGTATGCGCGGATCTATCGTGCGCTGAACGACACGGCAGCGGATCCAATGGCTGCTCTCTTTGATCTGATCGCCCACATCCGCGAATCAGGTGTGCCGGTAGTGCTCACGGACGGCCGTGGTGTTCCGACTTCAGCGGCCAACACACCTTATGACGACACTCCCCATGACCCTCGCTTGCGGGAGTTTGCCGCGCAGCTCGACCTGCAGAATCCTCCGATCTCGGTGCCTAACGTGGGGACCGTGCATATCGGTCACACTCCGCTGGTGCGCGAACTGAGAGTCGTCCCACTGCTTCAGGCGGCGGTGCTGGCACTGGTGTTGCTGGCAGCTGTCTACACGTTCAGAGTGAGAGCCAGCGCCGACCGCGAACGCGTGTGGGCTGGAATGGCGCGGGAGTCGGCACACCAGCTTGGTACGCCGCTTTCGTCACTTGCGGGTTGGATCGAGCTACTGCGTGAGCGAGAAAACGATCAGATGGCCGCCCACGCGCTGGATCATATGGAGGGCGACCTCGAACGCCTCGAGAGAGTCGCCCACAGATTTGAAAGAATCGGGAGACCACCACACAACGAAGCTGTCGACCTCACCCAGATTGCCGACCACGTCGCTCGGTACTTTCGCGCGCGTGTGCCGTCTCTCGCCCACACCGTAGAAATCGAGACCAGACTCGACGACGCAGGCGCCGTGATTCAGGGAGATGCCGTCCTCCTGGAATGGGCACTCGAAGCCCTCGTCAAAAACGCCATCGACGCCCTCGCCGGGACCGGTGGCAAGGTACGCATACGCGTGCGCAAGCGCCCCGAATCGGTGCAATTGCGAGTCTCCGACACCGGTCCTGGAGTCCCGCGAGAACTCCGCAGACGGATCTTCGAGGCGGGCTTCTCTACCAAGGAACGCGGCTGGGGAATAGGACTTGCCCTCACACGCAGAATAGTGGAAGAGTCGCACCGCGGCACAATTACTCTCATTCCCACGAGTAAAGGAGCGACGTTCCAGATTATCTTTCCTGCATGACGGTTGCTCCTCCAAAAAATGCATCGCTGCACGAATCGCTGAATCCGGCGCAACGAGAAGCGGTACTTCATTCAGAAGGTCCGCTACTCGTACTTGCCGGAGCGGGTTCGGGAAAGACTCGCGTGCTTACCGCGCGCATTGCCAATCTCATCCAAAAGCATGATGTATCACCTGCGTCCATCCTTGCGGTAACCTTTACCAACAAGGCCGCAGGCGAAATGCGCGAGCGGATTGCCCGCTTGCTGGGCGAAGAGCCGTCTGGCATGTGGTGCGGTACGTTTCACGCGATTGGTGCGAGAATGATCCGGGCCCATGCGCACCTCGTTGGGCGAACATCGCGCTTTACCATCTACGATGAAGACGACACCCTCGGCGCCATCAAACGCGTCATGGAACGACTGCGCATTTCTCATCGCGACTTTGCCCCGCAGGCAATAGCTGCATCCATCTCTGACGCACGCAACGCTCTGGTGTCTCCGCAGGAGTTTGAGTCGCTGGCGCAGGACAAGTTTTCAAAGGCTGTTGCGTCTGTTTATTCCGAACTCGGGCCTGCTATGCGACAGGCCAATGCCGTCAGCTTTGACGAACTGCTCACGCTCCCAGTCGAAATACTCGGCCACGACGAGGTAAAGTCCGCCTACCGAAGACGTTTCACTCACATTCTAATCGACGAGTATCAGGACACCAACCGCGCGCAGTACATGCTCGCTGTGCTTCTTGGCGGTGGCCACGGTAACGTCATGGTCGTGGGTGACGACGACCAGTCGATCTACGGCTGGCGGGGGGCAGACATTCGCAACATTCTGGACTTCGAAAAGGATTTTCCGCAGGCCAGAGTTGTGAGGCTCGAAGAGAACTACCGCTCCACTCCTGGAATACTCGCTCTCGCTAACGCGGCGATAAGTGCAAATACCGAAAGGCGCGGTAAGACTCTGCGTGCAAGTCGCGCTGCTGGCGAACCGGTAACGGTACTCGCTGCGCTCGACGACCGTGACGAGGCCGATTCTGTAATCGACGAGATCCAGAAGCGCCGCTACGCTTCGAGTGGTCGTTCCCTCAAGGACTTTGCGATTCTCTACAGAACAAATGCGCAAAGTCGCTCCTTTGAAGAAGCACTACGTCGCGCGTCGCTGCCATACAGGCTTGTTGGCGCTGTGCGCTTTTATGACCGCCGCGAAATCCGCGATCTGATGGCGTACCTCAAGCTCGTTGCCAATCCATCCGACGACGAAGCCTTTCGGCGCGCTGTCTCCACTCCCCGGCGGGGCATTGGCGAGGCCACGATCGAACAGCTGGCTGCCATGGCTCACGCAGCGCATCGGCCGATATTCCAGATCCTTACTGATGCTGGCGCCATCTCTGCCTTGAGGCCGGCCGCGCGTCAAACCCTGGCTCAGTTCCATCAGTTGGTCACTGGACTCAGGGAGTTGGCTCGTGACGCCTCCGTCGACGAAATCCTTACCAGGCTTGTTGTATCGATTGGCTACGAGGCGCACCTGCGATCAGAAGGTCCCGAAGGCGAGGAGCGTCTGGAGAACGTGCGGGAATTGATAACCGGTGCGGCCGAAACTGTAATCGATGAGGGGGGAGAAGTTGGCCTTACTCCTCTCGACCACTTTCTGCAGCAGGCGTCACTCGTTGCAGGTGCCGACGCGCTAGACAAAAACGCGGAAGCAGTAACGCTCATGACGCTGCACAATGCCAAAGGGCTGGAGTTCCCGGTTGTGTTTCTCACGGGGCTCGAAGAAGGACTCTTTCCGCTGGCGCGCGCAATGGAGAACCCCTCGCAGCTCGAAGAGGAGCGCCGCCTTTTCTACGTTGGGGTCACTCGTGCGGAGGACGTGCTGTACGTAACACACGCGCGCTCGAGACGTCGAAACGGCGAACTTATGCAGTCTCTGCCGTCGAGTTTTGTCAGAGGGCTGCCGCGCACGCTCTATACGGACCGCGCAACAATCAGGTTGCGAGGGTCGGGGCGTGGTGCCGCAGACTTTGCCTCTCGCGACTGGCGCTCATCTTCGCGCGATACGGACTTTGATGAGGCTGTTCGTCTCACACCATCCGCCAGGCGCCCGGGCATCCCGGTAGCGCGCCGGTCTCCCACGCCTGCCGAGGATGAATCCCAGGATTCGCCATCCTTCCGCAAGGGTGAACGCGTGGCACACAAACTCTTTGGTGAGGGCACCATTGCAGACGTTTCGGGCGCGGGCAGGGAGGCCAAGGTTACGGTTGATTTTGACGACGAAGAAGTTGGGCGAAAACGACTGGTGATTGCCTTTGCCGGTCTCTCACGGGCTCTGGACTGATGGCTGTAAGCGAAGAAGACGTAAGGCGCATTGCTGAACTCGCACGGCTGGGTCTCGTGCCGGGACGCATTCCGGAGTTGGTCAGGGAACTGAACGGAATCCTGGACCACATGGACGTCCTGAGTGCAGCAGACACCACTGGTGTCGATCCTGCTCTCGCCTCCTGGACTCCTGCAGCACCGCTGCGTCCAGACGACGCTGCACTCAGAGAGCCCATAGATGTAGCATCATTTGCTCCGGCGACGAAGGAAGGATTCTTTATCGTTCCGCGACTCGCCTCTCACGAAGGCGAATGAGCGAGTCGCTCCTCAGGTTGCCCGCCGCAAGACTGGCCGAACGCATAACAGCGGGCGATGCTTCGAGCCTTGCTGCAGT
>CAZYTS010000160.1:0-8936 GCA_964649855.1 uncultured Gemmatimonadaceae bacterium
AACTTCTAAATCGTAAACATCTGCGTCAATCCATGAAGCGTTCAGTATCACATCAAGCCCAGAAAACGGGCTTGTTATAAGCTCGACTTCGGCGCCTTTGTACTCAGCGTCAGCGTTTCTGACGTAGCCCGACGATTGCGTAAAGACATAAGCCTGATAGTCCTTGTAATCATAATAATAGATGGACCCATTCAGGCGTGTCGTTCCGCCGAAGATGGTGGATTTAAAGCCTGTCTCGTACGCAGTGAGAATCTCTTCGTCGTAAGGTATGTCTTCGGGCGCCAGGTTTGGCGTCCCATCATTGAGCTTGGCATTGAAGCTTCCAGCTTTAACGCCGCGATTGATACCTGCATATACCAACCAGTCATCGTTCGGTCGATACTCGATCTGCAGCTTACCTGCCCACAGCAGGTCATCAGTCTTATCAGCAAATGGCGCACTACCAGGAAACAACGGCTGCTGATCTGTCTCTATCCGCGTATCGTCAGTATTGGAAAAGAACAGCTGCTCGAATTGGTAGTCCTTTTTTTCCACAATTACCCGCGCGCCGGCCACGAGTGTCAACGTATCCGTGAGACTCAGATCCATCTGCCCAAACAACGAATACGACTGCGTCTCCAAATCAACGATGTTATTGGCTTCTACAGGTTGGCCGAAAATTATCGTAGAGAACGGCGAGTTTTCTGGGAATGCCAAACCTAGAGTATGTTGCGTGTCGATATAGAGGAAGTAAAAACCCGTCAGCCAGCGTACACGATCGATTTCCCCATTAAGCCGTAGCTCCTGAGTAAAGCTGTCGGAGTCGGACACGGCCTGGAAGATCGACTGTGGCATGGGGGACGCATCAACGTCGAGGGGATGCTCACGATCAAAGTGCATGTAATGGCTAACTGAGGTCAGAGTTGCACGATCGAAATCCCAAGTCAGCTTGGCCGTTGACCCGTAACTGCCATACTCACTGATATCGTCGAACGCGAAGTCCTTCGATGTCTTCCACCCGCTGCCATCGGGATCAATGTATCCAAAGAGATCACCCCCCGGCACCGGCCGTAAGGAATCCTCAGCGGGTACACCTGGAGCACCGCCCGGCACTTCTCCGTCGATAGCCACAAGTGGTACGCAGTCCCCCGTCTGCGCAGCAATTGCCTCACATTGCCCTGTCGGAGCAGCGAAAATCGTGTTGACGTGGCGTCCTTGTGCATCAAGCACAGCGATTGTTCCAGCAGACTGATAGGCAGCCTCGGAAATCTTCTGCTCAGAGCCAAAGCCACTAATGAGTACTGATATTCTCTCAGTGGGCTCCCACAAGATCTGACCCCGGACCCCCCAGATATTTTCATTCCAGACATCCTGGCCACCACCCGGTGTTCCCGCAACTGTAGCGCTCCACGGATAGAGGTTATCCAGGATCTCGTCGTGGCGGTTATACATCCCAGACAGACGACCCGCCACGGTCCCACTGAGAGGTCCACTGACGGCACTCTCGATTCGCACCTCATCATATGAACCGTATTGGAGGTCTGCGAAGCCCTCGAATTCTCGTGTGGGCTTGCGACTAATGAAATGCACAAGACCGCCCGTCGCGTTGCGCCCGAAAGTCGTACCTTGCGGTCCTTTGAGTATCTCTATGCGCTCGAGATCAAACAGACCAAAGGCCTGGCCGTTTTGTGCCGCCAAATAGCCCTCGTCGACGTAGACTGCATTCGGACCTTCAATCGCGTCGTTGAAATCGTTCTGCGTCACGCCGCGGATGCTGAACTGGGCGTCCTGTCCTGCACTAGCCCCAGATATAAACACGCCCGAAGTCAGATTGACTATGTCAGTGCTTTTCTCGAAACCGAAACTTTCGATCTGATCACCACTATACGCCGTCAAGGAAATACCAACATCCTGCGCTGATTGCTCTCGCTTCTGGGCGGTAACGACTATTTCGCCGAGGACTTGTGCGACTACGCGCTCGCTGATCGTGAGCCCAAGAAGCGCACAGAAGCTCGCCGCAAGATACCAAGGGACGCTAGCGCGGGAATCATGAGGTGTCATGGCCATCCTCCGGTGACGTCCGTCGCAATATCGACTACAGGACAAGTTATTGGCTGCTCGCCTGGTTTCTAAGCCTCTTAATCAACTCATCCGTTTTTAGGATCATGGCGCCGCCCATATTCAAACTGATTAACATCCCTGTATGAACTTCGTCCTGGAATGTGGCATTCGAATCCTCGGGAAAGACTACCTTGATGTCACGCATAAATGCCTCGTAAGCAGTCAGACCTGTGCAGCGGTCCGTGGTGGTACCGCATATGATTAGAGTGTCCACATGCAGATTTCGGACAACGATATCCAGGTCGGTGCCAAACCACGCGCTATAGCGATGTTTTGTGATTACCGACTCTCCCTTAATAGGCGCTATTTCCGGATATATCTCGGTGCCGTCAGCGCCTTCTTCTAGAACGCCTTCCTTGAGCACCGGCCAGAAGTCGTACATGAGGCCACGATCTCGCCCGTCCTTCCGAAAGACATGACTCACGTGAATGACCGGAATTCGTATTTCGCGACATGTTTCCAGGAGTCTTTTGATGCGCGGTACGTTGTCGACGGCCTTGGGGACTTCAAGCGGCGCCCCTTTCCCAATGAATGCCTTATTCATATCAACGATCAATAGGGCCGTCTTACGAAAATCGAAATCGAAGTTCATCACTTTCTCCTACTTGCGTGACGTTTTCGCGGGTCAGGACAGATAGCCATGAGTTCGGTAGTAGCGCTCAGCGCCTGGGTGTAACGGCACACCGAGATTATCGAGCAGCGATCGGGGCTCTATTGGATAGACGAGATCGCTTTGTTCAAGAGGCTGCCCTTTGAAGCTCATTTCGAATAGCTGTCGGCGCTCGACGACAAGCCGTGTGATGTCGTAGATCACATCCGCACTAACATCACTGCGCGTGAACAGCAGCCAACCTGACCAGTCGAGGGTTGGTGTATCCTTCTTCACCGCACCATTTATCATGCCTTTCGACAGACACTTCTTGCGAAAGCCGTACTGCTCCACCATTCGATCCAGAATGTCCTCGCGCACCGGGAGAAACGAGAGTTGCCGATGATTCGCAAAGCGTGCCCACGGAGGTGTTTTGCGCCCCTCATGAACAACCATGTCGGCCTTTTCTTCGATACCGAGCGAGACCACCTTGAAAAGGTAGTCCTCACGCAATAGGGCCCAGCCGTCGGCGGCCATTTTCTCCAGGGGCATCTGGTACGCCTCCAGAATGGTCTCGACAGCGAAACCCACAGGACTGACTGGCCCTGGTACCGCGAATCGGAGCCGGCGGCCGCGGAGCTCATCGATCGAACGTACCCCCCAAGCGGCAGGTACTGCCCAAACCATACGGTCGTCATGCGGGAAGGTTGCGATCGAGCGCAGGTTCTGCATTTTTTTGTTGTATGGACCTACGCCGCGGTAAGCCATCGTGGCGCACGCAGGCGGCGTTGTGATTCCCAAGTCGGCGTCGCCGTCTGCTATAGCCGTCACGGTCGGCAGATCCCCCGGCACCATTTCTATGACGGTCCGTCTGAGCTGCGGTCGCTCAATGCCGAGGAGCATCGTGATCCATGAGAAGAAGAGGCCAAACCATGGCACTGGCTCAGATCGCATTCTCAGCTCGTGTTCACTCATTTAGCACCGCCTCCGGAGATCTCTCCTGTCTACATTGAAGGTAACGCCAGCATTGCGCTTCACTCAGTGCCTTAGTGAAGTCACTTCTCTTAGATCAAACGGCACGATTTCACTGGTAAGCATCTCCAAGGCCCGCGATGCAGACAGATCCACAACGTCGCGTAGCGCTCGAACAATCTGTGCGTCTTCGCCTTCCCGCAACTGATCAGCGACTATGCGAGCGGCTGCGGTGTTCTCGAAGTACAGCGTCCACAGGACGTCATAGAGCGGCGATGATCTGGAGGCAAGTCCAGACGTGCACCGGTCAATTTCCGTGAACGGAATTGGCGCGTGCTGAGCCAAGCGATTGACAAGTGTCGGCTCCACGTCCCAGCGAAATCGTTCGAAGTCCAATCTCTCGCCGCCAACAGCCGGGATCAAAACACGCAGACGACTGGCTGGCTTCATCGAGACGACAGCGCCGTGGTCGTGGCGATACGCGACAGCGCAGACAAATCGTGAATGGACATCTGTATAACTAGGCTCATCTTCTTTGATGGCCCGCGTATCTGGATGGCCGCTTGTGAAGAGCCTACGGAAGCGCTCCATACTCACTCCGCCGTCAAAGTAGACGGTGCAAATACAGCGATACGGAGGCTCAGGCACAGTCGCGATTGGGCGGTCAATGTCGCAACCCGTCACGGTGGTGTGGCGCATGGAGGTGCCAACCGCGAGCGGTAGGTGGCGCTCAAGATAGTGCTTCCAGTCAAAGCGAGCGCTCTCCCCTCCTGGGTACACGATATTGACGCGGTAGACCACCGACTCGGATACCGCTCTGCCCCTGCCCATCCTCTCCTCCTCCTCTGCCCCCCTGTGGGGTTCGTTGAGTCTCCAACAACATCTATTGGCTGGCCCCATCCCGCATTGCATCGTCTCTCTTGCTGAACAGCGACTGCCAATCGCGTTTCGACTACGCTAGCTCAACACATCTGTTCAGTCAACCACAAAAAACGTAACCGGATCAGTGCAGTTCGTGACGAGAAGGACCACGAGCTGGTCAATCGGGGCCTCGAGAAGGGGAATCAGTCCTCGTCGGGAGAATCTTTAGTTCATCGAGGAGGGTTGGTGTGCTGTAGAGCACGAGCGTCTCATCGTCGATGGTCTTCTCCAGCTGGGCGACACTCAGGCCGGCAACTTCCAGCTTGCGGGCGAACTTGCGGCGCGGCGGAACGTCCAGCAGCTCATCGAGCAAGGCGGCGCTGGTGGCCAGTTCCAGGCACTGCTCGCGCGTGGCGCCGAGCAGTCGGGCTGGTGGCCCACCCCACAGGAACGCCGAGACGACGGTGCTGGTATCCGGTGGGGTGCAGCCGCATATCGGCAGCGGTGCCAATGGTGCGGTCCTCGAGTACGTCTTCGCGCTGCTGCACCGATGATCGGCGTGCCGGCCGGCGCCCGCTGTCAAGCTCATTGCCCGCAGCACTCCTTCTTCTGCCTGAGCGACTCCTTTCCCTACCCACTGCGCGGGTAGCGGCTGAGTTGAGAAGAGCCGGGAGGCCGGACCGGATAGGCTCCAAAGCCGTAATGATCGCCGTCGCCGTGAGCACCGAGGGCATGCGGGAACTCCTCGGCGTGGCGATCGACCCCTCGGAGGCGGAGTTCTTCTGGACAGACTTCCCGCGCTTGCTGACGCGCCGTGGGCTGCGCGGCGTGAAGCTGATGATCTCCGACGCGCACGAGCTGGCGGGAGTGCTCGAGGCTGCCGGGAACGCTCCCAATGCCGGTGCCCCTGCGGGGACGGGTGATCGCGAGCGGGACGCCGTACCAGGTTGGCGGTGTTGCGGCGTCGAAAACCAGGCGATATCTGGTGGACGTGCTTGCAGGTCAGTGCGTCACGCCACCCTCGCGCGCCTCAACGCTTTGACCAGCTCGGCCGGCAAGCGCAGCAGGCCCGCTCGCAGCTGCCGGACGAACGCTTGCGGCTGCTTTTTCGCCGCCGACCACGCTGCCCGCAGGTCCGCTGGCCTGTCGCTCAGCAGGACCTCGATGAGCTGCGCGGACTGGCCAAGATCCTTGCGTGTCTTTGTCTGGAAGGCGGCGGCGTTTGCAGCGTGAACGCCTTGCGGCCCTCGCTTGGCCCCACCGCGAGGTGCCCGAGCGGTACCCCGGGCTCAATCGCCGCCGGAACCGCCACGCGGCGGAATCACGGCATGCGGATTATCGGGTCAGCCAGCGCATGCTCGACAGCGCATCGGGGAAACCTCCGGCTGGAGCGGTCATGCCGCGGTTGCGTTGCCGCGTGCGCGACGCTTGAGCTTCGCACCCAGCGCCACCACGCCCGTGCCGAACAGCCACAGCGCACCCGGCACCGGAACCGCACCAGTGTCGCCGATATCCCCATCGCGCACGGCCCATGTGGAGAGAGTAATGGCCTTCCAGCCGATCTCCTGCGTGCCGTTCCCGAAACCGAAGGCCCACGCATTCTGCGGATTGGGCGCATAGGAGGTATCCGACCAATAGGCGAGCTGGACATTGCTGAACGGACCGGGAGTGGCCGCGGTGATTCCGCCCATGTAGTACAGATGCCCCATCTCACTGCCGCTGCAACCCGTACCGGAACTCTTGCCGGGTTCCTGACTCGAGCAGCTGGCATCGGGCTGCAACGTGTGGGGCAGCCGCCAGTTGTTCACACCGAGATGGCCTGCTCCGCCGCCCTTCGCGTTCAGTGAATCGATCCATGACAGAGCCTGACCCCAGTGCATTCTCCCATCGGGACCAGCCTCGCCGTAGCCCGACGTCTGGGCAAGGTTCGCATCTGCCAGCCAGGTGATGTTCTGCGTCGTGTCGTAGACGGCCTGACCGCCCGCACGGCTGACGAGTGCGGCATCCGCTGCGCCTGCTGCCAGCAGCGAAACAGCAATTACCGGGATGATCCGTGACATTGGTTTTTTCCGTTCTTTTTCTTGGTCGTCACTCCAGCATGGTCACTGGAATGGGGGAAGCATGGGTACTTTTTCTACCGGTGCATTGTTTCCATCAGCCCGCTGGTTTGCAAGCACCATACGCCACCCTTGGGTTATGTAAGAACCTCCAGCCGTACACCGGACATGCCCGCACGGAGCGTGCTCGGGAATCACGGATGTCCGGCCAGCCGGCTCGGTTCCAGGGGTTCGGCGGATCGCTTGGGGAAACGCTTCAAAAAAGAAGGGCCGCATCGCTGCGGCCCTTCCGTGAGATCGGGTATCTCCCAACCTCGGGATCCGTATCGAGATCCGTGCCCTCAGCCAGCCACCGAAGGGTGCTCCGCTGCCCGGCCGAGAGTCGAGGGTTGTATCGATACCTTCTGAATCTCACTAGACATTGGATCACCTCCTTTTCTGCCGTTGCGACCAGGCCTGAGTATCCAAGGTCACCGCGGGAAAAATCAAGACGCGCTGCTCAAATCGGCGCCACACGGGACGGGGAGTCTGTCTGCTGTGGGAGGGGCGCAAGCCCCGACTGGGGAGAGTCGCGACTGGCGTCGCTCCCACAGAAGACGGGAAGCCGGGTTGCTGTGGGAGGGGCGCAAGCCCCGACAATCGACAGTCGCGACTGGCGTCGCTCCTACAGGGCCGGGGCGACGGTCTGCGCCGCTCTCAGTTCCCGTTCAGCCGCCACTCCGCGCCGTAGTTGAGCCCCAGGCGGACAAGCCGCTGCAGCAGCTCCGGGTATTCCACGCCGGCACTGGCGGCGGAGTCGGCGAAATCCTCGCCATGGGCCAGGTTCGGATTGCAGTTCGCTTCCAGCACGAAGACGCTGCCGTCGGCGCGCCGGCGGAAGTCCATGCGGGCGTAGCCGCTCAGATGCAGCGCCCGGTAGATGCGCCGGCTCATGCGCCCGAGCCGGTCGAGATCGGCATCGGCGAGACCCGCGGCACGGCCGGTGCGGATGCCATGCTTGCGCTGATACTTGAGATCCCACTTCACCTTGCGCGTGGCGATGCCGGCGAGCGGCAGGGTGCCGAAGTCCATCTCCCATACCGGGAAGGTGGTGAGTCGCTCGTTGCCGCACACGCCGACGTAGAGCTCGCGCCCCTCGATGTACTCCTCCACCAGCGCATCGGTCTTCGTGCTCTCGTGCACGAAGTCGATGCGCTCCTTGAGCCGCGCGCGGTCCTCGACGATCGAGGCCTGCGCGATGCCGAGCGAGGCGTCCTCGGTGGCGGATTTGACGAACAGGGGAAACCGCAGCCGGTGCGACAGCTGGTAGCGCCTGCCTCGCCGGAAGATCGCGAACTTCGGTGTCGGCAGCCGGTGGTAGGCGAGGATCTGTTTGGAGAGAACCTTGTCGCGCGAGAGCATCATGCCGCGTGGATTGCAGCCTGTGTACGGCTGGCGCATCAGCTCGAGGTAGGCAACGATGTGCTGGTCGTAGGTGACGATCCCCTGGAACTCCTGCAGCAGGTTGAAGGCGATGTCGGGCTTCCACATCGTGATCGCGGCACGCAGATCGGCAAGATTGTCGTAGAGGCCGAGCACGCGCACCTCGTGGCCGGCGCGTTTCAGGTGCGTGACCACGTCGTACTCGGTCTTCCACTCGTTCACCTGTTGCTCGGTGTAGCCCTCGAGGCTCTCCGGCGGCACGAGGCTCTCGTGGGTGAGCACCAGCACGCGCAACTTCTTCATAGCGTGTATCGCTCCCGGCCGCGGCGGATGAAATCGAACAGGATGCGCTCGAGCAGTCCGAGCAGGGCACGCTGCGTCACCCGCAGTGATCCAACCACGACGAGATCGAGTTCGCGTGTGCGGCGGATCACCATGCGCATGACATGGTGCACGAGATAGGGATGCAGCTGGGAGCGACGCAGCAGCAGCCGCGTGAGCTGCGGGCGCACCTGCCGCACGAACGTCGCCGCAGGCAGCTGACCAGGATTCTCGTAGCGCAGGCCGAAGACGCCGCGCAGGCGGCTGTCGTAGCGATGGGCATCGGCGCGGTTGTCGTGACGCAGTTTGCGGGCGTAATGTTCGCGCAGCGTGGTGGCATTGCGCCCGAGCGGCTCGACCACGGCGCGCGAGCGCACGGGCGGACGCTGCTCGCGGATCTCCGCCATCAGCTCATCGACATAGCGCAGCTTGCGCAGCGCGTGCCAGCCGACATAGTCGCTGCGCCAGGTGGACTGTGGCGCCAGCCACACGGCGAACGTCTCGGCGAAGTCCTCGGTCGGGTGGCTCTGCGCGTACCAGTGGCCGAGGTGCATGACGTAGTTGCGGCTGGTGGTACGCGGTGTGTAGGCGAGCGGATACGGCCGCGATGCGCT
>CAZYTS010000161.1:0-8926 GCA_964649855.1 uncultured Gemmatimonadaceae bacterium
GGGGCGGGCTCACGGCCCCCAGCGAGGGCGAGGAGGGCTCTAAAGACAGGATGGCGAGGACGGTGGTCCTCGCCATCTTCGCCATCGTTGCCCTCTTCGCCATCTTCGCCATCGTCGCCCTCTTCGCCCTCTTCGTCCCTTTCTAAAGTCCCTGCAGCAGGCCGTCGTTGCTGGTGGTTGCAGCTATGCGCTTGATCATCCACTCCATGGCTGCCTGTGGTGGCATCTGCTGCAGGCCGCGACGAAGTGTGTAGATCGCGTCGATCTGGTCAGCGCGATAGAGCTTTTCCTCGCGTCTGGTGCCGCTGGCTGCAATATCGAACGCAGGAAAGATCCGCTTTTCTGCCAGAGAGCGATCGAGCTTGATCTCGCAGTTGCCTGTGCCCTTGAATTCTTCAAAGATCACGTCGTCCATGCGAGAACCCGTTTCGACGAGGGCTGTGGCAATGATCGTTAGGCTGCCGCCGCCGTCGTTAGGGTGCACGCAACGCGCCGATCCAAAGAAAGCCTTTGGCTTGGCCATCGCCGTTGCGTCGAGGCCGCCTGAGAGGGTTCGCCCTGTGCCACGCTCTGCGGTGTTGTGAGCGCGGGCCATTCTGGTGAGCGAGTCGAGGACGATTACCACGTCCTTGCCCATCTCTACCTGGCGACGGGCATGTTCCAGAACGATTTCACAGACTTCTACGTGTCTGGATGCGGGCTGATCGAATGAAGAAGATATGACTTCTCCAACACCCCAGGAAATCGCTTCACTTACTTCTTCCGGTCGCTCGTCGACCAGGAGGATAAGCAGCACTGCGTTTGGGTGGTTAAGCGCGATGCCCTCGGTGATTGCGTGCAGGAGCATGGTCTTTCCAGCTCGTGCGGGAGCTACGATGAGCGCGCGCTGGCCGAATCCGACTGGCACTAGCAGGTCGATTGCGCGGCGTGTGAGCTCGGGTCCGCCCTTGGCCGGGCGTCCGGTCTCGAGAGTGATGCGGCGGTCTGGATAGGTAGCAGTGAGCGATGTGAAGTCTGGGCGGCGTCCTATTTCTGCCGCGGGCACTCCATTTATCGATAGGATGTCGACCGCGATGGTGCGGTTACGGTCGTGTCCAGTTGAAGCCACGACGACGTCTCCGCGCCGCATCGCGTATTGCTTTACCAGATGTGGGGGGATCCAGGCGTCACCATGTTCGTGGAGGTAGCTGTTATCCGGGCGTCGGATGAAGCCGCCATCGCGTGTGACGTCGAGCCAGCCGGCCGATTCTCCATCTGGAACGATTGGATTTGGCGGCAGTTGATAGGCCTGTTGCTGTTGTTGCTGCTGCTGGTGGTGATGATCGCGCCGTCCGCGGCGATGACGTCTGTTGCGGCGGCCATTGCGGCTGTGGTACTCATCGCGCCGTTGCTGATGGAATTCCTGGCGACCTCCGCCCCCGCCTCCGCCTTGTGGTTGAGATCCCTGAGTTGGCGGTGAAGCTGCGCCAGCGTCACCACTACCTTCTGCCGATGCGCTTGGCGGTGCTGTATCGGATGGTGGCGGCGTCTCATCAACCGCAGAGCTTCGATTCGGCTGTTCCCGATCGTTTACCGCGTCATCGACTCCGCCATCGAGATTCTCCTGCTCGGTATCTCGATACGGATTTGGTTCTGTCTGCGGCTTGGCGTTTGACTGTCGCTTATACGGGCGTCGGCCGCGACGATGTGGACGTCGACGTTCGGGCATGCAATTGGTGTGTGGTGAGTTTAAGGGCGTTTCAGGCACGGCCTGCCGTGCCCGGACCGCAAAAAAATCCGGACGGTTTGTCCTAACGAGTTCGGTCGCTGAGCGGCGGACGTGCCTCATGCACGGCGCCAAACGCGAACTACCGGAAAGCGAGCTGAGAGGGACTAAACGTGCGAAATTCGCACAGAGTTCAGATTGACGTACGGCGCGGATTCCTCACGCGTAATCGACAATCCAGATTAATCTTCTCGACGACGGTTCGCGCTCCCCCCCAAGAACACCCGGGCGCCCGCTTCGCGAACTCGACGTGATATACCTGACAGTCAGATGGCGCCGTTAGCCTGCGCGACCACGCTACTCAAAATCAGGTGCTACGAGTATCGCACACATGGGCCGTTCGCGCAAGAACGTGAATGACCCGAATCTCCATTAAGACGCCCTGGGAGCCCTCCCGCAACGTAATCCGCTCCTCTTTCTACCTCCTCCGTCGCCGCTGTTCCCGAAACTACGAGGATCCGCGCATTTCTGTTTCTACCACCCCCTTTGCGATGTTAGCCGCCACATTGTCGATCTCGTCTGCAACCCCGATCACACGGCGGCACAACTCGACTATCCGCCGCACCGAACGTGAGTGCTCAGGCGTGAGCGGCTCCAGCTCCATCAGTTGCGCCTCAGCAAGGAGTGCAGCCAATGGGTTGTTTAGCCTGTGCCTGAGTCCGCTGGCAGTCTTGCCTGCTGCAACCAGTGCCTGCAATTGCCGCAATGAATCCAGGAGTTCGCGCGCTACGGGCGATTTGTCCGCAGCATCTTCAAGTTCCATCAGGCGCTCCAGCGCGCCGGGCAGACTAACAGCCAGGTCCTTCGTAGCAAGAACCTCCGCTGCACCCATCAATGCGAGCGCATCATCGGAAAGGACCTCAGGAGCATCGGCTACCAGAATCAAGGCGTTTCGGTATCCACGTGATCTGAGTGCACGTATCAACACTTCCGCTGCGCTGTACATCGTTCCAACAGAGAGGATCACGCAGTGTGCATCGGGTGGATCGCGAAGTATCGCAGTGTCACCAGCCTCCACCCTCGCCGAAGGTACTATCGTTCGAACGAGGTGCTGCAGCACGATGGCGGCGTGGTGAGCCGTTGAGATGCAGACCAGCCTGGGCACGGCAACTTCATCATCTTCCCCGTGCCCGCCAGCTCTTGCCTCCGATTCAGGACTCATGCTCGGGGCGCACTCCAGGGTAATTTGCGACCAATGACCGCCCAACTCCCTCCACTTTCAGACCTGCTTGCGATTCTGGTTTCGGAGTATCGCGAGCGTGGCCAGTTCGCTCAACTCAGGGAAAAGCTGACAGAGCTGGCACGCCAGTCGATGCCCGACGCGATCGTCAACGCAGCCGAACCATTTCGTGACGACCCGGCGATAATTGCTCCTCTTTACGAAGTAGTCGTCGAATCTCAGCCTCGCAATGCGCGCGCACTCGTCATCCTCGCCAACGCCTATTGGCTGCTTGGTGCTGGCCCCGATGCCGTTGAACCCCTGGCATCGCGAGCGATTGAAGCCGACCCAGAGAACCGCGGAGCATGGCACCTCTGGGCTCTTTCTGAATCGGAGCCCAGGCGCAGGACAATGAGGTGGCGCGAAGTTGTAGAGCGTTTCCCCGGCGACGACCTCGCCCTCGCCTGCGTGGCCGACAACGCGGCAGCGGTCGCTGGCGCAGAACAGGACTACCAGATGCTCGACATGGCCATCGAAGCCTACGAAATGCTGCTCGAACGCGGGCCCGAAGCTACTCAGCGTGAAGCGTTGGAAACCGCTCTGCGCGCACTTCGAGGTTGGCGCTTCTGACGACCTAAAAAGGGATGTGAGTGGCGATTCTGGCATCGAGCCTGACAAGCGTAGGCGAGTTGACAAGAAACTCTCGTCGAGGCTCGACGTATCAGGATACAGGTCACATTTCGATCACAGAGGCTCATGATTAAGCGCAAATGGCCACTTCGCGATGTCTTCGGCCGCATTCCTGGTATGCGGACGCGCGATTGGGTCAAAGCGCACTGGCGCGTCTCGGCAGCAGTTGGTTTTGCCGTAGTGTCTGCGATCGGATTTGACGCCTGGCTGCTGAGTTGTGGCTTCAGAGGTTGTCCGAGCCCGGAGATGATTCGGTCATACAGTCCACCCGAGGGTGGGCGCGTGCTCGACAGGCGCGGTCAGGTGATTGGACGGCTTTCTCTCGTTAAGCGGGTCAACGTCCCGCTGGAGCGCGTTCCAAAACACGTGCAGCGAGCCTTTCTCGCGACCGAGGATCGTCGCTTCATGAGTCACGAGGGTGTCGATTGGCGAGGCTTTGCACGATCCGTCGTACGGAACGTGAGTGCTTTTCAGGTGCGCGAAGGCTTTAGCACCATAACGATGCAGGTGGCGCGCAATGCGTTCATCTCTGAGCGCGCGGCGCTCTCAAGATCAATTGGGCGCAAGCTCATCGAGCTGCGCATTGCACGTCTTCTCGAAGAAAATCTCGGTAAAGAGCAGATTCTCGAGCTGTATCTCAACGCCATCTACCTCGGTAATGGAGTCTACGGTGTTGAAGCTGCGAGCCGTGATCTCTTTGGCAAGTCGGTCCGGGACCTTTCAGTTGGCGAAGGAGCAATGCTTGCTGCACTGCCCAAAGGCCCGTCTGCATACACCCCCAAACGCAACTACGATCGAGCGCTGACGCGCCGAAACCTGGTGCTTGGTCTCATGGAGGCGCAGGGTTTTATCAGCGAGGAAAAGCGCGCTGCCGAAGCGGCACGTGGCCTCAGGATTCAGCGAGCGGACTGGCGCCCGCCGCAGCCTAACGAGTCCTACGCGCTGGATGTAGTACGCCGCTCCGTGGACTCTGTCCTTAAGGCGTCGGGACAGCGGAGTTCGGAGGTCGTGGTCTACACGACGATTGACGTAGCCGCGCAGCGCGCAGCGGAGCGTGCGGTGCGGAATCATGCGGCACGGATAGAAGACAGGACTTCATCGTGGTCCGGCTCAGGCAATGGCGCACACGTGCAAGGCGCCATGGTCGCCATCGATCCGCGCAACGGTGAAGTGCGAGCACTGGTAGGAGGCAGGAGCTACGAGCGCGGTGGATTCAACAGGGCGGTTAACGCGCACCGCCAGCCCGGTTCTGCCTTCAAACCGTTTGTCTATGCTGCCGCGCTCGACGTCGGCTATACTCCGGCTACTCTCGTGGACGATGAGCCGGTCACGATAGATCTGGGTGAAGACGTGTGGAGCCCGGCAAACTACGGTGGGGAGTACCGGGGACAGGTCACGCTGCGTCAGGCACTGGCCCAATCAGCAAATGCTGCCACAGTGCGTGTGTCGCGAGCCGTTGGAGAGAGGCGCGTGGTCGACGTGGCCCGCCGCAACGGCATAGAGAGCGAACTGCGAGCCGTACCTGCGGTGGCGCTCGGAGCCGTCGAAGTGACGCCGCTCGAACTCGTTACAGCCTACGCACCCTTTGCGAATGGCGGGTTCAGGGTTCACCCCAATCTCATCCGGAAAATCGAAAGCCGCGATGGCACAACGCTTTGGACATCGACCGAAGTGCACGAACCTGTGATGGATCCGCGCGATGCATTCCAGGTTACGTCTATGCTGCGTTCGGTCGTGGACGAAGGTACCGGTAGTGCCGTACGCGCGATGGGTGTTAACGGCGCAGTAGCGGGTAAGACAGGCACGACCAACGGAGGGAGTGACATCTGGTTCGTTGGCTACACACCTTCGATCGTGGCGGGATTCTGGTTCGGCTACGACACCCCGCGCTCTATGGGCCAGGGGGCCAATGGCGGCAGGTTCGCGGCACCCGCATGGGCGGATTTCTACCGCACTGGCTGGAAAGAGAGATCCGAAGGCTGGAAAGCGCCGGAGGGAATCGTGCGCGTCGAGATCGATCCAGAGACCGGCAAGCTGGCCGGAGAATGGTGTCCAACGCGACGCCGGGAGTGGTTTAAAGCCGGTAGCGAGCCCACCCAAATCTGCGACGGCCATCATGACCGCGATTTCATCGCTGAATTGATGGAACGGTGGGAAGACCGAGACTTCAAACCGCTGACTCGTGCACTAAGGCGGCTCCTGACCGATCGACGTTAGTTTGCCGGAGGTTGAGGATGCGCGCAGCGCAAAGCGAAGGTAGCCTCGTCGCAGCGTAGAAGCACCAGCGCGCCACGTTTTTTCACGCAGGAAACAGACGGCAGACAAAAGTGTCTCGAATCAGCATCGAAGCAATACGCGAAGCTGCTACCGTAGTCGATCCGGTTTTTCTAAGCACTCCACAGTTTGTCAGCGACTCGTTAGGAGAGGCGCTGGGTGCCCAGATTGTCGTCAAAGTGGAGACGGTCAATCCCATACGTTCATTCAAGGGCAGGGGAGCCGACTACTTCCTGCACGGCCTCGAAGCTGGTGCTCCCGAACTCGTCTGTGCATCTGCGGGCAACTTTGGTCAGGGAATGGCGTGGGCAGCGCGACGACGCGGCCGAAAACTCGACGTGTTTGCCTCCGAAAATGCAAATCCGCTTAAGGTTGAACGAATGCGAGCGCTGGGAGCCAGCGTTCACATCGCCGGTTCCGATTTTGACGCAGCAAAGGACGCTGCCCGCGAGTTCGCGCGCCAGCGAGGAGCATGGTTCGTAGAGGATGGAAAGGAACCCGCCATATCCGAAGGTGCTGGCACGATCGCTCTTGAATTGCTTGGGAGCTATCCGGCTCTCGACGCCGTAGTCGTGCCACTTGGCAACGGCGCTTTGCTCGGAGGCATTGCCACCTGGGTTCGCGCGCATTCTCCCGCGACACGCATTGTCGGAGTCTGTGCCGCGCGCGCGCCTTCGATGGAACTATCGTGGCGAGCGAGGAGGCCGGTCTCAACAAAAGACGCAAATACGATAGCCGACGGCATTGCCGTACGCGTGCCGATCCCTGAGGCTGTCGCAGACCTTCAGGAAATCATTGACGACATTCTTCTCGTAGACGACAGCGCTATTCGAGCGGCGATGTCACTGTTGCTGCAACGCGTCGGAATCGTTGTCGAGCCCGCCGGAGCCGCTGGTGTGGCAGCAATTGCCGAGAACCGCGCACTGTTTGAATCCGGTCAGGTAGCCACAGTCCTCTGTGGCGGAAACGTGATTACAGCTGAACTCGGATCAATCACCAATCCATCGTGACGACCAGCTCGGCCGAATTATGCGCGACGTCTGGCAGAATTCACTACGGTGCCTTGAGCATGTAGCCCGTGCCCCTCACTGTGTGGAGCATGCCCGGCTCTGAATCGAGATCGATCTTCTTGCGCAGGTAATTGATGTACACGTCAACGATGTTCGTGGAGGGATCAAACTCCTGCTTCCAGACGTGCTCAGAAATCTGCTCTCGCGAAACAGGGATTCCTGCGTGACGCGCGAGGTACTCCAGCAAAGCGTATTCTTTTTGCGTCAATGCAACCGGTCTGGATCCGCGCTTCACCTCGCGAGTAAGCGGATCAATGGCCAACTCGCCAACGCGCAGCAGCGTCGCGTCGGCACGAAGTGTTGCTCGACGCAACAGCGCTCGCACTCGTGCCAGGAGTTCGTCGTAGTCGAAGGGCTTGCTGAGGTAGTCATCGGCGCCGGCTTCAAACCCCTCGATCTTGTCGCCTACCGTGTCGCGCGCCGTCAACATGAGCACCGGTGACGTTATCCCGCGGGAACGAAGTTCGCGGGCCACTTCAAGCCCGTTTCGCTTGGGTAGGCCTATATCGAGTATCATTACGTCAGGATGGCGGTCGAGTGCAGCTTTAAGAGCTGTTTCGCCATCCATGGCAGTTGCTACGTCGTATCCATTATCTCTGAGCGTGCGCTGCAGCACGTCGAGTACTTCGCGACGATCTTCTACTATGAGAACACGCGGGGCCATTTCTTCCATGTCACTTCTCATTCAGGAAAAGTGTTTTTCGTTGCGGACTGATAACGCGCGGCGTTTGGCCCTGCAAGACACTGGTGCCACTTGTAAGACACGGTAATCGCAATCTGAACTGTGACTCGACCGAGCATTTCACCTTTTTTCCGCACCGGAATCATCGCTGGGGCCGCCACCGCTGGCGCTGTGATTGGAGTTGGGCTTCGCCGCGGGGACATGCTCGGTCCGTTTATGAACGCCGGCCGTGCTCTGCTGTCTCTGCCCAGCGGTCTAACGCCATTGCCGTGGCTCGCGCTCGTGAGTGGGCTCGTGCTGCACACTGTAGTAATGCTGGTTATAGGCGGAACCTTTGCCTTGGTGGCCAGCCGCTTTCGCGGAGTTGTTCTGGCTGCTGCAGCGGCGCTCTACACCACTGGATTTGCGCTCCTGGCCGAGACTCTGGGAATTCGGGTGTTTGGTGCATTTGGTTCACTCGCGGCGTCTCGCGTGCAATGGCTTTCATTCCTGGCAATTCTTGCCGTTGCGCTGATTGCGGGTGTGCGATGGTCACGCGTGTCGCCTCAACACTGACGCCGCTCATGGGTGGTGGCACGGTTCGCGAAGAGCGGGGACAAAACGGCTAGCCAAAAAAACTGTAGCTCGTTGTGTTTTTGGCGGCCAACTGGTGCTGCATTGGGAACCGCGGAACAACCCTTGCAATCATAGTGTCCGATCGCTTGCAAGCGGGGTCATAGGTTTAAAGGCTCCAGTCTCGACGAACCGCACTGTGCGCAACGGGGCGTGCTGCGATCCGGCGAGGCAACCTGACCGAGAAGGAGGGGTGATGGACGTCCTCGTAATGCTTGAGGATCGCCCCGAACACTCAACGGTGCTCGCGCACGTGAATTCCGTGCCCTCGCCGCTCAATTCTGAGCGGCCATCGCGGGACGTAGTGACGCTGTATGGCGAAGCTACTCCCGACGCTCTGGCCCTCGCTTTGGCGGCGGCGGTCGAGGCGCATCGCGAGCCCACCGATCGTTCGGAGACGATTCGGCACGTGGCTCTTTGGCCGGAGCGCGGTGCTGTTGGCGACGCGGCCTGGCGAGATGAGGATTCGGGGAGCCTCATCACGCGTGATCTGCTCATTCCCTACGATGTTCTGGAAGAGACCGCTACGCACCTTCTTAGGGAGTGCGGCGCGGCAATTCGTCGGCTGGTGGCCGGCCTCTCCATGCCAGATTGGCCAGAGGGGACCAGACGGGCAATCAGCTTCACCCTATCCTCGGCAGTAGTCCTGCCGGTGGTGGCTGGAGGACGGTTTG
>CAZYTS010000162.1:0-5082 GCA_964649855.1 uncultured Gemmatimonadaceae bacterium
GCACGGTCCGTCCCGTAATTGGCGTCCATGCTCAGCCACTCAAACGGTCGATAGCGGAATGCAAAGGAACCCAGCAGACGCTCGCGACGAAGGTTATAGTCGCTGTTCTTTAGACCGTAGAGCGGGTTACCCCGTGCGTTTTTGGCGTTGACGTCCGGGAGCAGCGGGAAGTATGGTTCCTCGCTGACCGTCGGGTTGGGATTCACGAGATCGATATCAGGTGGTGCCTGCAACAGCGCAAACCACCCCTGCGAATCGTTGGGGTTGTAGTCGTTGCGGTTGAGACCGTAGGTAAAGCTCGCCGAGAAGTCGGCCTTTGTGCCGATTCCCTGGTCAAAGTTCACGCGCAGGTTCTCACGGCGCTGACCGCTTGTGAAGGGCAAAATGCCCTGGTTATGATCGGTGGTGAACGACGTATTCAGATTCGTCGCCCCACGGCGCAGTCCGAGTTGGAAGTTCTGCAGATAGAAACTGCCGTCCTGCAGCCACTCCTTGAGCTGGTTACGGAAGCGGTTCGGACCAGTCGCAGGATACGGGTTGTCGGCGATGTTGTCCGGATCGAGCAGACGCTGCGTTCCTGCAGCGTTCGTTGCAATCGAGCCGTCGGCGTTGAGCTGGAAGTTGTGGTGCTCGTTGAGTGGCACCCAATTGTACACGCCAGACGTGCCGTATTCCGAGCGCGTGGAGAACGAGACTGAATTGTCGGCCAGGTTCTTGCCACGCTTGGTGACGATGTTGAGTACGCCGTTTGCCGCGTTCGAACCATAGAACGACGCCGCGGCCGCACCTTTAAGCACTTCGATACTCTCGATGTCGTTAGCGTCGATGTCGGCAAGAGTGTTTTTCGTGATCACGCCGTCAACGATGATGAGCGGCGAGTTGTTGCCGATCGTCAGGTTCGTCGAACCACGAAGACGGATCGTGGGCGACGCACCGGGATTCCCGCGACCAAGTCCAACGCGGACTCCCGATATCTTGCCTGCCAATGCAGCAACGGGAGACGATGCCGGCACCTGCTTGAGCTGATCTTCGCTGACCCTTGCGACGGAAAAAGCCAGCTTCTTCGTCTCCGTAGCTTCGGCCGTTCCAGTAACCACAACTGCGTCGAGCTGGAATGGATCTGATCTCAACTCGAAGTTCTGCGTCTGTGGCCCGCTCGTTAGGGTTATCTGCCTCGTCTGCGGCGAGTAACCAATAAAGCGAACCGTCAGGTTAACTCGCTGCCCGTTCGTAAGGTTCTCCGCTACCGTGAACTGATACTGCCCGTTGTCGCCCGCCGAGGTGCCGAGGTTGAGTGAAACAATGCTCACCTGAGCCCCTTCGAGCGGCCTGCCATCGGAACCGGTAACCCGGCCCGATATTGTTGCCCCCTGCGCCAGCGCACTTTGCGCGAAGCCGGCTACTAGCACGGCCAGCGCAAGCCTGGCGAGGGTTCCTCGATAACTTCTTACGCTTCGCATCCGATTTGGGGTTAGGGGTTTGATCGTACGCGATACTACCTTGAAGTCATTTGCTGCCTTGGTCACCTCCGCGTGTAGTTGTAAAGGGACGAAACGCATTCGAGCGTTTGTCAAAAATCACTCTTTATCTGTGCGATTTCGCCGAGGCGGGCCTCACTCGGCCGTCACCCGACAAACAAGTCGCCTGTAGTACTACAAATGGCGCAAATCGCACGCGCCCAATCTCGCTCAGCAATTCAATACTGGCAAGAAGGAATTTGACTGACGTAGTGTGACTTGGTTTTACCGCGTAAGTCGTTGGGACAATTGAAGATAGACGGCTGCGTACGCTTCGTCCCGAGCGTCTCGTCCCACATTTTGCGCTTTAGCGCGACGCGCCGGACTAGCGGCGCCGACTCAGATCCAGTTCCAGCGGTACCTGGACGATCTGACGTACTGGCTTGCCGTCCTTGATCGCCGGAATGAACGACGCCAGCAGTATTGCATCCCGAACAGACGCCGAAAGTTGGGGATGAGAGGTTGATACGACGCTTACGCTCAAAGGAATCACGGTTCCCGTGGTATCGACGACAAACTCCACCATGACGCGTGCGGGATCTTCGGACCCAAGGAGGGAGTCCGGAATTACTGGAGCGAGGCTGCCTTCCACCATCATCGCAACCGAATCCACATCCTGGTATGTAAAGACGCCCTGCATCGATAGGAGATCGATGACGTCGATTCGTTCTCTGGGAATGCTTGCCGGAGGCTGCTGGCGCTGCCTTCCAGGGGCTGGACGACTCCAAACTGCAATTACGCCGCACTGCTCAAGGCCTCGCGGCCCCAAAAACTCCGAAGGCACGCTCGACGAACCGGGATATATCTCAATGCCCTCGACCATCACTGGGTCGAGACTCTCCAGGTCAAACTCAGCCGCGCTCGCGGCGAATCCATCGATGAAGACGAGCGGCGGGCACGCAGATCCTCGCAGTCGCACGGCTTTGCGAATGTGCCCTATGGGCCGAATGCTGACTCCCGGTACCTCGCGCAGAAGATCCGTAAACGAAAAGGAATGGCTGCGTGCAATTCTCTCGCGCGATATAAAGTGGCCCTGGACTCGGCGTTCCATGCGTTCGTAGAAACCGCGCAGGCGTGGTACCGCCGACTCGCGCTTTACCTGAACGGTCACGGGAGTCAACCTCTGGGCAGTATGCATCATCTGCACTTCGAGGTTCTCGAGTCCCGATGCGGTCACCTCCAGATCGAGAGCTGTAGGCCTGAAGCCAAGCCGCCGAAAGATGAGTCGAGCCGGGCCCGTCGGGACGTTCACGAGAACAAAGCCGCCATCTCTGTCGCTCGTAACGCGCAGGTTGGAGATATCCACGCGCACTTCAACGCCAGCGAGCGCGAAGCCCGAAGTATCACGCACAAACCCGCTGACGCGCGCCTGAGCCCCAAGGTTGGCGCTACCAACCGTTAGGAGAAGCGCCAGCAATGCACCGGCACGTACAGTGTTGAGCGTCAACCGCGTTGCTACTCGTTTGGTGGCTCCTGGCATCCGACGATACGTCCCGCGTTTTGAGCTTGCTCCCTACAAGATTAGGGTCTAACGCCGATTGTCGCCATCCATCCCTGCAGGCCGGGATAAGTGGGGTCAATCGCTGCGGCCCTCTGAGCGGTGGCTCGCGCGAGGTTTAGATCCCGCATGATGCCGTAGGCGAGCGACAGCTGATACCAGGCTCCAACGAGCCCCGGGGAGCGCCTCGTAGCCTCCTGAAGCAGTGGTATCGCCTGAGGCAGCTTCTTCTGGTCGATGAGGATCTGCGCACGCGCATAGAACACCTCGCCGGTGGGCTCGATCGTCGCAGCCAGAAAGAGCAGACTGTCGGCTACCTCGGGCCGACCCGCGGACGCATGGGCCAGCGCCATCAACCTCAACGGCAATTCCGACAACGGAAGGTCGCGCGCCATCCCCTCGTACTCCGCGATCGCTGCATCCCACAGTTTGAGTGACTCAAGATGCTGCGCAAGCGCAAGCTTTGCGCGGCTCCACGGGAGCGCGCCGCGCGAGACCGCAAAGGCAAGTGAGTCGGCAAATCCTGCTGGCACGTAGGCACCGCGATAGTCGCGCGCCTCGCGCTCCGTCACAAAGGGCCACCGTGCCGTAAGTGTGCGGACCGAGTGATCTGCCACGAGCTCATCGAAGCGGGTGAGCGTCATGGCGCTGTCGTAGTGACTCCAGCTCTCCAGCGCAGCAGGTGCCGCCGAGTGACCGAGGAATCGCTGTGACGCAAGCGCACTATAGTAGGCCTGTGCGAGGAGCACGGCTCCGGCACGGTTGGGGTGCACGTGCTCCAGAAAGAAGTTGAAGCCCGGCGTCCGGGCGGGCGAAAGGGAGTCGAACAGCTCACGAACGCTCACGTAGTGGGCGCCTGCTCGCTCGCTCACAGCGCGCACGACCGAGTCAAACGCTGAGGGAGCTCTAAAGCGGACCACGTCTGCGTCGCGGGCCGCGGAGAAAAGAGTTTGGGCACCGGCCGAGTCGCCCGCTGACAATGCCGCGCGCGCAGCGGTAAAGATCTGGCGTGCTCCTCCGTTTGCCTCGTTAGGTTCGGCAGCAAACGGCACCTGGTCACGCAAGTTGCTCACGAGGCTTCCTACAAACACCGGGATTCCGCGCTCACTGAATTCCGCAAGGGCTCGTTCCAGATTGCCGCCAAACTGCTCAATGCCTACTCGATATGTCTCGCTACCCAGCGGCACCGGGCGATCGCGCGCCAGTATCTCCATGAAGCTGGGAGCAGAATCTGCCGCAGCACTTCCCTTGCCCGCCACGATATCTCGGAGAGCGAGATAGAGTCGCGAGCGCTGCATAGCCAGCGAGAGGAGCGTAAGCGCTGGCGACGCGGAACCCTGCGAGGAGGCGGATCCGAGTGCACCATAGTACTCATTGTGTCCGGCATATATGAGCACGGCATCGGGCTCCTGCTGCGCCACCTCCGCGGCTATATCGGCGATGGCGTAACTGTTGGTAGCTGCAATTCCCAGGTTGATTACTTCGACGGAATCGCCTGGCAAGACGTCTTTGAGGGCGTCGCGCAGCACGCGCGAAAAGGTCCCGTTGCGCGGATAAGGGAAGCCTGCCGTGGTAGACTCACCAAGCACAAAAAGTCGAAAGCCTTTGGCTGGTTTGTCTGAGGCAAATAGCTCCGGAGGAGGAGCAGGCGGACGCGCGACGCCGGCGAACCAGCGCCGAGCTACGGCGGGATTGGCCGTGAGATACCTTCCGTTGCCGATGGGCGCAGTAACAAACAGCGGGAGCCCGCCGCTGGGACGAAAGTATCGCAGCCCCACCTCCGCGGCTCCGACCAGGAGAAACGGCAGCGCCAGGGATATCGCTGCAAAGACAATGCTGCGTCCTCGGCTGAGAGGTTCGTCTTTACGCGGTTCTGTGGCTCGCTTGGCACTCGGAGAAGCGAGAACGTCGACGCCGCCTTTTGGTTTACGGCGTTTACGGCTCAAAACACAGGGGTGTCATGCTCAATGGTAGCATGCGTCACGCTGGCCGCGAAAGGATACCGCGGACGGACCGTGCGGCGTGCCGAGCGCAGAAAAGTGCAATAGGCCGCGGATGAACGCGGAA
>CAZYTS010000162.1:5182-8850 GCA_964649855.1 uncultured Gemmatimonadaceae bacterium
ACCGTGCGGCGTGCCGAGCGCAGAAAAGTGCAATAGGCCGCGGATGAACGCGGAATTGAACCGAGCGCGCTCGGAGCGGCGGTGTGGAATCCCAGAAAAGAGTTCTACCTAAAGACAACCTGACTCCAGGAGCGACCGTAGTTTCCACGTACGTCCGCGTACGCCCGGTTCCTTGCCGCGCCGCTTCTACTCCGCGGCCCTCGCCTTCTCGGTAACGACTCTCACCTGATCGTCCACTACCTGCAAAAAGCCCCCCTCGACTTCAAAACGGCCCGCCGAGCCGCCTTCGCCCAGACGCAATTCCCCCTTACCAAGGAGCGTCATCATTGGCGCGTGCGAGGTGAGGATTCCCACCTCGCCGTCAAATGCCGGAGCCGTCAAGCTCGACACTTCCCCTTCAAAAAGTGTCCGCTCCGGCGATATGACAGAAACCTTAAGCATGCTTAGCCGCTCAGCTGTTGGCGAGACGTTCGGCGTTGCGCACAATGTCGTCCGCACCACCACACATAAAGAACGCCTGCTCGGGATACTGGTCAAACTCTCCAGCACACAAACGCTCGAATGAGCTGATAGTCTCTTCAAGCTTGACGTACTGACCCTTCATGCCCGTGAACTGCTCGGCCACCGCAAACGGCTGCGACATGAAACGCTGAATCCTGCGCGCCCTGCTCACAATCTTCTTGTCATCCTCAGAAAGCTCGTCCATACCAAGGATGGCGATGATGTCCTGCAGTTCCTTATAGCGCTGCAGGATTCGCTGCACTTCGATTGCCGCCTTGTAATGACGCTCGCCCACGAACTGAGGATCAAGGATTCGAGACGAGGAATCGAGCGGGTCAACCGCAGGATAAATGCCAAGCTCCGTGATCTTTCGTGACAACACGACGGTTGCATCGAGGTGAGCGAACGCCGTAGCTGGAGCGGGGTCCGTAAGATCGTCTGCAGGCACGTAGATCGCCTGCACCGAAGTGATCGATCCGCTACGCGTGGATGTAATCCGCTCCTGCAGATCTCCCATCTCGGTTGCCAGCGTTGGCTGGTAACCCACGGCACTGGGCATGCGGCCCAGAAGCGCCGACACCTCGGAACCCGCCTGGGTAAAGCGGAAGATGTTGTCGATAAAGACCAGAACGTCTGCGTTCTCGCGATCGCGGAAATACTCGGCCACCGTAAGACCGGCGAGACCTACGCGCAATCTCGCTCCCGGCGGTTCGTTCATCTGACCATAAATGAGCGCAACCTTGTCCAGAATTCCTGCTTCCTTGAATTCGAGATAGAGGTCGTTCCCCTCACGAGTGCGCTCACCCACTCCGCAGAACACCGACTTTCCGCCGTGCCCCTTGGCTACGTTGTTGATAAGCTCCTGAATAACGACCGTCTTTCCTACGCCGGCGCCACCAAAGAGACCGATCTTTCCACCCTTAACGAACGGTGCGATGAGGTCTACAACTTTGATGCCTGTCTCGAAGATCTCGGTCTTGGGCTCGAGGTCAACAAAGTCCGGGCGCTTGCGGTGGATCGGCCATCGCTCAGCATTGGCCGGAACAGGCTGGCCATCGTCAACGGGCTCGCCGAGCACGTTGAGGATTCGGCCAAGTGCAGGTTCGCCCACGGGAACTGAGATGGCAGCACCGGTGTCGATCGCCTCCATACCGCGGGTGACTCCGTCTGTAGACGACATAGCCACGGCGCGAACCTGATTGCGCCCGATATGCTGCTGCACTTCGGCTGTAACCTTGACGATGTCGCCGCTGTCGGTCTTTCCGGTGATTTCCAGGGCGTTGTAGATCTCCGGGAGCTTCTCGGCCTCGAACTCCACGTCGAGCACCGGTCCGATCACCTGTACGATCTTGCCGGCTGTTCCTGCTGCGGGTGCGGTTGCGGTCATTTAGAGGTACTCGTGTTTGAGGCTGTCTTGCCTTTGCCTGATAGTTTGATCATTCGAGCGCCGCGGCACCACCCACAATCTCCGCAATTTCCTGCGTGATTCCGGCCTGGCGCGCACGGTTGTACGTCCTCTTGAGCACACTGAGGACTTCGGTTGCGTTGTCTGTAGCGTTCTTCATTGCTGTGCGGCGTGCACCGTGCTCGCCTGCAGCAGTCTCTACCAGCGCTCTGTAGACTGCATTGCGCACGTATGACGGGAGGAGCTCGGTGACAATCGCCTCTGCCGACGGATAAAGCAGGTAGTCGGGCATCGGGCCGCTGCGCTCCGGCGGCTCGACCGGCAGCACTTTCATGGTTGTAGGTGGCGTCGAGATTGCCGACCTGAACTGCGCGTACACCACGTAGACAGCGTCTATATCACCAGACACGTAACGCTGCATGAGATCATCCACCAGGGACGCCGCGTCGCCGGCGCTTGGCCTGTCGCTAATATCAGTGCGCGCCTGCGCGATAGTCTGACCTACATATCGGAAGTAGCCGATGCCCTTACGTCCCACGATGTGGAGTTCGGGCTCGGTTTTGGCCGAACGAAGCGTGGCAAGCAACTGACGCGCTTCGCGAATGAGGTTGGCGTTAAAACCGCCGCACATCCCTCTGCCCGAAGTAATCAGGATCACCGCCGCCTTCTTCATTTCCGCAGGCTGACGCAGCAGCGGGAAACGCTCGGCGAGGTCCGGATTGTAGAGCGAGGCAATCACGTCGGTGAGCGCGCTGGCATAAGGACGCGCCGCAACGACACGGTCCTGCGCACGTTTCATCTTGGACGTGGCAACCATCTCCAGCGTCCGCGTGATCTTGCGCGTGTTCTCGACCGTTCTAATGCGGCCTTTTAGCTCTCGACCTTTAGCCATCAGTCGTGGCCGGTGTAGTGCTGCGAGCCTTCAGCCATTACTTCGCCACCTTCTTGAACTCCTCGATTCCGCGGCGCAGAGCCTCTTCGGTATCCTTGCTCAGCACCTTCTCCTTGCGGATCGCCTCACCCACCTGTGGAAACTTTGTGTTCATAAACTCGTGGAAGTCACGCTCCCATCCCCGTATCCGGGCAATTTCCACGTCATCGAGGAAGCCGTTGCTCACGGCGAAGATGATCATCACTTGCTGCTCCACCGGCATCGGCGAGTACTGCGGCTGCTTGAGGACTTCGACCGTGCGTGCGCCGCGCTCCAGCTGGCGCTTGGTGGCAGCGTCGAGATCCGAGGCAAACGCCGAGAAGGCCTCGAGCTCACGGTATTGCGCGAGATCGAGACGCAAACGGCCGGCAACTGAACGCATCGCTTTTACCTGCGCCGAACCACCCACGCGCGAAACCGAGATGCCGACGTTGATGGCTGGGCGAACGTTCGCGAAAAAGAGGTCGGTCTCGAGGAAGATCTGTCCGTCGGTAATCGAAATGACGTTCGTTGGGATGTAGGCCGACACGTCGCCGGCCTGCGTCTCGATGATCGGCAGCGCGGTGAGGCTCCCGCCTGGCTTGAAGATCATCTTGTTGTCTACGACGTCAGCGTCCTCGCGCAGCTTGGCCGCGCGCTCGAGGAGACGGGAGTGCAGATAGAAGACGTCGCCGGGAAAGGCTTCGCGACCCGGGGGACGGCGCAAGACGAGTGACAACTGACGGTATGCAGCCGCCTGCTTGGAAAGGTCGTCATAAACGCACAGCGTTGCCTTTCCTTCATGATACATGAAATACTCAGCCATTGCACACCCTGTGTAGGGTGCGATGT
>CAZYTS010000163.1:0-8599 GCA_964649855.1 uncultured Gemmatimonadaceae bacterium
GAATGGTGTGGCTCTCTCCAGGACTCAGCTTAACGGTAGTAAGGATCGCCGCACAAACGAGGGTTCGTCTATGGGGGCCCACAACCTCGCCCGTCGCCGCGACCACGTCGAATAGTGGCGGACAGGTACCATTGTTGGCCTCGATGGTCCTCGAACTCACGTTAGTGAGCTTGACCCCTATGGTAATCGGATTTGAGGGGCTCACGGTCGTGGAACTGACAAGTGCCTCCACGCGCAGATGATCGATCGGATTAAAGGGGTCGCCACAAGCAGCCAATGCGATTACTGCGACAACACAAATGAAGCGCATAGCGCAACTCCGGAGAATCACTATTGGATTCTACCTGAGCGCAGCCAAAGAATCCAGCTCAGCGCGATACCTTGCCGCGTTGGCGGTCTTACCCTCGCGTTCACTAAGCTCCGCCAGCCTGCGAATAACCTCGGCGATCCCTCCGTCTCCGGACCTCAACGCTCCCTTACGTATAGCCAGCGCCCGAACAAAGGCTGCCTCAGCCTCCTCGTAACGACCCAGATTCTCATACGCACGACCGATACCGATCAGCGGGTAGGCACGGTTCCTGTGTCCCACAGGCAGAACCGAATCCTGAACGGTGATCGAGTGCCGGTATGCCCTGACAGCCTCTTCATTGCTGCCACTTTCACGATAGTAGTCACCCAAGCTGAAGTATGCAGCTGCGATGTTGGGATGAAAACCCCTGTGGATGTACTCCCAGATTCCAATGAGTTCGCGCTGCGACTTTATGGCCTGATCATACTCACCACGATCGGCCAGTACTCGCCCATAAGTATTCAGTGCGTTCGCTACATCGTGGCTCGTGTCGCCATATACAATCCTTCTTATTGCCACTGACTCCAACAGCAACTTTTCGGCCTCTTCCAAGTCACCCTGCTGACGCCGTATCGAGCCCAGGTTACGCAAAGTTGACGCTACGTCGGAACTGGTATCCCCATACAGCCGACGCTGGGCTGCAAGAGCGCCTCGCATCAAACGCTCGGCAGCATCCAGGCTATCGAGCCTTCCCAGGACCGAACCGAGTCTCGTGCTGACCTTGGCAACCCGGTCATTGCCAGGGGGAAAGAGCACACTGTCCTGCGCAAGAGCCTCCTTATATAGTCGTATTGCACTGGCGTCGTCGCCGCTCGTTTCCATCCAGTACGCGAGGTGGCGCATAGCATCGCTGATGTCGGCGTTGGGGCTTTCCAGAAGCGCCTCGCGAATGGCTAACCCTTCCTTAAGTAGCGCACCAGAGCCCTCCAGATCCCCTAGATCCTGTCGAGTAGTGCCGAGTGACAGTGCGCTCGCGGCCGTCTCGAGGTTCAGATTGCCAAAGACGCTGCGATGAATCGCCAGCGCCTCCTCCTGCAGTTTTGAAGCGCGCTCTGCAAGCCCAAGTTGGGCAAACACCTCGCCAATCAGCCGCAGCATCGACGCCTTGAGTTCGGGCTGATTGGACAAGTCGCGCTCGATGCGCGAAGCCGCAGCTTCGAGGAGCTCCTCCGCCGTTACCGTCGCGCCCCGTACCTCCTCAGGATCTGCCTGCGTGAAAATACCGCGCAAAAAACTCGCTACCTCGTTTGCCTTGAGCGCCTCGTCGCGCGCGCGGTCGCGTTCCTGCGCAATTTGCACCAGATAAAAGGCGGTCGTTCCGGTAAGGAGCACCAATGCGACCGCACTTGCTCCTACCGCGAGGCGATTGCGCCTGACAAACTTGCGAACCCTGTAGGCGGCGCTGTCGGGACGCGCGGCAACCGGTCTGCCCGTTCGATGCCTGATAATGTCGTCGAGCAGCGCCTCCACCGAAGAGTACCTCCGATCCGGCTCCTTGCGCAGTGCGCGCATGCAGATCACATCGAGGTCGCCTTCGAGCAGACGCTTCAGTTGCGACACCTCCACGCTGCGCGCCGCCGCTATGGTGGCACCCTTATCAGGTGTGGCAATTACGCGCTGAACAAGTCTTGCACTCGGTCTGGGAGGCTCCGTTTCGCAGATCACCTTTTCGAGCTCAGTGATCGACTTGCCCTCTACGTCGTAGGGACGGACGCCGCTTAGCAGTTCGTAAAGAACCACGCCGAGGGAGTACACGTCTGTGACAGTTCCAACCGGGGCGCCTGTGAGTTGCTCAGGTGCCGCATAGCTCGGCGTCATTACCCGAAAGCCCGTGCGAGTCAGCGTCGGTTGCGTTTCGTCTTCTGTAAGGACTTTTGCTACGCCAAAATCGAGAAGGCGCACCTGTCCGTCGGCTGTTACAAAAATGTTGTCAGGCTTGAGATCCCGATGAACTACCAGATTGGAATGAGCGTATGCGACAGCACGACAGACGTCTTCAAAGAGCTTTAGTCTTTCATCGATCGTGAGATTGTGCTGGTCGCAGTGCTTGCCGAGTGGTGTTCCTTCGATCAGCTCCATACCGAACCAGGGCTGGCCGTCCTCGGTCCGTCCGCCGTCTATGAAGCGCGCGATATTCGGGTGCTGCAGTCGGGCAAGAATGCGACGCTCTGCCTGGAAGCGCGCCATTAGCTGGTCTGAGGCGCTCCCTGCACGCACGAGTTTGAGTGCTATCTGCTGCACGAACTCTGCGTCTCCGCGTTCGGCGAGGTACACCGTACCCATGCCCCCGTGACCGATCTCCCGAACCAGCTTCCACGGTCCTATGCGCCGGCCGATCCGGGAGCTTTCCGTCACGGCGCGTGCAGCAAATGCAACAGCGCTGCCCACTCTCGTTGCCTGACGAGCGTCCGAGGCGAGTAGCGCTTCGACTTCGTCGGCGAGCGCTGAGTCCTGCGCCCTCAGTTCACCAAGGAGATCGGCGCGCGCCTTGCCTTCGAGTGCGCTGATGCGGGCAAACCAGTCCTTAAGAAGGTCCCAGCGGGAGGAGTCCATCGCATTCACTCACGCATGCGACGTGCGAGCCAGGCGCGGGCAAAGCGCAACTCCCGGTCTACAGTGGCGGCGGAGACTCCCAGCACTTCTCCCGTTTCGCCATAAGAGAGGCCGCCGAAATAGTGCAGTTCGATCACACGCGCTGCACGCTCGTCGTGCTCCGTGAGTGCTTCGAGCGCATCGTCGAGCGCCAGGATGTCGTCTTCATGACCAGGCGCGACTATCAGCGACTCTTCGAGAGAGACTTCTTCGCCGCGGCGTTTTTGTCGTCCTTTGGCGCGTGCATGGTCGACCAGAACGTGGCGCATTGTGGTAGCAGCCATGGCAAAGAAGTGAGATCGATCCTGCCATGCCACGTTGCTGTCGACGAGCCTGAGGTACGCTTCGTTGACTAATGCAGTGGCCTGCAGTGTGTGATTGGGACGCTCACCGCGCATACACTGCTCGGCGAGTCGGTGCAGCTCTTCATATACAAGCGACACGAGGAGCTGAAACGCCTCATTGTCGCCCGCACGTGACTCCTTGAGGAGCTCTGTGACGCTGCGTTGAGTGCTGCTCACGGGGGGATAACGACCAACGGGACCTTGGTGGAGGCAGGAGGCGGCCGACTTGTTGCCGCAGCGCGAAACTACGAAAGGATCCCGCTCGGAGCCAGTGCTCCGCGCTAAGAGCGGACCTGTGGATCAGCGAATCGCGAGCCTCCCGAATCGGTCCCGTTTATGCGGAAGAATCAAGGTGCTTCCGCGCTTTCGTTACAATCTTTTTGAGCTTGCTGAGATCGATGTCGTCGACGTTTCGAAAGGAAATGCTCGCCTTACCAACCTTCACCTTTCCCAGTTCGGGCCCGTAGCGCTCTGAGAGGTATTGCTTCTCCTCCACTGCGTTTATGTAGATGCTGAAGTAGTTCTTTTGCAGTGCGAGGCCGACCATGAACCACGATACCGATTTGCCGCCGGGCCGCGTGGTGTTGTAATCGCCATAGCCTATGATTATCTGTTTTGAGCCGCCCCAGAAGGTTCCTTCCCATGCCACTCGGGAGTGTCCCTTCATGACTCCAGCTATCAGCTTGTCGAGCTTTTTCATCTGAGCGCTGATGTCGTTGTCAAGTGACTCGATGTATCGCGACGGGTCTTTGCGAGTTTTGCGCATGCAATCGATCCCTGGACAGGAGAAGTAGGTGGACCACCGGGCGCGCTCCCTTACCCGGTAAGGGGAGCAGGAGACGAGAAGCTCGTTTCAAAGTCTCAAAAGCGCAAGATGTCCGGGCAACCGCTGTCCGATTCCTGCGGAATTGCCCTTTTAGACGGGAGGCGGACCGGGTGGCAAGTGGCCCTGGTCCGGCTTCCACCAAAGGTCGGGAGCCTTGGGATCTGGCTGGTTCTCGCTCACGTTCGTAGAGCTAACGTCGGCGAAGATAAAGTCTTCGGATGCGACAGGTGATCCCGCCAATCGCCGCAGCATGGCCAGTTGTCCTACATGCGTCATTACATCTGAGAGTGGGCCTTGCAAGAACTGTTCGTCACTTATCGACGCAGCCTGCGTGAGGTGTTCGAAGTCATCTCGCAACTCGGCGAGTGTTGCATGAAAGCGCTCGACCTCTTGAGCAAAGTCCGGTAGACGCGGCGGCGCAAACTCTCCGCCGATCAGAAAGGTCCTGGCGTAGCCGATCACGCCGGTCATGTGCCAGAGAAGTTCGTGCGGCGTGCGGACGAGTTTTGCCGCACTAAAGTCTCCAAACCCTTCCGGTGCACCCCGCAATGCCTTTTGCGTTCGATATGCCAGCGCGGCAAGAAAGTGTTGTAGGAGTCTGCGTGATTCGGTCATCGAGATGGAACAATAGGTTTGTGCGGATCAAAGTACCAAACGCTGGCTTATCGCATGCTTCTGGCCTGCCCGCCTGTTGCGGCTCGCAACCAGGTAGCGACCGGGAGGGCCATCCTCGCTCCGTCTATGTTTGTCAGCAACACCGCGGTAACGCCATCGGTAGGAGAATGCCAGACGCCTGCGCTCTGTCCTGCGGTATTTCCCAGATGCCCGAGCAAGTCTTTGGCTCCCTGTGGATTCCGAATGACTCCCAGACCGTACTGCCAGCCATCACCCCTGTCTCGCCAGGACGTAACCTCGTGTTGCAGGGTGCTACCAAGGAGTTCTCCCGTGTAGTAGGCGCGGGCAAAGATCGCGACGTCGAGAGCCGTACCGACGACGGCTCCTGCACCACCTGCTCCGCGCGTTGTAGCAGGATCGGGTACAAATGCCGACAAGTCGTCTGCTTTGCCGTCACCATTGAAGTCCAGATAGGAGTGCGCCTTTAAGTCTGTTATCTGATCCTCCCCAGCCACAAAAATGTGTTGCAGCGTGAGGGGCTTGGAGATCCTTTCGCGCAACAGGTCTGCGAACGGCTTTTTGCCCGCTGCGGCGGCGATGAGCCCAAGCAGGACATAGTTTGTATTCGAATAGCGCCACTCAGTTCCAGGCGTTCCGGTTGGTTCTCCAACAAAACGCAAGTTGTCCGTCGGCGTCCATGGCCCCGCCATGCTGGCGCGAATGGCGGGTAGAAAGCCGGGGTGGCGTGCGTAGTCGGCGATCCCACTCGTGTGCTGCAGTAGTTGTCGAATCGTCGCACCTTGCACGAGTCCCGTCTGACCAGGGAGCCATTTGCTCGCCGAGTCTTCGAGGTTGAGCAATCCGTCGCGAACGAGACTCAGGATGAGGGCAGCTGTGAACGATTTGGTGACGCTTCCCACTTCAAAGACGGTTCCCGGGGTTACGGGCTGGCCCTCCCACGCGGATCCGCTGGCACCAACCCAGCGTCGTCCGTCGGAAAAGATCAGCGCTGCTGATGCCCCTGGGGCACCGATGGCCGTTCGGATGGAATCAAGAGCGAGAGCCAGCGCGGTTGAATCCACTGTGGTTGCCTGCGCGTTCACCCGGGTTCCTGCCACGGCGACACCAACGGCAAGTAGCAATAGGCTACGCGTCGACCTGGGCATTCTGGCGATCAGCATGTTTCTCCCCGTGTTCGGTTGTCTTAAGGCTTATAGGTCTTTCGCGGCTTTTTTCTTTTGCTGTCCTTGACTACGCCGCGACGTCTTGCGAGCGGCGCTTTGAGCATCTCGAGTGCTTCGTCGCACCATGCAATTGCGCTCTTGGCAGAATGAATTCCGGCGCGCACCGTGAGGCGCAGATAGGTCTGTCGAGCGTTTGGCCTGGGTGTTGTTAGCTCTTTGTCTACGCTTGCCAGGATGTTGAGTAAGAGCTGACGCGAAGCCTTGTATCGTTCGATGTGTTCGATGACGACGTCGACTCCCGCGTGGACTCCGAAGTAGACTTTGAGGAGGATTTCCAGCCTTGGTGGGGCAGGTTCGATTGGTTCGGCGAGCCATTGTGTCAGCTCAGCGAGTCCGTCTTCGGTGATGGCATAGAGGTGGCGAGGTGGCCGGCCACTGTGTGAAGCCTCTGTGGAGCGTGTCAGCAGCCCGCGCTTGTGGAGCCTTGCGAGCATGGGGTAGACGTGCCCGGTGCTCTCGTTCCAGAAGTGTGAGAGCGTGTCGCTGACTTCTTTCCTGATGTCGTATCCCGACCTTGGCCCATCGGCGACGAGCCCAAGGATGGCGAGTTCGGTACGGTTGTTCATTACCTGAGGATAATAGCTCACACGGATATATATCTGCCAGAGCTATACCGCAAGACCTCGTGCACCGGGGGCTCCCCCCGAGCTACTCGCCGTGGCGTTCACCTGGGGCTCAAATGCTGGTCGATGGCGCTTTCCGAGCCTGTCGATACGTCAAAGGCTACTGCTTTGATAGCTCCGCTATGAGCCAGAGACGAGTTCATAGCACCGTGTCGTCCGCCGTCGAGCACATGCGGCTGGTGCCAATTGAAGCTGTTCTTTCACTGTGAGTCACAGTTGCCGGCTTCGCTGCACGAACGATCCCAGATAGCAATCTCGGGCCAACGATGGTCGGTATAGTTGCGCCTTCACTCTGGCGCTGGTTTGGCGTGAACTAAAGGTCCGAAAGGCTGGTCCAATGTCGACTTCGAATCTCCCCGCGGAAGTGAGCCCGGGCACGTACTCGCGAATTGCTGCGGCAGCCGGACTAACGTTTGTGACCGACGGGCTTTTTGCCGTTGTGCTTAGCATCGGCTTTTTTGACTCGAGCTTTTCGGCGCTCTGGCAGGGAGTTGCTTCGGTATTGATCGGACGCTCGGCGCTGGAGGGAGGTGCTTACACGACGGCGCTGGGCGTTGTGATGCACTTTATGGTCGCGCTTACCTGGTCGACGATCTTTGTAGCTATCGTTTTGCGGTGGGAGCGTGTGCGCAGGGTATTGCTGTCGCCGTTTGGAGTATTTAAGGTGGCAGCGGTGTACGGTCCGTTGATCTGGTTGGTAATGTGGGGGATAGTAATACCAGTGTTAGCTGGCCGTGCACCTTCTCCCATAACCTCTCGCTGGTGGGTGCAATTCCTGGGTCATGTACCGTTCGTAGGGTTACCGCTGGTTTGGGCTTCAACGCGTTCGCGGAAGCCTTGAGAGTGGGCGCACCCGCGCTATCAGCGACACGATAGTGAGTTGAGAATATCAGCGTTTGACGGCGTAGAGCCCGTAGAGGCCACTCACATAAATGCGGTCTTCTGTCAGCAACGGAGTCATGCGAGCAACAAAGGAGTCCTGCACTAAGTGAAAGTCGAGCACGCCGTCTGCTGCAGAGACGAGCTGCATGTCGCCGAGCGGGAAGACAATAGCTAAATGAGAAGAGTCTGCAGCCATCCATCCGGTACCACCAAAATCCGGTGGGCGCTCCCAGACCACAGTACCAGTTGCGGGATCGACGGCACGAACGCGTCCCATACTAGATCCCACGAATATCAGCTCATCATTGCTAGCAACCGGTGCGCGCTCCTGCAGAGGCGCTGCTGGTCCTGTAAGCAGTTCGGGTGCAGTCGCCAGCATCCATTTCAACTTGCCATCGGATACATCGAACCCGAACGTAGGACCATCGCGGGATCCGGCAGCGAGGACGCCGCCCGCAAGCGCTGGCGCGATTGTCAGCGCGCCAGGACTAGTATCGCTCGTGTCTGGCAGGTACCTCCACCATCGGATGTCGCCATCGTCTAGATCGACGCGTGCTACTCCACCTCGGTGCGCCTGCGAGATGATGCCTTGGGTAAACGATACGAATATGTCGTTGTCGCGCACGATTGGGCTAAAAATACGAAGGTCGTCGTCATCACCCACACGGGTGACCCAGTTGATCGCGCCATTGGCAGCAACGACCGAGAACATATGGCCCGTCGAAGAAGTGACAATGACGTTAGGTCCCGCAGCCGCGGGAAGAATCAGGCCCGGAAGTCGAACACCCGGCGGTGCGAAATGCCAGAGGATGTTGCCGCTGGTCGGGTCAAGTCCAAAGACATCGGCGTCATCACCAACCACAATCACGCCACCTGCAACGACGAGCCCAGCACCGCGGTACTCTGCACTAGCAACCGGCAGTTTGGTAACCCAAGCGATCCCGCCCGACTCACGTTGTACCGCGACAACACTATGATCGCGCGCTGTAAAGTAAACAACGTCACCAAGATATCCTGGTGTCCCTCTCCCGGGGTAGTCTGTGATGTGCCATGCGATTCTAGCATCACCCGAATCTGGCAGATCACGTGGCGCCAGTAACCGTGGCTGCTCACAGGCGGCGAAC
>CAZYTS010000164.1:0-8574 GCA_964649855.1 uncultured Gemmatimonadaceae bacterium
CTCGCGGTAGCGCGCGAGAAGAGCGCGACGCGCGCTGCCTTCTACGCTTAGTGATACGCCGTTGAGTGCGCCTTGTGTTCCATTGGACAAAGCGACTTCGGATGTTGAGTCCGCTATGTCGTCCGCCGTCCGGCAGAAGGCATAGATGGCATACATGCTACGCCTCTTCTCCGCGGGGAGAAGGAAGCTCGCGAGATAAAAGGTCCGGGCGTGCCGTCTTGTGAGACGTTCGCAGAATCGAGAGTCGTTGCCAGGCATTTGCCGCGTTCTGACTACAGCTCCATCGGTGAGGGTGCAATCGGGATACGTGCAATCCGCGTTCCGCCGATTCTGCCAGGCGCGTGGTTGCTCCGCTGCTTCGATCTATCTGATTCGCGGGGGCCCGGCAACTGCTGGAGCGGTGACGCAGTCGCTAGTGCTCCAAAGAATAGGAATGCGCGCGGCGTGCTGCGGGGATCGCTTGCGCCCACCGCTGGAGCTCCTACGTGTATGCGCCGTAAATCGTTGCAATAGAAGGGGTTACCGATAGCCGCGAGCACCCGGTTAGGTCGGCTACCCGTGGGGGCCACGGAGCTTGGGAGCGAGCAGAGTTCGGGCTCGCAGCATGTGACAAGCCGTGTCGGAGGACCATCGGCAAAAAACCTACGCTCGTCGCTTTGAGATGCCGAATGGAGTTGAGGCGACACGTAGCGCTGCTCAAGCGGGATGAATTGAAGTTCTACACCTGTTGACACCCCACCCCAGTGGCTTCATAATGGCGCGGGCAAGTACCTGCTTGCTAACGCACCTCGGAGCGAATCCCCCTTACCGCGAGCGTGGAGCGACAGTTGTCGAACGCCAACACGAAGGCGCTGTGCCGTAGCAGCGACTGCAGGTCCCGGAGTTCGATAGCAAACATGCGGCTGTCGCTTTTCACTTTTAGGCAGTTCGTCTCCGGGCTGGACATCCCGGGACGGCGTTTCCCCCACCCCGGATGACGCTGACTTCTGTCCACCTTTTGCCGACGGAGGCAACCATGAAAAACGGTGTCCGAAGGTGCAGGACGCGGTTTGCAGCGGCGGCGTTCTTAGCCGTTGCGGTCGCGGCGATGCCCGTCCACGCTCAGCAGGCTGCGGGCGTGGGTACTATCGAAGGAACCATCAAGGAGGCAAACACAGGGAGGTTTGTCGAAGGGGCGCAGGTGGCGGTGATTGCCGCTGGCGTTGGCACCATGACCAACCGCAACGGCTTCTACCGCATCACTAACGTGCCAGCGGGTGCAGTTGAGCTCACTGTGCGTATGGTCGGCTACGCACCGGCCAGGCGGAACACCACGGTCACGGCGGGACAGACCGTTACGGTGGACCTCGAGTTGCAGCAGACAGCTCTGCAGCTTCAGGCGGTGGTCACCACCGGCACGGCAGGGGCTACAGAAGTGAAGCGACTGGGCAATACGGTAGCGACGATCGAGACACCCAAGTTTGCCCCGATCAAGACCGCTTCCGAACTGTTGCAGGGAAGGGAACCGGGAGTGGTCGGCATCTCTTCGAGCGGTCTTGTGGGTGAAGCCATGAAGATCCGCATCCGTGGAAATGCCTCGCTCACCCAGTCCAATGAACCGATCGTTTTTGTCGACGGGATCCGCATCAACTCGGGCGGCGTCTCCGCAGCCAATGCGACGCTTTCGCGACTCGATGACATCGATCCGAGTACAATCGAACGCGTCGAAATACTAAAGGGTGCCGCGGCCGCGACGCTCTACGGAACGGAAGCGTCGAACGGTGTAATTCAGATCTTTACCAAACGTGGGGTTGCAGGCGCTCCACGCTGGGATCTCAGCGTTACACAGGACTTCTCGCAGTTCCCGACAAATCGACTCGACGACAACTGGGGTGTAATCGAGCGTCAAGGCCAGCTGGACTCTCTCAAAAAGCTCTGGGGGCGTAGCGACCTGCAGCTCTTTACACCATTCAGCGAGCCACTTCAGCGTGAGTACTTTGAAACCGGTCAGACGCAGATCGTGAATGCGTCCGTCACAGGTGGAACGCAGAGCCTCAACTATCTCGTTTCCGCCAATTTCAATAGAGACGACGGTCCATGGGCAGCTAAGAAGCTCGATGGTCTGGCACGCGACGAGGTTAAGCGCGCGGGTGGTCGCACGGTCGTTGGAGTCTTCCCGACTCCCAAGGTGCGCATAGGTGCCTCGGCGCAGTACAACAACACCTACGCCAATCGTCCGCAGTACGGAAACAACATCTACTCACCTGTCACGCTGCTTGGATTCAGCAAGCCTGAGCTTGGTGAGTGCCGCAACTCCGACCCACTCGGCACCGACCCCGATCTCGGAGTGGCGTCTCGCGGCACCTGCAAGATTGCAGGCAACCCCACCGGTTCGCCTAACGCGTTCGGTACCCCGCGCGAAACCGCGAGGAAGCTCAACGAGATCGGTTCCGACCGTTTCATCTCGACGCTTGACGTTTCGTACACGCCGGTGCCTTCGCTCAACATCACAGGCATTTTTGGTGTTGACTATACGAGCCAGACCATCACGCAGTACCAGCCCTTTGGTTACAACGTTGACCAGGTGATTGGTGACAACGTGTTTGGTGACAAGGGCATCTATGACGAGAACAATCGTCAGGTGACGCTTGATCTAAAGAGTGCCTGGACGCGTGATTTTGGCAGCTTCAACTCCTCGTTTGCTGCCGGTGTCCAGGGCTTCTTTACCAAGGTCAAGTATCCGGGAAGCTATGGTTATGACTTCCCTGGTCCAGGAATCGCTATCACCGAAGCTGCTGGTGTGCAGTTCTCCGAAGACGGCGTGCTTGAAACCGTCAATGGCGGATACTTTGCGCAGGAACAGCTCGGCTACAAGAACTTCTTGTTTTTGACAGCTGGAGTACGCTACGACTACTCGTCAGCTTTTGGCAGTACCGCTGACGGAGTCGTCTATCCCAAGGTCTCGGTTTCTTTCGTTCCCAGCGACCTGGCAGGATTCAGCCTTGGACCGGTGTCGTCGCTGCGAATTCGCGGTGCCTGGGGACAGTCAGGGCGCCAGCCTTCGGCCTTTGCAAAGTTTACGACCTTTGAGGCTCAGACAGGGCCTGCCGGTGCCGGACTTGCACCAGACAACCTCGGTAACCCCGACCTCAAGCCCGAAGTCTCAACCGAAATCGAGGCAGGCTTTGAGATGGGATTTGCGCAGGACCGATTTGGAATCGAGGCCACCTACTGGAAGCGGCGCGTCGATGACCTGCTCTTTAACGTTCAGTTCCCGCCGTCCGGTGGATTCACCAACGCCCAGCTTACCAACGTTGGAGTAATGGATGCCAATGGACTCGAACTTGGCGCCAAGGGATTCATTATCCAGACACCTGGTCTCTCGCTCGATCTGTTTGCGAACATCGCATTCCTCGATCAGACGGTTACGTCGCTCGGTGGTGCACCTGAACTCAAGACGGGCGGTTCGTACGCCCGCATTCGTGGGTACATCAAGCCTGGAATCGCACCAGGAACGTTCTTTGGTGCCAAGCTAAAGAGTGTGCCGGCGGGGTCGTATCCATATGACATCGACCGCGATGGCGTACCGGATACCGAAGCTCAGATGCTTGCCTTCCTTTCGCAGCCACGCAGCTACACCGCGCTGTTCAACGGCAACGTCATCATGACCGAGGATGGCATCGATTCAGAGCTCGGCAAGCCCACCCCTGATTACACTGGATCGTTTGGGGCCGCGCTCAACTTTGCACGCAACTGGCGCGTCAACACCCTCTTTGAGTACAAGGGTGGCAACTACACCTATTGGTGCCTCATTTGCGGGTTCAGAAATGCTTCACCGGTTGGCACAAACTCCAAGCTGTTTGCGGAGACCAATGCCACATTGCTCAACCCGGCCAGTACGCCACAGGAACGGCTTCAGGCCGCCGTGGTCTGGGCGAACGATCTTGCTTCGCTCACACCGTATCAGGGTCTCAACGAAGTGTCAGATGGCGATTTCGTACGATTCCGGGAGTTGAGTATCACTTATACCGTGCCTCAGACATTCAGCCAGCGTTTTGGCGGGCGCGACATGGCAATCTCGTTCACAGGCCGCAACCTGATGCTTTGGACAAAGTACCAGGGTGTCGATCCAGAGGTCTCGTATGTGGGCGCAGGTGGCCAGGGAGGTGTGGACGAAAACTTTGTGGAATCGATCGATGGATTCGGACTACCGCTGCCGCGCCGCTTTGGCATCAGCGTACGCCTTGGCTTCTAAATGGAGACGACTCGCATGACACAGACGCGCAGAAGTTTCAGAAGCCCGGCCATCGTTCGCACAGCGTGCAGGGCCGCCGGCGTACTCTCTTTCGCCTTCATGGCGGGTTGTTCCAGCCTGCTTGAAGTCGACAACCCTAACAACGTAAGCTCAGGGGCACTGGACGTTCCCGCGGCAGCGCCAGCTATTGTAAACGGCGCTATCAATACTGCTGCTAACGCCATGTCGTCTCTGCTCAACGCGTACACGATCATATCTGACGAGACATTCCAGACAGGATCGCGTGACGACTACCGGTTGCTGGACACCGGTGAGCTCGGAATCAACACCAACGAGTATCTGCAGGCATCCTATCTCCAGGCCATGCGGGCTCGCTGGATGGCAGAACAGGCCATTGAGAAGGTGTCCGGCTTTGATGCCAATGGAGATCTTCTCGACCGGCAGTTGCTCGCTCAGGCATACCTCATCGGTGCCGTGATGTACGACAACCTCGGCAATATGTTCGACGACGCCGCGCTGTCTGATCGTACAGAGGCCGGGCCTAACCTGGGTGAGATGGGAATGCTGCAGCTGTACGACCAGGCAGTCCAATGGCTGGACGCTGCAGCACCTATTGCTACCGGAGACGTTCGTACCAACGTGCTCGCTATGAGGGCTCGCGTGAAGTTTGACCGGGCTGTCTGGCAGAAACTCAATCCTCCGGGGACAACACCTCCAAATCCACTCGTGGACGATGCCGGAGCTACAGCAGATGCAACAGCAGCTTTGGCGGCCATGACGGGAGATTACTACTTTGACTTGCTCACCGACGGCAACAATGCCGGTGACGATGCCAGTGGCGGCGTAGGGTTCGAAATGAACTCGCGCGTCGAGCACACCCCAGATACGGCAGCGTTTGTCACAATCAATCTGACGAACAAAAAGCCAACGGGCATCATCGCTAAGGATCCTGTTACCGGAAACGATGACGCCGCTGCTGCCAAAACCATCGCACGATTCATTACGCCAGACGACATCAACAACCCACCTCTAACCCAGACGTCGCGACGCGAGATGTACCTCATCCTGGCGGAGGCTGCCCTGGCAGCCGGTAACAATGCCGGGTTTGACACCAACATCAACGCGTTGCGCGCCATGGATGGCAAGGCGGCCTACACCGGCGCCGGGCCTACACGTTTGGAGCTCTTGCAGTGGGAACGCCGCGTGAACCTGGTCTTCCAGGGCCGACGACTTGTCGACATGTATCGCTTTGGAGTAACGGATCCACGCTGGATCTCGACCTCCGTCGCGGTACGAAAACCAGGTTGTCTCCTCCCCATTCCTCGTATCGAAAGGGAGGCCAACGACCTGATCACCGGTACTCCAGTGTGTGAGTAACTGGAGACCCAACGAAGTAAAGAAGGGGGCGACCTGCTGGTCGCCCCCTTCTCATTTCCACATGCCCAGAGCTGCTACGGAGGAGGGATTGGTTTACGTGCTCCGCCACTCACCTCGAGAAGGCCGGTTGCCTTGGCAATCGCAATCACCAGCCCAACCGACGCAGCCGCCAGAGCCGTAATTGCAACAGTCGTTTTGCCTCGCGAGAGTTCGCGAGCGCGCATCTGGTCGATATCTGCGGCCGCCAGCCGCAGGTTCTCTCCATGCCACGTGGAGGGCGACACATCGCCGCGTCGCTTAACCGACATCAATTCCAGAGTGATTCCTTCTGTGCTGGCCTCGCTCACCCGTCCCTCAACAGTCGTGACAAAGTCGCCAATTGCCGGCCGAACGCTCGCCGCACCGGTCGAGGTGAGCTCTAAAGTCACCTCCGAGCCCTGCTTTAAATCAGAAGGATCTGTTGCAGTCGTGTAGTTATAGCAACCAGCCGAACCCAGCAGCACTGCAGCAACGACAAACGACACTCTCACTCAGGACCTCCTGCTTTTGGGGATAGGGAGGGAGGGGAGCAGTACGGGAGAAAGAGAGGATCAGGAACCAAGTGCGGGCGGAGGGATTTGAACCCACAAGTCCTTTTGGGACAACGGCTCCTAAGGCCGTCGCGTCTGCCAGTTTCGCCACGCCCGCGCAATCTTTAAATCTCGGGCCTTTTTGGCTCTCTCGCAACGGCCTCGACTGCTTGACTTTTCTAAGTTCGCCCCAGGTCCTCGCCGTGAACTTCGCCGTCACGGGTGGTCCCGCGACGAGTGCGCAACGAATCGCCTAACGCACGATCAGCGAGTTCATCAGCAGAACGTGGCTCGCCGCCCAGGCCCATTTCCGCATCGTCATTGTGTGGACGTCTCTCACCGTCTGGCGTCGTCTCGTAATCTTCTGGCGCCGGCTCTGCGGCCAGTTCGTCCACTGCATCTGCCGGAAGCCTCTCGTCATCACCGACGAGCTGCACGTTGTCGTCCATGGCGTCTCTGCCGCTGCTCTCATCTCGCCTGTTTCGGTCACGAGACTCAAGCCTTTCCCCGGGTGATTCCTCTACCGTTCGCGGCGTGGCGGCGTCTCCGGTATCGCTGACAATTGCGTCGTGCGGTCCCCGGCTTGCCCGCAACTCCGCATCGTGCTTCTCTCGTTGCTGTCTGGATCGGCGTTCTGGCATCGGTGCCCTCCTGTATACCATCCGATACGCCATCAAACGACGTCCGTTCCGAACTGATGAGTCTGCCCTGCAATAGCAGAACAGCTGAAATCCTTTAGTCTACGGAAGAGTCCAGCAACTCGCGAGCTTCTTTGGCGTCGACCGCGCGGACAAGTAGCCGCACGGGAAATACCAGGGCGATGCTTGGCATCATCCCTCCCACTGTATCGGCCACAACGCGAGCCGGAATGCCATTTGCCTCCAGCACCATCGCATCGAGCTGAGCCGTCACTTCGTCGTGGTAGCTTCGCAAAACTACTGTGTCCTGTGCCAATCCTTGCCGCTCCGCGTGGCTGGGCTTCGAGAAGCCTGCGCTGCGGGAAAGGAGCGGGGAAGGGGTAATCAGCTCATTTTCGTGGAGATCCACCACGTTGTCCCACCGCTGTCCTTAACTCCACCCCTGCGGTCAGGGTCGCCACGTTGCGCGGGCTCCTGCACCGACGTCGCGCCGGCGCCGAGCGCCGCAGCGTAAACGGCGTCTACGTCTGGAACATAGAGGTGGACGTGTGATTCGACCGGAGGCCAGCCCGGCGCACTGTCCGCCAGCATCACGATGCTGTCGTCAATTCTAAGTTCGGCGTGACGAACCCTTCCGTCCTCTCCCGGTACACGGTGAAGTTCCGTGGCCCCAAATACTCTCTGCAGAAAGTCGATAGTCGCCGCAGCGCTACTCACTATCAGGTACGGCGAAACGCTGCTGTGCCCGCTCGGTTTGAATGCTGTGCTCACGTGATCCTGGTCCGGTTTGGGTAAGTCATTCTGGCATGAGCGAGACAAATGTTCAATCGCCGGCGTGCTGATCAGTGTCCGCCGCCCGGCAGTGTAGCAATTCCGCAAGCCCGTGTCCAACACGCTTACACCACTACACCAAAACCGTCTGCCAACGGAGTGAGGATCATGTCAATTGACTGGGATGGAATGCTAGCGCCGACAGTCTCACCAATCGAACTCATCATTCGCGGCTCCATCATGTACCTGGCAATCTTCGCTGCAATGCGAATTCTGCGCCGGGAGTCGGGCCAACTGAGTACCGCCGATTTGATACTCGTAGTACTAGTGGCAGATGCTGCACAAAACGGTTTGGCTGCCGACTACCACTCCATTACCGAAGGCATGATTCTCGTCGGAACCATCTTTGCCTGGAACTATGGGCTGGACTGGCTCGGCTACCACTTTGAGTGGGCCCATCGGATACTGACTCCAGCTCCGCTACTTCTGGTACGTGATGGGAGGATCATGCGCTCCAACCTGCGGCTCGAAATGCTGACGGTCGATGACTTGCGCAACCTCCTGCGCGAGCACGGCGTCGAGGACTTGACTCAAATCAAGCGTAGCTACCTCGAACCCGATGGCAGGCTAAGCGTCATCAAACACCGCGCTTCATCCAGGTAGTCGACCCGTCAGCTGCGTCGATGATAGCAACTCACGGTCGCCCGACCGTTGCCCCCTTCGTCTGCGATCATGATGACAGAGTCACCACGTAGTGCCAGACCTTCTGGTTGGCGGTGTAGCGAACGGTTGAGTCTGTGTGCTGCAACCACCTTTCCTTCGGGGGTAAACTCAATAATAGCGGATTCCGGTCCCGCAAGCGCAATGTAGGTGCGTGTTGCGGGACTCCATTCAACCGCCGAAGTCCTGAAGCGCCGTTGGCCGGTGCGTTGGGAGATGTCGGCAAGGGGCAGCTTAATGGCTCCTGAGGCTCTGCGCTGAGCAG
>CAZYTS010000165.1:0-8572 GCA_964649855.1 uncultured Gemmatimonadaceae bacterium
TTTCAACGACTATAAACCCAAGTTCTGCCAGCGCCTGATTGTCTGCCCGTGCCGGTGAGAAGCTGCGTGTACCGACGCTTCCGGACTGTGGACCAGGATAGATGCGATTAACGATCGGATATTTTCTCGTCGAGTCGAGGGCCGTGGGCGTATACATCAGGCCATAGATGTCGGTTGTGCCATCGCGCCCCTTCATCTTTACCTGAGTAGGCGGCTTCCAGCCTGTGGCTACCAATCGCGAAACGTCGGCGCGCTCGAGGGTCTGCAGCACTCGGCCGTTGATTGCACGGAGTACGGTGACAGGCGGAGTGTCAGGCGTCGAGTAGCTGTCGGTGAAATAGCGGCCGTCCGGCGAAATCGTGATGGTGTGGTTGGCGTTCTCGGGAGTGAGCAGCGCCAGTCCCTTTCCATCAAAGCCAATTTTGTAAAAGTGCTGGAAGTATGGATCGCGTCCCGCCTCACGGCCGTTGGCCATGAAGTAGATCACGCGTGCTTTTTCGTCGATCCGCAGAATGTCACTGACGTTGCCGTCACCAGTCGTTATGCGGTTCTTGAGTTGGCCGGTGCTCAGGTCATACAGGTAGAGGTGCACCCAGTTGTCACGCTGCGACCACCAGATGAGCTCGTTGGACGCTGGCAGCACGCGCCAGAGGTCTTCGGTGAGGGAGGCATCACCGACTTGTGTTTTGCTGCTTTCGTGGATTAGAGTCTTTACTTCTCCAGTGGCAGCATCGGCCACCCGGAACCATGCGTTCTTGTGATCGCGCGAGCTCGAAATGAAGGCGAGGTGCGAGCCATCCGCGTACCATTGCACGTCGCAGATGGTGCCGCCGCATGCTACGTGATCCGAAACCGTGGAGCGATGCGCGTCGGGGGGCATCTGGAGCCGCACTACCTGCGCTCGTCCGTCTGTTCCCATCCGGATGATCACGCGGCTGATGCGAAAGATTACGCTATCTCCCGGCAGGGGATACTTCCAAGCCTCCAGCTTCGGGCTTCCGACGTTGGTCGATACCAGATACATGTCGCGTACTCCCCGCCCATCGTGCTGAAAGGTGGCAATCTGCCTGGAATCCGGAGACCACGTCAGCACCGGGTTGTTGCTATGAGTCCAGCCCGCGTTGTTGGTGGCATAGCCAAACTCGGGGATGCCATCTGTTGTCAGCTGAGTTTCCGCGCCGGTTTCGAGATTCTTTGACCAGAGGTTGTTGTCTCTGATAAAGGCGGCCAGCTTGCCGTCGGGAGAAACACTCGAGTTGGCGGGCCTTGCTGCGACCTGCGTTGCTGTGCAGGTGTAGGCATCCAGGTTGCAGGTGGCGCGTTTGTCACGAACTGTGACTTCGAGCGAGCGGCCATTGGCAGCCAGGTCGAAGCTCTGAAACGGCAGGCGGTTGCCATCTATGCTGGTGCCTACGGCGTTCGACAGCGCCTGAGCGAGGCGCGCGTGGTCAAAGGCCGGCTGCCTGGTGCCGCGAGCCGGGTCGACCAGGTAGAACATGCTCCCGGCAGCAGTCGTGGCGCGGTAGTGGAACTTGCCGTCGGCGAGCCAGGTGGGTCGCCCTGCAATTCCTGAGACCAACGGCACCGCGTTAGGCGCCAGGTAGCGCTCCGCGCGCTCATAATCCTGCTCGGTGAGAACGCGAGGCTGTTGCGCGCCAGCGGGAAGCGCCAGCAGGAGCAGAAAGGTCAGGAGTTTACGCATAGTCGGACTGCCTTGGGGTCGGATTTGATTCCTGGATTTCGTACTAATTCTAAGGTTTGACACCTCCCCTCGCTCCCTCATCTGTGACCGGGCGATTAATACCGCGTTTCGACGCCTTGCACCACACGCCACGTGTCCCGGGCAATCAGCAACTCCTCATCGGTTGGGATCACCCAGACCGCCACGCGCGAGCCCTCCTTGTCGATCCTGCCCTCGACGCCCCCGGCGACGCTGGAGTTCCGCCCCTCGTCGAGTTCGATCCCCAACCAATCCATTCCGGCGCAGATCCGGCTCCGTATGAGTGGAGAGTTTTCGCCAATACCACCAGCAAAGACAATGGCGTCCGCACCATTGAGAGCAGCCAGATACGCTCCCAGGTACTTCCTGACCCTGTAGCAGAAGACGTCAATCGCCAGCCGCGCGCGCCGATCGCCGTGTTCTTTCTCTTCTGCTATCAGTTCTCGCATGTCGGTGGTCAGACCGGAAAGACCCAGCAACCCCGACTGCTTGTTCAGCATCGATTCCACGTTCGCCAGACTCAATCCTTCCTTGACCGAGACAAAATCAAGAATGGCGGGATCCAGGTCACCGGAGCGGCTCCCCATCACGAGACCTTCGAGAGGCGTGAATCCCATCGAGGTGTCCACCGATGATCCCCCCTTGATGGCGCACGCGGAGGCGCCGTTGCCGAGGTGCATGGTGATGATAAGCGTGTTCTCGCGCGTAGTTTCGGTTAGCTGACGATATCGATAGGCGACGTACCTGTGCGAGGTTCCGTGAAAGCCGTATCGCCTTACACGGTAACGCCTGTAGTACTGGTATGGTATCGCGTAGAGATAGGCGACATCGGGCAAGCTCTGATGAAACGCAGTGTCAAAGACGGCAACCTGGGGAATGCCAGCACCCAAAACTGCCTTTGCAGCATTGATGCCCGCCAGGTTGTGTGGATTGTGCAGCGGCGCAAGGTCGATCAGTTCCTCGAGTTCCACGCGCACCTCGTCATCTATGCGGATGGATTGAGAAAATCGCTCTCCTCCATGCACTACGCGGTGCCCCACGGCTTCGATCTGTGCTACCTGAGTAATGGGAACACCTGAATCGTCGCTCGTAAGCCACGCCACCAGGTGTTCGATTGCAGCGGCATGTGTCCGCACCTGAGCGGTCTGTCTGGTCGTTGGGCGACCGGTGGCTTCGAGCGTGAGAATGGCTTCGCCGCCGATTCGTTCTATTTGACCTCGTGCGAGTCGCCGGTCGGAGTTGGCCGCGACTGCAGCTTCATCGGTATCGATGAGCTGGAACTTGAGGGTGGATGATCCGACGTTGAGGACGAGAATGTGCACGTTGTCGTGGGCAGGTTAGAGTCAAAATCGCTCCGGGTTGCGTGCTGCTCAAGCTTGGATATCGCAGCGTCGCTCCTGAGCGCGCGGCCCAGCGAGAACCACCTACGCGCGCGGCTCTATGGCCAATTTGAGTCGTTTGACCCCTTCGCCCTTGTGCTACGCACGAGTTAGTTTCGGCTGGAATCGACACCTGGAGCATGTGAGGATATGCGACCCTGATGGCTGGAATTCTCGCGATAGCGTTTCTTGGCAGTCTGGCGGCGTGGCAGATCTCGTATCTGGTGGGCCGTCGCGCGTCGGGCTGGGTGCTCGCGCTGTTGCCCGGTGGCTTGTTCCTGACCTTTCTGCGCTACGCCAACCTTATGGCGTCGGGACAGCCGGTGTTGCAGCGGGTGCCTTGGGCGCCTGGGCTTGGTATCGACTTCACATTGCGCCTGGACGGCTACTCATTCCTGTTTGCGCTGCTGATCACGGGTATTGGCGCGTTTGTAGTGATATACGCCGGCGAGTACATGTCTGGCGAGTCCGACCGGGCGAGGGCACGATTCTTTACGCTGCTCCTGCTCTTCATGTCGTCGATGCTCGGCGCAGTGTTGTCGGACAACCTCGTGGTGCTGTTTCTCTTTTGGGAACTCACGGGGATTCTTTCCTTTCTCCTGATAGGCTTTCACGCTGACAGTCCGCACGCACGGCGCTCGGCGCTGATCGCCCTGCGTGTCACGGCCGGCGGTGGGCTGGGCCTTTTGGCTGCGATCATTATCATGGGGCAGGTGTTGGGGACGTATTCGCTGATGGAGGTGGTAGCGAGGTACAGAGAGCTGGCTCAGAGTCCGTGGGTTGTGCCGGTGATCATTGGACTGTTGTTGGGGATAGGGACTAAGTCTGCACAGTTCCCATTCCAGTTCTGGCTCCCAAACGCGATGCAGGCGCCGACGCCCGCCTCGGCTTATCTGCATTCCGCGACCATGGTCAAGCTCGGGATATACCTGCTTGCCCGTTTCGAGCCGCTTTTCGGCGCGGTACCGCGTGGCCGGGACATCCTTATGGTGATCGCGCTGTCGACGATGATCATCGGCTCCTTTCAGGCTCTGCGTGCCGAAAACTTCAAGACCGTACTTGCCTATTCGACTGTAGCGTCACTTGGAATGCTGGTGATGCTGATTTCGCTCGACGGGCCTGCCGCGAGCGTGGCGATGGTTGGCTACATCCTGGCGCACGCACTCTACAAGGCGACGCTCTTTTTCTGCGCTGGCTCCGTACTGCACGCCACAGGCCTTTCGCGATTGCGCGCAATGGGGGGCCTTGCACGTTACCTGCCGGTTACCGCATTAGCTGCCGCACTAGCGAGTTTGTCTATGGCGGGATTGCCGCCCTTTCTCGGCTTCATCTCCAAGGAATTCCTCTTCGAGGCGCAGATTGAGAGTTCCTGGGACGTGGTTCCGCTTGCCGTAGGGGTAATCGTAAACGCAGTGATCGTGGGAGTGGCCGGTATCGTGACTCTGCGACCCTTCTTTATGAACCGGGGACGGATCGTTCAGATAAGGCACGGTGAAACGGCCGGACTCACGGCTGGAGCGGTGGTGCTCTCACTCCTCGGACTTGGGCTCAGCCTCGAACCCGAATGGGTGAGTAGCGCCGTGATACGGCCTGCCGTGAGCGCAGTGTATGGCATGCCCGTCGAGGTGAGCATAGGGCTGTGGCACGGCCTCACCCCCATGCTGCTCCTGAGCGCCGTCGTAATAGGAACCGGTGTCCTGATCTTTGTATCCTGGGATCGTCTACACGCCAGGCTGCGCGCACTCCAGGCCGAGCGTTTCGACATGGAGCACATGTGGGATCTCTTTCTCCGACGTATCGAGATGGTGGCGAGGACCACGGCTCGAGTGATTCAGCATGGTGACCTGAGGAGATATCTGTACACCGTGCTTGCAGGTGGGCTGGTGTTTGTCATCTGGGGCCTGGTCGGTACCGGAGTATTGCCGCGATTGCCAACCGAGTTTGAGTGGCGACTCGGTCCGATTGGAGTTGTTCTCGTTGGTTTGGGAGGTGGGCTTGCTGCTGCCCGTTCGCGTACGCTCCTCTCTGCCATGCTTGCCGTAGGGCTTTGTGGTCTGGTGGCCGCTCTCACTTTTTTGTTAAACGGTGCTCCAGACCTTGCTCTCACGCAGTTCGCTGTGGAGTCGCTCGTGGCCGTACTCCTCACTGTGGTCCTTCTCGTTCTTCCAATGAGGGGAGCGTCGTCGCGCACCAAAAGAGAACGGACAAACGATTTGGTGTTGGCAGGAACTTTTAGTGCAGTGCTGTTCATAGCGCTGATGGATCTTGGGAACGCACCCCGCAACACCACCGTCTCTGACTTCTTTGGCTCGCAGAGCTATCTGGCAGCCTTTGGTCGCAACGTCACAAACGTGATCCTTGTTGATTTCAGAGGCTTCGACACTCTGGGAGAGACCACCGTCATCGCGCTCGCCGCAATGTTTGCGTGGGCGCTTTTTGGGCCGAGGGTGGCCAAGTATGGAGCAGGGCAGGGGCTGGAAGGACAGAGCGCTTTCATACTGAAAAAGACAAGCAGACTCTTCTTCTGGCTGTTACTGACTACTTCACTTTTTGTCTTGTTGCGCGGTCACAACGAGATAGGTGGTGGATTCGTTGGAGGATTGGTGGCCGCGCTGGCGTTTGCCATGGTTGGGTTGGCACGTGGTACGGTGCGGCTCCGCAGCGTCCTTAGAGTTCACCCGCTTGTGGTAGTTGGTGCCGGGCTTCTCATGGCGATTTCAAGCGGAATACCCGGTCTTATCGTTTACGGCGACTACCTGCGCCACCTCTGGGTGGATTTTTACGTCCTGGGCATACACGTCCATCAGGGAACCACGCTGATTTTTGATGCAGGTGTGTATCTGGTAGTGCTGGGCAGCGTGCTCGTATTCCTCTTTGCTTTCCAGAGGGAGGCAGCCCGATGAGCGTGCTCTATCCTCTTTTGGCCGCGTGGCTGTTTGGATGTGGCATCTACATGATACTCTCGCGCAGCATCGCGCGAATCGTCATGGGGCTTTCGCTCATCGGAACGTCCATCAATCTGATGATCTTTCAGACGGGCAGGATCGGACCCATGCAGCCGCCGATCATTCCCGAAGGTGCGGACCATTTGACAAACAGTGCAGACCCTGTACCTCAGGCGTTGATACTCACGGCCATCGTAATTGGTTTTGCGCTTACGGTAATGCTCGCCGCGCTATCCCTGCGCATCTGGCAGGGTCACGGTACCCTCTCGTCTGCCGCGATAGATTCCGCCGAATCCGTGGGCGATCCATTCTCAACCGAAGTGGGTCATGATAACTGAGTTCCTGACTTCGGGGATCGCACTCTGGCCTCTCCTGATTCCCCTCATCGGCGCTGTCCTGTGCGTCGTCTTCAGACACTCGCCGCTCGTCAAGCGCACGACGATGGAAGCGGGAGTGAGCCTGATGCTGGTGTCGTCGATTGCACTCCTTATACACGTGAGTCGCTACGGACCGGCACGAATGGATTTCAGCGGTTGGGGAGCGCCGTTCGGAGTGACCTTTGTGGCCGACAGGCTAAGCGCCGGACTCTCAGTCGTCTCCGGCATCATTGCTGTTGCTGTTGCGATTTATTCCCGTGCCGACATCAGAGACCGGCGCCGGCGCGCAGGGTTTGATGGATTGTTTCTGGGTATGGTGACCGCAGTGAATGGTGCATTCCTTACTGGCGACATCTTCAACATGTATGTCTGGTTCGAGCTCACAGTTGTAACTGCGCTCGGCCTTATGACGTTGGACAGGAGACGCTCACAGATCGACGGGGCGATTCGCTACGCATCGATGAGCATGATCGGTGCTTCATTCATTCTGTTAGGGATAGGTCTCCTTTACGGAGTGGCCGGAACGCTCGATATGCGGAACCTGGCCGAGATACTCGGTACACTGCCGTCGAGCACGACATTGACTGTGGCCGCATTTCTGATCTTTACGGGCTTCTGCCTCAAGGCGGGCCTGTTCCCTCTCTATTTCTGGCTCCCCGCGTCGTATCACACAGCTCCGATTTCTGTAACTGCTGCGCTGGCTGGGCTGCTTACCAAGGTCGCGTTTTACGCGCTGCTCAGAGTGTTTGTTATGATTTTTGGAGTTGGAGCTGCGGGTCGCGGGCTTCACCTCCCGGGAATAGAGATTCTTGCGGCGCTCGTTGCGGCCATAACGATGGTGACAAGTGTTCTCGGAGCCATCGCGCAGATCGACTTGCGTCGCATACTCGGCTTCCACGTGATGGGGCAAGTGGCCTATCTAATGATGGGCTTTGCGCTGGCGTCAGTAGGTGGATACGGTGCCGCGATTCTTTACACCGTCCACACCATGCTGCTACAGACCGGGCTCTTCCTGGGAGCTGGAGCCATCGCGCGTGCACACGGTAGTTATGACCTGAGGCTTGCTGGAGGGCTTATGAAAGAGAGCCCCAGCTTTGCTTTTGTCTTTGCTGTTCTGGCGCTTTCGTTGTCAGGGATTCCACCCTTCTCTGGATTCTGGGCCAAGTTCGTCGTGATCGACGCTGCTTTCAGGGAGAACGCGGCTTGGCTGGCAGTAATTGCCCTTGGTGTTGGCTTCCTGACGCTCTACTCCATGACCAAGCTCTGGTCGATCGTGTTCTGGGGTACGATCCCGAGGCCGCGACGCGCCTTCAACAGGATTCCGCCTGCAATGATGTTTGGGATTCTGCTGCTCGCGCTTTGTACGATCGGGATCGGTGTTGCAATAGAGCCTGTGTCGTCCTTTGCCAGAACCGCTGCACGTGAGATCATGCCTGTGTCTCAGTTGAGCGAAGGGGGTGGAGAATGAATAGATGGCGATTTGCCATGGCGCTCTCTCTGCTTGGAGTGTTTCTGTACGATCTGGTGGCGTCGTCGCTAGCCGTTGCGCGGATCGTCATGTCGCGCCGAGGTGCCTATGCCCCCGCGATTGTCGCCGTACCGGTAGACGCACGCACCGAATGGGGGCTGGCTCTCTTTGCGTATCTGGTGTCACTAACCCCAGGATCCACCTGCCTGCACGTGGCCGACGACCGAAAATTCATCTACGTGCACTTTCTTGACGCACCCGATGTTGCCAAGCGTGCCGCAGAAATAAAAGAACTGTACGAACGGCTCATCATTGAACTGGAAGGTCCTCAACCGGAGACAGCTGTATGATTGACTCCGCAATGTCCGCGATTGCTACCATTCTGTTGTTTGCGCTCGTTATTCCATTTGGACTTGCTGCCTACCGAATGATCAAGGGTCCCGGATACGCTGACCGCTTTGTTGCATTCGACATGCAGACAGCGGTTGCAGTATCCTTTGCAGCTCTCACCAGTGTGGTCACTGGGCGAAACGAGTTTCTCGATATAGGCCTGGTGGTTGCCTTGATCAACTTTGTTGCTACCTGCTCTCTGGCCTTGTTCCTCGAGCGAAAGCGTCCGTCATAATGCGCACTGTCATAGCTGCCACGCTCATGAGCGCTGGAATCGCCTTCATAATCATTGG
>CAZYTS010000166.1:0-8254 GCA_964649855.1 uncultured Gemmatimonadaceae bacterium
CCGGCGGCGCCGTTGGAGTGAGGCGAGAGTTGCAGAGGATCGCCGAGCGCGCACGGTTCCGAATCCTTCGAGCTGCCTCGAGCACAGGGGAATCAGAATGATTGAGATCAGATCGCTGACCAAGACCTATGGCAGCTTTACCGCAGTTGACGGAATAGACTTGTCCGTACCGTCTGGGGAGCTCTTTGGCTTTCTTGGCCCTAACGGTGCGGGTAAGACGACGACGCTCAGGATGATTGCGGGAATACTCAGGCCAACCAGCGGCAGCATCAGGATCGCGGGTATCGATCTGCAGCAGTCTCCAATGCTCGCAAAGGCCAGGCTTGGCTTCATTCCGGACCGGCCCTTCATTTACGAAAAGCTTACCGGTATGGAGTTCCTGCGCTTTGTGGCGGGTCTATTTGGGCAGGATGGTTCTCAGGTAGAAAAGCGCGCCAACGAATTGCTGGCCGTTTTTGATCTCGAGGAATGGCGCGACGAACTGGTAGAGTCCTACAGCCACGGTATGCGTCAAAAGCTGATTATCTCGAGCGCTTTTGTGCACCGCCCCGACGTAATTGTGGTCGACGAGCCGATGGTTGGTCTCGATCCCAAGGCGGCCAAGACGCTCAAGGATCTCTTTCGCGAATACACGCGTCGCGGCCACACCATAATGATGTCGACGCACACGCTCGAGGTTGCGCAGACGCTCTGCGATCGCATCGCGATCATTCAGCGTGGCCGCATCAGGGCATGTGGCAGCATGGACGAGCTTCGCCACAACGCCGAGCGAGGAGACGAGGGACTGGAAGAGATCTTCCTGCGGCTCACGGGTGACGACGTGGCGCGCGAACTTGCGTCCGTTCTGGCGGTTTAGTATGGCTCGCTCACGTTCAGCGCAGGACGTACTTCTTTCGAGCCAGGCGGTGCTGCCCGCTGGTCCCGACCCTGGACTCATTGCTCGCCACCGCATGCTCTCGGGTGCGACGAGGTCTCAGAAGCCGCCGGGACCGGGTTACACGCCATCGGGCGGTCTCATTGTACCGGTGCGCTCACGCCAGGCCTCGCTCTGGCATCTGCTCTCTCCCAAATGGCTTTCGGCCCGCGCGCGCAGGACCGAGGGCGAAAAGGGGCGTCTGGCACGCTGGCTAGTGCTCTCTTTTATCGGGATTGTCTTCTGGAGCTTCGCCTTTGGCGCTGTTTACCGCGTTTTGTCATACTTCAGGAGCGTCGAAGAGATCGGCGCACTACTTGCCGGCAAGCTTCTGGGGGTCCTCCTGCTTGCATTCTCATCGATCCTCCTGTTGTCAAACGTCATCACGGCACTATCGAGCTATTTTCTGGCGCGTGACCTGGATCTGCTGGTCTCTGCGCCGGTCGACTGGCTAAAGTTGTACGGCGCCAAACTGCTGGAAACGACACTGCACTCGAGCTGGATGGTAATGCTGCTTGCCGTACCAATCCTTTTTGCCTATGGCCTGGTTTATGATGGCGGGCCGGGGTTTGTTCTGGTGGCCGTTGCTGGCTTTCTCCCGTTTGTGCTGATCCCTTCGGTCGCAGGAAGCGCGATTACGCTGCTTCTGGTAAACGTCTTTCCGGCTCGCCGAACCCGCGACATCCTGAGCGTAATAACGGTGCTGGCCGGCGCCGGCGTTGTGGTCTTCTTCAGGCTGATGCGCCCGGAGCAGCTGGCAAGGCCAGAGGGCTTCAGGTCTCTAGTGGAGTTCATAGCCGTGCTGCGCGGCTCAACGTCTCCCCTTTTGCCGGGAGAGTGGTTGCAGCGTACTCTCATGGGTTACCTCACCGGCAACTTTGATCCTCTTTCGCTCTACCTGCTCTGGTCGACGGCGGCCGCACTGATTGTGGCCGGTGCGGGACTACACCGCTTGCTTTATGACAAGGGATTTACCAAGGCGCAGGAAGGAGCCGGGCGGGCAACACGACGGGACTCGAGAATACGCCGCGCCGTGGAGAAGTTCTGGCCCTTTGGCGTTTTGAGACGAGAGATGGTTCTCAAAGAGGTGAGAGTCTTCTTTCGCGACACCACGCAGTGGTCGCAGTTGATACTGCTCGGTGTACTCCTCGTCGTTTACGTGGTCAACATCAAGTTCCTGCCGCTCAGAGGCGATGGCATCACTTTCTTTGTTGTCAACCTGATACCATTCCTCAACCTCGCGCTCGCGGGCTTTGTACTGGCGTCCATAGCCGCGCGCTTCCTCTTTCCGGGTGTGAGCCTGGAAGGACGTTCCTGGTGGCTGCTCAAGGCGAGTCCGCTCGCCATGCGCGACCTCTTGTGGTCCAAGTTCTGGGTGGGCACATTGCCGCTGCTGCTCCTGGCACTGCTTATCATTGTTGCAACCAATGCTTTGCTGCAGGTTAGCGTTTTCATGTTTGCGGTGTCGGTTGGGACGATCACTATGATGACCTTTGCAATAGCAGGCCTAGCAGTCGGTTTTGGGACCATGTATCCGCGTTTTGAAACCGAGAATGCGGCTCAGATCCCGACTTCGTTTGGGGGGCTGATGTTCATGATGGCATCAGTGTGTCTCATTGGCGGGATAATTGTACTGGAGGCTCGGCCCATCTACTCGTATTTGCGGTCCCGGACGTTTGATACTGTGGCAGACCCGACAGAGATGTTTATTGGCTTTGGCCTGGCAGCTGCGCTATGTCTTGCGGCCACATTTATACCGCTGCATCTGGCGCGCCGGAGACTTGAGGTATTGGAACGCTAGGCCACGGAGTGCGCAAAGACTACAAGGGGCCGCGGATTGAACGCGGAAACAGCAAAAACAAAAAGGGGCGCCGTGGAGCGTGTGATGCGTTAGTCCGCGGCCACCAATGCACCATTCGGCATCGGAGGAGTGCGCCACCACGAGGCCCCAGCGGCCCCAAACGCTAAAAGCACCGACAGCCACCACCCCCAGGCAAAGCTGACGCGCTGCGAGCGAAGGCGCGCCACGTCCCCTGCCTCGGCTCCGTCCAGCCATAGGTAGGTCCAGTACCAGGCTCCGCGAATCACCGCCGGCGGAGACGCCACCTCACCCACCACCACACCCTGGCTGTCAAAGTACTCGCGCTTTTCCGCGCTTAGCACCTGGCCATCGACTTCGAGCGCAACTGCCAGCACGTGCGATCCTTCGCTTTCGTATCGAGACAGACCCTGGTGCGCCACTTCAGCTCCACCCACGTTAGCCACCTCTCCTACTGAGAGACGCTTCACCTGCTCCACACGCGATCGCGTAAGCATCACCGTGGTGGCCAGCACCGCAAGTGAAAGAAGCGCCAGCATTGCCGTCACATCTAAATGACGTCTGCCTGCCACTGATGGCCCCGTGCCACGCCAGGCCACTGCACTTACAAGTCCGACCATCAGTACCGCGAGCACCATGCCCTGCGCCACAACATTGGGCGGTTGCGCGCCCATGCCGGCGAGGCTTGCGGCCAGAACGGCCGCAAGAGCGACACAACCGGCCACATGTGCTCCAATCCCACCGCTGTCCAAAGGCCTGAGAGCGCTCCACGCAGTGGCCACGGACGCAGCAAGCCACACTCCGCTGGCCCCAGTCGACACCGGCGAGTGGCTTACGCCACTAAGTAGAGCGGCGTCGCCCATTGCGACCGCGGCAAGGAGCAGCGCCGCGAATGCGGTGCAGGTCCAACGCCGCACCTCACCGCGGACCAGGGCAATCTGCCAACTGCGCGAAGCAGCAGCTGTCGCGGCAACGGCACCAGCGATTGCGCCGATAACGGCAACGCCCGCAAGTGGGTGCCTCAGGATCGGGGTAAGGCCGAGTCCCTCCGCTGCAGTCCACGGCAGCTGCGAAAGAACGTCGCCAGAAAGCGCGGCTGACAAGAGGGCAGTAACAACAATGGATATGGTAGCTATGGCGGTCGCACTCGACGCCAATACCGTTCCCACTGTTCCAACGACCGCGGCCATCACGAGCGCTGTGGCCGGTCCGCCGTCAAAGATCGCGAGCATCCTCTCACCGGCTCCAAGGTTGAGGGCCGTGTGATTTGCAACCCACGAGTAGGAGAGGTTTCCCAAAATAAGGGCGCGCAGCAATACCCCCGTAGCCGCCCCCACAAAGCAGGCCGACACGCCTAGCGCCGCGCGAGACCGGGCTGTGTCATGGTCGTCCACTGCCCTGAGGGCGAGGACGAGCGCGCCGGCCACGGCCACCAGAGCCGCCACCAGCAATGCAGATCCCGACACAAGTCCTGCCGTCAGGCTCGCTGCTCCGGATTCAGACACCCCACCCTATTCGGCGGATCGGCGAATTGCCTCCGCCCGCACCTGGGTCATTATCCTCTCCAGCGCTTCCTCTGCGCTAGCCCTTTCATCGGGCGGCCAGGGACCAGAGTGTTTCTGCATCTCGCGCACCTGATCCAGCATCTCATTTATGAGCATGCGAAGGAGCAGATTCTTTCTGCGTTCCTTTGGCTCGTTCGACTCTGTACTCATTTGTTCGCTCCTTGCGCACCATCTCCCTCAAGTCACAGCAAGAACATGGCGCATTCTTTTCCGCGGTGAATGATGAAGCACCCACCCATCCAACCGCTACTGGCCGTCACCTGCAGCAGCTACCCCTCGCCCGGCTCCGCGTCGCGTGCCCATGACAGCGCTGCGCGGACCGCGCGCTGCCAACCCAGATACGCGTTCTTTACCTTGCTTCGGTCCGTACCCGGCTCAAAGCGAACAAACTTCTGAGCTCCCAGGAACTCCGCTGCATTCTGCCAAATGCCGGCTCCGATTCCGGCGAGGCCCGCCGCCCCCAGCGCTGTGGTCTCTGCCATCGACGGACGTTCTACCGGCACACCCAGCAGATCTGCCTGGAACTGCATCAGCCAATCATTTGACGTGGCTCCGCCATCGACGCGCAAGAGATCCACGCGAACACGCCCGTGAGTTCGCACCGCATTGACAACATCGGCGGTGCTGTAAGCCATAGCCTCAAGTCCGGCCCTTACAAAGTGCGCCCGAGACGTACCTCTCGTAAGCCCCGTGATCATCCCCCGCGCCGCGCTTTCCCAGTAAGGCGCACCCATACCTGTGAGCGACGGCACGAAATACACTCCATCATTTGCCTCGAGCGAAGCAGCCATGCCCTCTGTCTGCGTCGCCGACCCAATGATTCCCAGTCCATCCTTCAGCCACTGAATAGCAGCTCCCGCTATGAAGATCGCCGCTTCGAGGGCATACACGGGTTCACCATTCCTGCCGCAGCCGAGTGTGGTTAGAAGACCTCCGCCGGTGGGAGGACGAGTCTGACCAGCATTGAAGAGGAGAAAAGCCCCCGTACCGTAGGTGTTCTTGCCATCCCCCTCATTCCAGCAACCCTGACCGAACAACGCAGACTGCTGGTCGCCGGCAACCCCAAATATCGGGAGCTCTACGCCCAGGTGCTGCGACTCGGCGACCCCAAAGCTTCCGAGCGAATTGTGTACCTCTGGAAGCACGTTCATCGGCACGCCAAAAAGGGCGCATAGTTCGCTGTCCCACGACCTCGTATCTATGTCAAAGAGCATCGTGCGAGACGCATTGGTTGGATCAGTCGCATGAACCAACCCACCTGTCAGCTTCCAGATGAGCCACGCATCGATCGTGCCGGCGAGGATCTCGCCCGCAACGGCCCTGAGACGGAGATCGGGATCCGCACGCAGCATCCATTCAATCTTTGTTGCCGAGAAATACGGGTCTACAACCAAACCCGTCTTACGACCGATCATCTCTTCATGATGCTTGAGTTCCGTACAGCGAGCAGCCGTCCTGCGATCCTGCCATACGATGGCGCGTCCTATCGGCTTCCCGGTTGAACGATCCCAGAGAACAACGGTCTCGCGCTGGTTCGTGATTCCTATTGCCTCAGGCAGGACCCCGGAAGCAGCGATCGCGTCCCTGGCCGCTGCACAGGTAGACTGGAAGATCTCTTCCGCGTCGTGCTCGACCCATCCTGGCCTTGGAAAGTGCTGCGTGATCTCCCTGTATCCGCGGCCCACCACCACGCCATCGGAACGAATGACCAGACAGGTCGACCCCGTTGTGCCCTGATCCAGAGCCAACACATGACGTTGCCTGCTCATTTACGCGAGGGTTCCATGATGGGATTTTTGACAAACAGCCTTATGCATCTCTTTGGCCTGCAGCGTTGGAGCTTGCGGCGAAGACACGAAGCGGCGCTCACTCGTTCACACGATCGCTAAAGCGATACGGGGCCCGCAGCACGCCGCCGTCAGTAACAATTGCCGTGATCAGCTCCGCTGGAGTCACGTCGAAAGCCGGGTTATGTGCTTTCACACCCCGCGGTGCCGTTTCCACGCCAAATGGCGACGTCACTTCAGCCGGATCGCGCTCTTCGATCGCTATGTCGGCTCCTTCTCTCGTGTGCGGATCTATAGTCGAGCGCGGCGCTGCAACGTAAAAAGGGAGTCCATGATAGCGCGCGAGTACAGCAAGACCATAAGTCCCGATCTTGTTTGCCGTGTCTCCGTTTGCGGCAATGCGATCCGCCCCAACCAGACAGACGTCTACCCGTCCCTTCTTCATCAGGCTGGCCGCCATATTGTCTGCAATAACGCTCACCGGCACGCCAGCCCTCATCAGTTCCCACGCGGTTAGACGACTGCCCTGGAGCAAGGGCCGAGTCTCACACGCCACAACGCTGATTTTTCTGCCGACGTTTAGGGCGTGATATATTGGCGCCAGAGCGGTACCCGACCCTCCAGTTGCCAGCGCTCCAGCATTGCAGTGGGTAAGTATGCGCGCCCCATCCTTGAGGAGCGCAGCACCAAATGCCCCTATGCTCTCGCACATCGATCGGTCTTCGTCCAGAATGGCAGTCGCTTCCTCCCGCATGAGAGCAAGCCTTTCTGCGGGACTTCCCATGCTTGCCGGTGCGCAACGCACGACTCTGTCCACGGCCCATGCGAGGTTTACTGCTGTGGGGCGCGAAGACCGTATCGCACTCGCGACTCGCTCTAGTTCAACTTCAAACGAAGCCGCACTCATACCCTGGCTGCGGCTCAACGCGGCCACGACACCCATTGCGGCACATATCCCGATCGCTGGCGCTCCTCGCACCGCCAGGGTACGGATGGCGTCGACTACGTCGTCGACAGAGCGCAAGTCCTGCTCCTCGCACGAGCCTGGCAGTTTACGCTGGTCGATGATTCGTACCGCGTTCCCGTCTGGACTCCACTGCACCGCTCGAGGCATTTCCATGAACCCCAAGCTAAACGGACGACCATGGTGCGAAAGAGGCGCTGCCCGGCATGCGACCTCAATTCACAAAACGCTGAGGCAGCGCGGGGCCCGCAACGCGGCGTCGCCCGCTGCCGCGGATCCAGCGCACCAAGGCACAGTCATGTGCGCCGCCAGCCTATAGATTTGTGAAGCCTCTTTACGACCAAAAAAGGGACACGGCACCAATGTTCGAAAACCTCATTCTGCAGGTCGAAAACCGCATTGCAACGCTGAGTGTAAACCGGCCGGACAAGCTCAACGCGCTCAACGCCGCCACGATTCGTGAGCTGGAGGCCGCGGTAAACCACGTGGCAAGCGACGCCACAATCGGCGGTCTGATCGTTACCGGTATCGGCAAGGGCTTTGTCGCAGGTGCAGACATTTCGGAGCTGGCCCAGCAGACGCCGGCAGACGCGCAGAAGCGTTCTCAATTCGGCCAAGCCGTGTTCAATCGCTTTGAACGGTTAGGTAAACCAGTGATCGCAGCGGTTAACGGTTTTGCGCTGGGCGGTGGATGCGAGCTGGCCATGGCGTGTCACGTAAGAATCGCGTCGGAGCTCGCCAAATTCGGCCAGCCCGAAGTAAAACTCGGCATTTGCCCCGGCTACGGCGGAACGCAACGATTGCCCCGGCTGATAGGCAAGGGTCGCGCGCTGCAGCTCTTGCTTACCGGTGAAATAGTCGACGCCGCCGAAGCCTTCCGCATCGGACTTGTCAACAAGGTCGTACCCGCCGACGATCTACTCAAAGAGGCCAACTCGATGATGCAGGCGATGCTGGCCAATGGCCCACTGGCGCTTGCCGCCTGTATCGAAGCGGTGAACCAGGGGCTCGACGTTTCGCTCGATGGCGGCCTTGGACTGGAGGTAAATCACTTTGCCCTCCTTGCCGGCAGCTCTGACATGAGAGAAGGCACGGCAGCGTTTCTGGAAAAGCGACCGGCGCGATTTGAGGGTAGATAGGGCGCGATGCAAAGCACCGAGCAAGCACTCGCGCCCAATGCGCCGGGAGCCGTGAACTCGGTGAGAC
>CAZYTS010000167.1:0-8236 GCA_964649855.1 uncultured Gemmatimonadaceae bacterium
TTCTACGGCAGTCTCAGCGCTACCAACGACGTGTTTGCGCCCGCACCTGTTGCAAACACTATGTACTGCTTGCCCAGGTGCATGAAAGTCATGGGGACCGCGGTGGTGCGTGACGGAATCGTAACGGCACCGACCTGCTTGCCCGTTGCCTTGTCTACTGCAAAGATTTTGGGATCGGTATTGGGAACTCCGCCACTGCGGCCCGTTCCATAAATCACGAGCGACTTTGTAGTGAGCACCTGAGCCTGGCCCCCCGCCGGTCGCGGCGGAAGCTCAACGCCCGCAAAGATACGATCATTGCTGGTAACGGGAATCATACCGCCGTTAGGTATCCACCAGCGCTTGTCACCGGTCTTCATATCGTACGCGGTCACCCCTCCGAGCTCCCTGGGCTTGAGGATCGAAACACCACCGATCATCGACGCCGAGGAGCGCCCGGCAAAGCCGCCGCCCCGTCCGGCTCCCGAGGGCTGATAGCCCTCGGGAGCCGGAAGTGCACCAATGAGTCCGCAGTTATCCCTCGGCGATGAGAAGCGGAACTCGGAACACGGGTCCTTCTGCAGCGTCGTTGTACTCAAACCACTCAATGCCGCAACGTACAGCATACCAGTCTCGGGGTCATGCGACGCGCCTCCGTCGATATTGACCCCGCCACTTGCCCCAGGCGCATACCAGGAGCAGGTGTAGCCTTCCTTTCCAGAGCCGTCGGCCAGCGACGGCGGAATGTAGTAAGGACCCATGCGACATCGGCGCGCCATCTTGAGCGCTGTGTCCTTGATTGCCGGCGTGTAGTCGATCACGTCTTCTTCTTCGAGGCCCTGTTGCGAATACGGCGCGGGTCTCGTTGGAATGGGTTGGGTAGCCGCTGTCTGCTCCCCTGGCACGTCGCTCTGCAACACTGGTGTTTCCACGATTGGCCAGATGGGCTCTCCGGTTACGCGGTCAAACACATACAGCCATCCCTGCTTGGTTGGCTGGGCAATCACCTTGCGCGCTCGTCCGTCGATGGTGACGTCCATCAGGTTTGGCGCCATTGGCGTGTCATAGTCCCAGATATCGTGGTGCACCATCTGGAAGTGCCACTTGCGCTGTCCGGTTTTGGCGTCCAGCGCAACTATGCTGTTGCCAAAGAGATTGTCGCCCGGCCTGTGTCCGCCGTATTCGTCCATCAACGGCATTCCCACAGGTATGTAGACGATGCCGAGTTCGGGATCGGCGGAAAGCGTGGCCCACGCGTCGTTCTTGCCTACACCTTCGGTGCCGATCTTGGAGCCATTTTTCCACGTCTCTGCTCCAAACTCACCCGGCTGCGGCACTAGGTTGAATTTCCAGAGCTGGCGCCCCGTACGAATGTCAAAACCGCGAACGTAGCCGGGAATGTTTCGAACTCGGATCGGGTAGTATCCGTGGATCGATGAATTGGCGACTACAATGACGTCACCAACAATGATTGCCGGCGAGCTGTTGGCAATTTGTCCCATGGCAGGGTCGATCCCGATCGTACCGTCCGCGCCCGTTTTCGTGACCGGGTTCCACGTTTCCCCTGGTTTGGCTCTCCTGGCCGGAGCCGCGTCGCTGATGATGAGTGGCCCTGAATCGTCAACAGCCAATGGAACGAGGGGTAGGCCGAGCCCGTCCATGAGATCCACTACTCCGCCTTTTCCAAAGCGCGGATCAGGAATGCCGGTTTTGGCGTCGAGCGAGGCCATGTGATAGCCAGGGGTTACCAGGATCACGCGCTCTTCGCTGCCATTGGTCCAGTACGATAGGCCGCGTCCCGCAAACTGTCGTGGCGCTTTCTGCCACCTGATACCTTCGTTTAGCCTGTACATCCACAAGGTCTCGCCCGTTGCAGGATCGATAGCTGCAGCTATTCGACGAGTGGTTGCAACGGTAAAGATGCGCCCGTTGGCGTAGAGCGGAGTAGTGCGGTAGTACTCGTCGGGCCCAAATGGGCTCGCGTTCCACTGCCAGGCCATCTTTAGCGAATCAAAGTTTCCCGCATTGATTTGGTCCAAAGACGAGTAGCGTGTGCTCCACGCGTCAGCGCCCCAGTAGCGCCATTCGCCAGGCACGTTGCCGCGTACCAGAGTCCGCGATTGCTGCGCGTTGCTCGTAGCAACACGAGCCACAAGAAGGGACGCACCGACTGCAATGATGAGGCCAAGGGCGGCCTTCGTGCGCCGCGACAACCTGTTGACATGCATTGCTGCTTTCCTCGTCTTGAGTTGGTTTACAGCGCCGTGATCCCAGGCCGCGCCACAATCCTCAGGGAGTCCTGGCCGCGATCCTGATCCTGCTCAGCGACGCTGAATCTGCGACCAGTTCACGCGCGCCGTCAGGCATACCGTTGAGTTGGAGGATGTATGCCGTCACCTGGAGGTACTCGTTATCCGAAAGGGTGCCAGGCTCGCTCTTGGGCATCGAGTACCGGATGTACTGGAAAAGGTCCAGCAGGGGCTTTCCGCGCCACGGGCCCATAAAGGCCGGCCCGGTATGCGAAGCGGTGGTGTGGCAGCCCAGGCAGCTCATGGCAAAGGTGTCCCGGCCACGGGTTGCCTGCGCCGCGGTAAAAACCCCGTTTAACGTCGTCTTTTCCGAGGTACTGTCCGCCCCGGATCCATTCTGAGCCCCAACCAGAGCGGGTAGGGCGCTCAATGCCAGGACCGTTAGGACCCCCCTGATGAATCGCTCACCCCTGGGAGGGAATACAGTTGAGCTCAGAAATACACTCAAGAAAGAGGTAGCCAAACTCTGTCACGCGGCTCGCAGGATCGCAACGAGCCCGCGCCAGCTTCCATCGGACTCTGTAAGACAGACAGGGGTTGCCCCAACGCCCGCTCCCGCGTCTCAGAGCTATGGGCCGAAGTTCCAGCATCGTAGGGACAACAGCTGTGGCCACTCTGGCCGTGCTTGCCGTTCTCACCGCTGTTCAGGCGTTCCGTCAGTCGGAAAAGCGCGCGCCTGACAAACTTTCTGCAGCTGACAGTGCCTTTGTTGCGGGACAATACTGGGAGCAGTTGTCCGCCCGCGGTAATGCATCCGCTGTGCCCGACTGGCTTTCGGCTATCCACATTGCCCAGCTCCAGACGGCAGCCCTCCGCAGCCTCGGCGCTGCCTCCCGCTCGAACCGCGTCTGGACCATCGATTCGCTGAATTCGGTGTTGGCCGAAGACGCAAAGGGAGGGTACCTGCGCGCCATGCTAGCCGAAGACGGCGAGTACGTGCTGCGGTGGCAGCCTCGCGTTGATCCTGTTCGTGTGTGGGTACAGCCGTATTCAACCGCTAAGGGCTTCTCGCGTGGTCTCGTAGCACCCGCGCGGCGCGGGTTCTCCGTGTGGAATGAGCTCGGACTTGGTGTTGAGTTCGCAATGGTGGACGATTCCACACAGGCCGATGTTCACGTGTTGTGGAGTTCGGAAATGCCGCACAGCTCGCAAATCGGGACCACATTCAGAATGACTGGCAGCGATGGCTGGATCGCGTTTGCTCAGGTAGTTCTCTCCACCTCGTACGACGTGTACGCTGTTCAGAATGCAGCGAGACACGAGGCGGGTCACGTACTTGGCCTTGGTCACTCCCCCGATCCGCGCGACATCATGACCGCGGTTTCAGAAGGTCAGCAGTATCAGCTCACGGAGTCTGATCGCAGAACCGCCGCTCTCCTGTACAGACTGCCTCCTGGAGACGTCGGCACCTTTCAGTGATGTAGGATCATTGTCGAGCTCGCAAGCTCGACCTTGAGAGTGGCGTGCTCGAACTCATAGCTCTTAGAGCTGAGCTCGGGTACGCTCCAACACTTGAAGCGCTCAGTGTCACTCGCATAGAATGTTCAGACTACATCACCCTCTCCGCCTCATTCGGTAGCTGTGTAAACGCTATCGTCGGTTAGGGTTGCACAACGTCGAGTTGCGACGAAGAGATGGACAACCAACAACGCACGACTCTGTTGCGCACCGCTGACCCGGCGCCTGGCGAGGCTTGGGCAGACCTTGGCTGCGGTGACGGAACACTCTCCAGGATACTTGCGGAAATCATAGGTCCCGCGGGCTCACTGCTGCTGGTAGACAAGGACGCCGCGGCCATCGAGCGCTTGCGCCGCGTCTCACGCACATGGAGCGACGACAATCCTGCGTACACCTTCAGAAGCGAGCAGATAACAGAACTTGGACCGCTGCCGCCCCTCGAGGGAATCCTGCTTGCCAACGTGCTGCACTACGTGCCCGGCCCGTCGGAGGTGCTACGCACGGTGAGTCGCGCGCTCAAGCCCGGAGGTCGATTGCTCGTGATTGAGTACGACAGGTCGGATCCAAATACCTGGGTTCCGCATCCCATACCGACGGCTGCATTGCCTGAGATCGCGCGACAGGCGGGCATCACGCCATTCTACGTCCGAGCGAGGGTTCCGTCGGATTACGGAAGAGTCATCTACGCTGCCGTGTCTACAAAGGGCACCTAGCGGCCAGGCTCAGCTAGTCTGCGGCTGCACCTCCGGGCCACTCGTCGTACCTATGTCACTCGGAGCAGGTGTCGCCCATCTGGCAAGCGAAACGAGAGCCCGGGCTGCGAGCCAGATAATGAGCCCGAGAATAAACCACCGCGCCAGAGAAGCCGCCAAGGCGAGGTCCAGCGCAGGCAACGCGTAGTTGTACTCACCGAGTGTGGACCCTCGCTCGGTCATCCAGTGCCACGCGGTGTGGGCGACCAGCGCCGAGAGGAGAATGGCACCCACCCGTTCTGGAATAAGATACTTGTAGAACAGCCACAACACAGGGATTGCTGCGGCCACCACAAGTAGTTGTCCCAGCTCCACGCCAACGTTGAACGCTAGCAGAGACGTGAGTAGATGCCGTCCTGCAAACTGCAATGAGTCGCGCAGCAGAAACGAAAAGCCAAAGCCGTGGATCAGTCCAAAGGCAAAGGCAAACTTCCAGCGATGTTCGAGGCGGGCTCCCGCGATGTTCTCAAAGGCCATGTACACGATCGACAGCGCAATCAACGTTTCGACCAGTGGCGGAAACCAGAGCGCACCTGGTGCGAGACCCAGCGCCGAGGCAATGAGTGTGATTGAATGTGCTACGGTGAACGAAGTCACGATGGCCAGAAGAGGTCGCCACCGTCTCACCGGAATAACGAGACAAAGTATAAACAGCAAATGGTCCAGACCGTCCAGGATATGATCAAAACCGAGCCTGACAAAGCTAAAGACCGCGTGATGCCAGCGCGGATCGAGTCGTACAAGGCCGGGATCGCCAGCGTACTGAAATGCCCGCTCCTTTCCTTCGTACGGGATAAAGCGCAGCACCGTACTGGTACGGACACCAAGGCGCGCCAGAAATGGCTCTATCGAGAAGCGCGACGTCGGCGACTCGATGTCATACTCAAAGAGTACGTCCACCAATGCCTGCTGCCACGGAATAGCGGTCGCTTCTGGCAGGGGAGGACTGTTGAGATTTGCCAGCGCCGACTCGTATTCCACGAATGAACGGTCCGAAGGCAGCGAAACACGAAGTGCAACAAGCCGCTCTTTCCCCAACTCGCGCTCATCCTCGTACATGTCGATGTAATCTGCGAGCCAGAGCTCAGCACCTTCCCTCATGAGCGTATCGGCCGCCAAGATGCGCAGGTACACGCTGTCCCTGAGCGGAAAGTCGTAGTCGCGCATCGTTCCAAGCGGCACCCTAAGGAGCAGACGAAGCCGGTCGGCCTCTGGCTTTACGAACGCCATGATGGTGACGCTCGCTGGTATTTCGTGCGCAGCTGGCACCAGTGGAGACGCCATCAGGGCGCCCGCCACGAGTACTCCGCGGCGGAGTACGACGCGGCTAAATAGGCTCTTGAGTCTCAACGATTGTCTGGACGAGTGCCGATTCACGACGTTGTTTTGGGCGGCGGCAAGCAGGCCTTACCAGCACCAGCTTGTGAGCGCGAACAGGGCAGCGCAAGACGCATGACTAAGCACGTGAACAGGAGACACCATGTCATTCAGGAGACAGGTAGTCGTGGTAACTGGCGTAGCCGTGTCGATTGCGGCGCTCGCAATAGCTGAATCGGCACTCGACGCAGCGTCCACCAATCAGTCGGTTCAGGCACCGCGTTTCGAAGTCGATCCGATGTGGCCCAAGCCACTGCCTAACCACTGGGTCCTGGGGTCAGCTATCGGAGTCGGAGTCGACTCCAGGGATCACGTGTTCATCATCCATCGTGGTGACTCGACGCTCAACCAGCGTACTGAATCAGGAGCCGACGCCAACCCGCCAATGGCCGAGTGCTGCCGCTCGGCGCCTCCCATTCTGGAGTTCGATCCCGATGGTAATCTCGTCAGATCATGGGGGGGACCGGGTGAAGGCTACGAATGGCCGCAGTCAAACCATGGTCTCACTCTGGACGGCAACGACAATGTGTGGATCGGCGGCAATGGCCGTACCGATTCGCACATTCTCAAGTTCACGCACGACGGCAAGTATCTGATGACAGTTGGTCAGACCAAGCAGCCGGTGAACAGTTCGAGCATGACGAGCTTTGGACGTGTGGCCAAGATTGCCTTTGATGACGGCGCCAATGAGGCCTACATCGCCGATGGCTATGGCAACAAACGCGTTGCAGTCATCGACATGACGACAGGAGTCATCAAACGGTTCTGGGGAGCGTACGGCAATGCACCCAAGGACACGAACATGGGTCCATATAATCCTGATGCTCCTCCAGCGCCGCAGTTCCGTAACCCTGTGCACTGCGCCGAGCCCACGCGTGATGGGCTCGTCTATGTGTGTGACAGGCCCAACAATCGGATACAGGTGTTCCGCAAGGATGGTTCGTTTGTAAAGGAGCAGCGCATTGCGCCTTTGACACGCGGCGACGGCTCAGTCTGGGACATAGCCTTTTCGCGCGACGCCGAGCAGAAGTACCTGTATCTTGCCGACGGGCGTAATGAAAAGATCTATGTAGTAGACCGTCAGTCCTTGAATATCCTTACAGAGTTTGGTGATGGTGGTCGTCAGCCTGGGCAGTTCTTTGCCGTGCACAGCATTGCCACAGATTCGCGAGGAAACATCTACACCACGGAAACGTACGAAGGAAAGCGCGTTCAGAGGTTTGTCTACAAGGGGATTGGTTCCGTACCTCGGCGTCAGGGCGTCCCCTGGCCCCAGCGCTGAAAGAACTGACAGAAAGGCAAAATGGATCCGTGGGTCATCATTGCAAGGCTCTTGCACATCGTGCTTGGGATTTTCTGGGGTGGTGTAGGTCTCTTTAATGTGTTCTATCTGGCGCCGGCTATTCGCGACGCAGGCCCGGAGGGCGGCAAGGTGATGGGGGCGCTGCTGGGGCGAGGGTTCCTCAAGGTGATGCCGATAGCCGCGGTCTTTACAATTCTGTCAGGGCTCTGGCTCTACTGGCGCGTTTCCGGAGGCTTTGAAGCAGAGTACATGGGCTCGGCTCCTGGAATGGCCTACGGCCTCGGCGGAGGAGCGGCCATACTTGCGTTTGTGTTCGGAATGAGCTTCGTGCGCCCGAATATGGCCAAAGCAGTGCAACTCAGTCAGGCAGCTGCAAAGGCTGCTGTGGGTGAAAAGGAAGAGATGCTCGCACAGGCGCAAACAGCACGGAAGGTGGCGGGCATCGCCAACAACGTGGTCACGCTCCTCCTGATCGTGACAATTCTCACGATGGCAGTAGGACGCTATTTGGTTTGACTTTGGCGTTAGGCTCGAACGTATTTATCTGATCGAGCAAGCGCGGCCTTGCCGCTTTTTGTTACCGCTTGAGCTTGTCGTCCGGCTTGTCCGAGGGGTGACCAGCGCGCGAAGGAGTAAAAGACGGCGGATCCGACGCAGGAAAGGATTCGAACGACGCTTCTTCGACTGCGTCTGCTGTATCGATTTTGTCTCGGTCTTCGTCGGCAGGCTCACCCGGCAACGGCTTGTCTTGGGGCGCGTGCTTGGGATCTGAAATTCCAGGCTTCTTGTATCTCATCCAAACTCCTCGTTTACACTCACGCTCGAGGCGTGTGATTGGCCGTACCCTCGTCTGTAGTAAACGTTCGGCCGAGGGCGAGGAGATGCGGCTTTCCGTCTCAGGCCATGGGTTTGAGCAACTGAGGAGCTCGCTGTCGGCTCACTTTGAGTTTGACGCCGCTCTTGAGGATTGCGATGTAGTCGCCACCGAACCAGGGCTGCACCTCGCGGATGCGGTGGATGTTTACAATGGTGGATCTGTGAACCCGTAGAAAGCTTTT
>CAZYTS010000168.1:0-8107 GCA_964649855.1 uncultured Gemmatimonadaceae bacterium
GAAGCGCTGCCTGATACCCAAACATAAGAAAGCGGGGCACTGCGTCTTGCAGTACCCCGTTCTCAAAGACCAAGCCTTTCGCGCTTAGTACATTCCGCCCATTCCACCCGGGGCTGCCGGAGCAGCCGGCTTGTCTTCCTTCTTCTCTACCACCAGTGCTTCGGTGGTGAGGAGAAGCCCCGCGATGGAGGCTGCATTCTGCAATGCAGTGCGTGCCACCTTGGTAGGATCGATAACGCCGGACTGTACGAGGTTTTCGTACGTGTCCGTGAGAGCGTTGTAGCCAAAGGCGTCGTCCTTGGAGCCGCGAACCTTTTCTACGACGATCGAGCCCTCACCACCAGCGTTCTGAACAATCATGCGGATTGGTTCCTCGATCGAACGCTTGATGATGTCGATAGCGATCTGCTCATCGGAGTCTTCGAACTTGAGACCCTTGAGCGCGCGCTGAGAACGGATGAAGGCGACACCACCACCAGGCACGATGCCTTCTTCAACGGCAGCGCGGGTAGCGTGCAGCGCGTCTTCGACGCGCGCCTTCTTTTCCTTCATCTCGGCTTCAGTTGCCGCACCAACGTTGATGACCGCGACTCCGCCGGCGAGCTTGGCGAGGCGCTCCTGCAGCTTCTCACGATCGTAGTCAGAGGTGCTCTTTTCGATTGCCGAGCGAATCTCTTTTACGCGGCCCTGGATCTTTTCAGACTCTCCATCGCCATCGATGATCGTGGTGTTGTCCTTGTCGATCACAATGCGCTTGGCTCTGCCGAGGTCCGTGACAACGGCGTTTTCGAGCTTGAAGCCGACTTCATCGGAAATGACCTGGCCATTGGTAAGGACTGCGATGTCCTGAAGCATGGCCTTGCGGCGGTCGCCAAAGCCTGGCGCCTTAACCGCTGCGACCTTGAGCGTGCCACGCAGCTTGTTGACAACCAGAGTGGCCAGCGCTTCGCCTTCGATATCCTCGGCGATGATGAGGAGAGGACGTCCCATCTGTGCGACCTTTTCGAGCACAGGGAGGAGATCCTTCATTGCAGAGATCTTCTTGTCGTGGATCAGGATGTTGGCGTCCTCAAGGACAGCTTCCATCTTGTCGGGATCGGTGACGAAGTAGGGCGAGATGTAACCACGGTCGAACTGCATTCCATCTACAGTCTCGAGCGTTGTCTCGATGCCGCGTGCTTCTTCGACGGTGATTACGCCGTCCTTGCCGACCTTCTCCATGGCATCGGCGATGAGATCACCGATTTCCTTATCGTTGTTGGCGGAGATAGCGGCAACCTGAGCGATCTCCTTTTTGCCGGCTGTCGGCACCGAGATCTTTTTGAGTTCTTCGACAACAGCGCCGACGGCCTTGTCGATTCCGCGCTTGAGTGCCATGGGGTTGGCACCAGCGGTAACGTTGCGAAGTCCTTCGCGGAAGATGGCCTGAGCGAGAACGGTAGCAGTAGTGGTACCGTCACCGGCGTTATCAGAGGTCTTGGTTGCAACTTCCTTGACCATCTGTGCGCCCATGTTTTCGAGCGGGTTAGCGAGTTCGACTTCTTTGGCGACGGTTACACCGTCTTTGGTAACTGTTGGAGCGCCAAACTTTTTGTCAATGACGACGTTCCGGCCCTTTGGACCAAGCGTCACCTTGACGGCGTCCGCAAGCTGGTCGACGCCGCGCTTTAGAGCAGCACGCGCGTCTGAGTTGAAGTGAAGTTCTTTGGCAGCCATGGGATGTTTTTCCCTGATTTGTTTGGGTCGATTAGGATGGACCGGGCTCGCCTTGGAGCCCGCGATAGCTAGCTGATCACCGCGAGAACGTCGCTCTCACGAAGAATGAGATACTGCTCGTTGTCGACCGAGACTTCGGTGCCCGAATATTTACCATAGAGCACCTTGTCACCGACCTTGACGTCGAGGGGTATGCGTTTGCCATCCTCGTATCGTCCCGGTCCTGCGGCTACGATTTCGCCCTGCTGGGGCTTTTCCTTCGCCGTGTCCGGGATGTAGAGACCTCCGCGCATGGTCTCTGACTCTTCCAGCGCTTTCACCACCACGCGATCGGCGAGCGGCGCGATTTTCGTCGCCACAGCGTTCTTCGCCATAGACGTCGTCCCTCCGTAAGGGATTAGGGTTAAAAATATGATGTTCTAGCACTCAATCACGACGAGTGCTAACGGGCTAAAAACTATACGACTCCCTGGCCCTTGTAAAGTCGGGGAAAGCGCCGCGAGCCGATCTCTAAGTTATTGCGGCTACAACGCTTACGGGCTCGACCGTAGAAGCTCGTGCGCCATGCGCAAACCAATAAGCGTCAGAGCCGGCTCGACGCGCTCCACCTCTTTGGTAAGTGGCGCGATAACCGGGGCCAGCCCACCGGTGGCAACCACCAGCGGAACACTCCTGGTGGGCCACTCCGACTTGATCCGCCTCACAATGCCGTCCACGGCGTCCACTGCTCCAAGGATCACCCCTGAGCGGATGCAATCCTCAGTTCGACGGCCAATTACATGCAGCGGAGGTATAAGCTCGGTTGCGGGAAGCTTTGAAGTTCTGCGAAACAACGTCTCCGCAGAGGTACGGAGACCCGGAGCAATCACGCCACCCAGGAAGACGCCGTCGGCGGTTATGCAATCGTAGGTGGTTGCAGTACCCAGGTCTACTGCGATGGTATCGCGATGGTAAAGCCGGCTCGCCGCGAGCGTGTTGATGATGCGATCAGCACCCACTGTCATGGGTTCTTCAACGTCGAGCCTGATTGGAAGTGGTGACCGTCCGTCCACAACAACCGTTTCAACGCCAAAGAGACTCTGGCATGCTTCAACGAGGGGCTCAGTCATCACTGGCACTACCGAACCGACAGCGGTCCCGGTGACCGAAGACGCCGGGACGTCGCGCCCCGAGAGAAGTCCGCGAATCACGAGGGACAACTCGTCAGGCGTTCGCGAAAGGTCGGTTACGATTCGCCAGTGGCCCCGGAGGTTTTCACCCTCAAAGAGCCCGATTGTGGTCTCAGTGTTGCCGACGTCAAAGACGAGGAGCATGTCAGCTTCCCGAGAGGACGAGTGATCCCGAGGTACACTCCACGGGCCCGCCGGTCGTGTCTATGATGAGGGCACCGGCGGGTGAGAGACCGCGAACCATTCCCGACACCGGGAGCATGGCCTGGCGTCCGCGAGCCCAGTCGCGCAGCTGGTACGAGGAGAGTTCCACATCGGTTAGATCCCCCTTGGCCGCAACTCCTTCGCGCAATGCGGGAACCAGTTGGGCGAGGATGTCGAGCCGCGCGACTCCCTCAACAAGTCCCGCGGTGCCGCGGAGCCCGGGCTCGGCGACATTTATCCCGATGCCAATGGCTGCCCAGTCGAGCCGCTGATTGCGCCAACGTGCCTCTACGAGTATCCCACCCAGCTTGCCGCCGGGCAACATCAAGTCGTTAGGCCATTTGAGCTGGACTGGAGAAGTGGCGTAGCGGTCCAGGACCTCGGCGGCTCTCAGCCCCAGCCTCAAGGAGAGAACCGAAACGGCACGTGCATCCGTGGGCCGCTCTATCAAGGTCATCGTTATGCTGGCACCCGGCGAAGAGACCCACGCCCTGCCCCCGCGTCCTCGTCCAGCTGTCTGGCGCTCGGCGAGAACAATGGTGCCCGCTGGAGCGCCCAGTTCCGCAAGGTCGTGCGCGGCGTCCATTGTGCTCGGAACGTGCTCGTGTAGCGCGATGCGTGGCACACCGGCCAGGTGTGCCAAAGCCGAAGGGGACAGCCCGTCGTATTTGAACGCCGTCATTCCTCGTGAGGCATTATTGACCACGCGCAAAATATAGAGACAGGACCATGGATCCAAAGATCAGTCGGTAGAGCGCAAATACACCGTAGCTGTGACGACTTACATAACGTAACAACACAGCGATTGCAAACCATGAGCTTAGCGCAGCTGCGGCGATCCCTACAACCAGGGGCAGCGAAATCTGCTCACCCACGGCTTCCGGCATCTTTACCACAACGGCTGCCGCTGTAATCGGCATGCTCATGAGGAATGAAAAAATTGCCGCACTCGATCTGTCGAAACCGAGGTAGCGTGCTGCACTTATCGTCGATCCGGAACGGGATACACCTGGCATGAGTGCCAGCACCTGCACAACGCCGATTATTAGCGCGTCGATACGTCGCATCTCGGTCAGTTGGCGGCCTTGCGACGACCACTTGTCGGCTGCCCAGAGTATGAGACCCATGACAATCAGTGCGACGGCAATGATTGCAGGGGACCGGAAGCTGCTCGATGCCAGGTCCTCGAGCAGCAAACCGGCAATCCCGGCAGGAATTGTCGCAATGATCAGAAATACAACGCGCCGCTGATCGAGAGTCTCAACTTTGCGCCTGCGCACCATTTCAAGTGCTGCACGTATGAGTTTGTACCACTCTGCCCTGAAGTACCAGGCAAGCGCGAGCAGCGTGCCAAAATGCAGCGAAACGTCAAAGGCGAGACCTGCAGAGGGCCAGCCAAAGAACCAGGGTGTCAGCGCGAGGTGAGCCGAAGAACTTATTGGGAGCAGCTCAGTCAGGCCCTGAAGCAGTCCCAGCACGAGCGCCTGGAACACCGTCATTGGCCGGTTGGCAAGAGCATGGGGTTATGCGGATTCAAGGTTGGCGACTGCGGCGTCCTTCGACTGCATCTTCGTACAGGTTCTCGTAGCGAGTCACAATTGCGTCGAGGCTGAAGCGTTCTCTGGCGTCGCGTGCAGCCAATTCAGAAGCACGCGACCAGCGCTCGTTGTCTGAAAGTAGATGCAGAGCGCCTTTTGCCATGCCCTCGATATCGCCCACGTCGCACAGAGCGCCCGTCTCTCCATCCCTCACGACCTCGGGTAGTCCTCCCGTTCGACAGCCAACTACTGGCACCCCACAGGCTAGCGCTTCCAGCGCACTCAGGCCAAATGACTCGCGCTCCGACGGAAGCAGAAAGAGGTCTGCGCTGGCCAGGAGCGGGGCCACTGATTCGATCTTTCCGGGAAAGTGAACGAGTTCGCTCACCCCCAATTGCTCTGCTTCGTGCTCCGCCTCGCCCCTTTCTGGACCGTCACCAATCATGACCAGTTCCGAAGGGATCTGCTCGGCCACACGAGCAAATATGCGAACGACATCGCGAACTCGTTTTACCGGACGAAAGTTTGAGATGTGCATCAGGACTCGCTTTCCGTGCACCTGCTCGCGCAACAAGGGAGTGTAGCGGTTGCGATCATAGATCTCAGGATCAATGAAGTTGTGAATGACTTCTACGTCGCAGCCCGCGCAACCAAATGCAAAGAAGGTTTCGTCACGAAGGTATTTCGAAACGGCCGTGATGCGATCGGACTTCTCGATCGAGAACTTGATGATCGTGTGAAAAGAGCGGTCCTGCCCCACAATGGTGATGTCGGTACCGTGGAGCGTGGTAATGACCGTTACATCGTGTCCCGTCTCCCTGAGCATCTCCCTGGCAATCCAGGCGCTTGTGGCATGCGGCAGAGCGTAGTGGCAATGCAGCAGATCGAGTTCGTGGCTCCGAACCACTTCGTGCATACGCACGGCCAGAGCGAGGTCGTACGGTGGGTACTCAAAGAGTGGATAGCGCCCTACGTCTACCTCGTGAAAGAAGACGTTAGGGAGGAACGAAGGCAGCCTGAATGGCTGCTGATACGTGATGAAATGCACCTCGTGGCCACGCTTGGCGAGAGCTATGCCAAGTTCAGTAGCCACGGCGCCCGAGCCGCCGTAGGTCGGATAGCAGGTTATTCCAATCTTCAAATCGGTTCCTCCTCAGTCCACCAACCTAACGCCTGATCCACCGCTTTGGACGTTGCCCTTGTGTCAACATTTCTCAAATCGGCTGGCAATTGATGCCGCATCCACGTCCTCTGTCGTTTGGCGTACTGCCGGGTATGAATGACTATCTCCTCCGTGCCCTCCGAGAGCCCGATCTCTCCGCGCACCATCCTGCATACAGTGCGATAGCCGGTCGCCTTCCACGCCGGCGCGTCAGGAGCAACTGACTCCATCAACAACCTCGCCTCGTCTACCCAGCCCGATCGCAACATCTCAGTAGTTCTTGCTGCAATGCGCTGGCCCAGTTCATCGGACGCATCAGCAATGAGATACCGGGCCCCAAACATTGCGGGTTTGGCTGACGTTTTATGCCATTCACTTATGGGAGTTCCCGTAAGAAGAGCCACTTCGATGGCTCTCAGCAGTTGGGTTCGTCCGAGGTGCGCACGAGGTGGATCCAGATTCATCACCTGGCGGCGCAATCCCTCTGTTGATTCATGCGCGAGTTCTGCCTGGAGCGCTGCACGAGCCACGGGATCGAGCTGAGGCTCCGAAAAGAGTGGTTCGAAGAGGGCTTTGAGATAGAGTCCACTGCCCCCGACCACGAGCGGCCTCCGTCCCTGAGCGATCGCGCGCTCTGCCGCTGCTCCTGCGAGCGCGGCCCATCGTGCAGCACTAAACCGATCATGTGGATCTGCGACATCGATGCCTTCGTGGGGTGCTACTTCGAGATCTCTGCTCGAAGGTTTGGCTGTGCCCTTGTCAAAGCCGCGATAGATCTGCCGAGAGTCCGCACTGATGATTGTTACTGCGTAACGCGCCGCGATTTCCATGGCCAACGCCGATTTTCCGGCAGCTGTACAGCCGGTTATTACCGGGAGCCTAACGACGTCCAAAGCGGCGATCCAGTTCGTCCCATGAAAGGCGCACGATAGTAGCGCGGCCATGAACGTCGTGGGCCGGCAGTCTGCTCGCCGCCAGCGCGCGATACAGTGCCCGCATCTCCTCGTTCGAGAGCACGTCCCCAGCCTTCACTGCAGCTTTGCAGGCAACGGTAGCAGCTAGCATTTCATGCCGTGCGTGCGTTGCGGCGTGCCTTCCACCGCTGAGAGCAGACAGCGAGTCTCTCAGACACTGTAGTGCGTCAAACCTTTGATGTGGGGTTGGTACGGCGTGCACGACGATTGTATGCCCGCCAAAGTCGCCGATCTCATAGCCGAGTCGCGCAAAGAGATCCGCGTTCGCTTCGAACGCATCTGCATCCTCAGGTGAGAGATGCACCGTCTCGGGAAAGAGGAGACGCTGAGCCGATTCGCTGCCGCGTTCAAGGGTGGCGAGAAAGCGCTCATAAAGCACGCGTTCGTGTGCAGAATGCTGGTCGATCAGCACCACCCCCTCATCGTGCTCGTACATGAGGTAGGTCTTACGGAGCTGCGTAAGCGGAGGCACAAAGCTCTGTGTCTCAAGTTCGCTCTCTGCGACAGGCCCTTCGGACCCTTCTTCTCGGTTGGGTGCCGAGAATATCCCGTCAGAGGGGGTGGCATTCGGTGACGGCGCTGTGGGCAAAGTATCCAGGGCACCGCTGTCGCCATTGAACCTGGACTCACTATCCGGCGACCAGCTGCGACCGACCCACGGCGCGGCATCACTCGTACCAAGTGCACGCTGGACGATCCGCTCTATGGTGCGTTCAGTTTGCCAACGACTGTGAAAACGGACTTCTGCTTTTGCCGGATGCACGTTCACGTCCACATCTGACGCCGGGAGCGTGATTTCGAGCATAAAAGAGGGTCGGATCCCTGCGGGAAGCGTGGATCGGTAAGCAGCTTCGACGGCACGAGCAATCCCCGTATCGCGCACCGGGCGTCCGTTCACACTCACAAATGCCCTTCGTGATGAGACACCAGCGTCTGCGGGTCGCTCGACTAATCCAAATACGCGCAGCGGACCAGAAACACCATCGACGTCTACAAAGCGATCGGCATATTCCCTCCCCCAGATCGCGGCGACACGCTCGCGCAGCGACGACACGGGGGTGAGGACCAGCGCTTCGCGACCATCGGACGTGACTCTGATAGATACGTCGCGCCTGGTGAGCGCGACAGTGACAAGTGTGTCAGCTATGGCGCGCCATTCGGAACGGGCGCTCCTCAAAAACTTGCGCCGGGCGGGAGTATTGTAAAAGAGTTGATGCACAGAAACCGTTGTCCCTCTTCTTCGTGCACCACTCGTTGCTCCTTGGATCTCGCCACCCGCCACGCGAACCATCGTTGCTGCTCCGTCCTCGACAGCCGTGAGGAGTTAAAGGCGCGACACCGAGG
>CAZYTS010000169.1:0-8019 GCA_964649855.1 uncultured Gemmatimonadaceae bacterium
GAGTCTTTCGTTCGTTTGACGCGGGCAAGACGTGGCAACTCGTGCTGTCTCTGGGCGACTCATTGGGAGCCTATGAGATCGCCCTGAGCAAACGCAATCCACAGTTGGTGTTTGCGAGCTTCTGGGATCCGGCGGCCGCTGGCGGGCGATCGGCTTCAAGGCTCTTTCGATCGGCTGATGGCGGCGATTCCTGGAAAGAGGTGACGACACTACTCGGTTCAGCTCCGTCAACACGAGGACGCATAGCTGTCTCTGTATCGCCGGTTGACAGCCAGTTGGTTTTTGTGGCTCTGGAAAGCGACCGGGTACAACTCCTGGTTTCGCGTGACGGCGGCGAAAGCTTTGAGGCTGCCAGCAGGAACCGGCTAGCGCGTGGATCTGACCTGCGCATATATGCCGATGTGGCGGATGCAGCCCGCATTTATGTAATCAACGGAGGCGTGTGGAGGTCGGATAATTCCGGCTCAACCCTCAGGCAGGCATTCGAGTCTGCCAGAAGCGTTCACGATTTCTGGCAGGCCCCGGAGAATCCCAGGCGCTCAGTTGTTGCGGGCGCAAATGGAGCCGCTTTTACTCAGAACGGTGGCGCGGCTCTCGCCTTGCGGCCACTTCCCACTCTGCGCCTCACGAGTGTTGTCTATGCAGAGCCTGCGTCAATGGTTTCCTGTGCAGGTATCCTGACCGGGCCAACGCTCTGTACGCGGCTGAACGCACCGAACGACACGGGCACAGCCGCGCGCGGCAACAGCGAATCGCTGCTGGTTTCTACAAGAGATAGTCTAACGCTCTACGGCATGAGTGCCGGGCGACTGAGTATTTTCACAGTTGCAGGGTCTGGTGGTGCGCTCCGCTCCGTGCGCTCTGCCCCACGCTCCGAAAGCTGGCACTCACCCACTCCCCTGGCAGTCTCGACGAGCGGAGCGCTCTACACGGCATCCAATCGTGTCTGGAGGTCAGATGATGGTGGCTCGCGCTGGAGGCCTGTGTCCGGCATTCTCACAGGTGCTTCAATGACGCAGTACATCTCTTCACTTGCAGCATCACACTTCGACTCGTCCACCATCTGGGCGGCCACGAGCGATGGCCAGCTTCACTTGACGCGTGACGGCGGGAAGTCCTGGAAGAGTACGGGACCAACGAGTCTGGCTCAGAACACGGAGTTTGTCTCGCTCTACGCTTCGCCGCACGACGCGAATACGCTCTACGCCTCTGCACGCAGGACCAGATCTGGCGACCCAGCCCCCTACGTCTGGAAAACATCTGACTACGGTGCCACATGGACGCGCGCCGACGATGGCATTCCGGACGACGACGCCGTAAGGACGCTCGTCGAAGATCGCGTAAGGCGCGGGCTCCTCTGGGCAGGGACGGATCGAGGTGTTTTTGTCTCGTTCAACCAGGGTGGCAAATGGCAGGAGTTGACGCTCGGAATGCCCGAAGTCCCAATCACCGGAATTGCCATGGCCCCAAGAGCGGTGATCCTTGCGACCGATGGACGGGGACTTTGGATGCTCGACGACGCCACCCCGGTGCGTGCTATGACGCAGGACGTTGCAAAGGCCGCTGTGCATCTCTTTGACCCGCCCCAAATGGCGGAAGGATCATCTCTCGCTGTCTACTACCACCTTGCAAGGCCAGCCGATTCGGTTGTGGTTGATATCACGGACTCCAATGGGAAACAGCTAAGTCACTTCGCCTCGTATCGCCGAGACTCTGCGCTCGTTGCACCGCCTGGCGCTCCCACCAGGGCCGTTGGTCTCAACCACTTCGTCTGGAACGGGCGCACTTCATCGACCGCCAGCAACGATTCCACTAACGCGACACCAGGGCGGTACACGGTAAGGATCGCGGCAAACGGAAGCGTTGATTCGGCGTCTGTGGAAATTGTACAACCCGCCGCACCTTCAAAGGACACAAACCGTTCTTTGCCAAACGCGCCTGGCCTGGCGTTCGGCGAACGGTCGCGGCATGCGCATCTGCGCGAGACAAAGCCTTAACAGCGCATACCAAAGTGAACCGAGCCCGTACGCTCCTTCTCTTGACCGTTCCTGCTTGTGTAGCCACCGGCTGGTACACTGTGCGCGCAATGAAAGAGATGCAGACGGCCAACAGTGCAAGCGTTGTAGCAACTGTTCCTGCCGCGCCCGAACAGCGCGTCGCCCTCCCCGCACCCGGCACCTACTGGGTTGTAGGAATCGGCGGTACTGAAGTGCTCAAGGCAGCGCGTCAGTGGAACCCGACCCTTGTAAACCTGTCAACTGGCGATTCTGGCACCGTTGACACGGGTGATCCTGAGCGCACGGCGCGACGTAAGGATCGCGGTGGATTGGACCTGCTCTTTACCATGCGCGTGCCTGACAGCGGGACGTACGTGCTGTCGCTCAGGGACATGCCACGAGGTGTCGACTCTCCTGATTCCCTCTATCTCCGAATCACGCGCTTTTCACGGACAGGTGCCGGAGTCGCAATGCGTTCCATGGCATCGGGAATACTCTTTTCAGTCCTGCTCCTGGCCAGCGCGATGATCTGGTTCAGGCAGCGTTAGCTACTGACTCGACGGGGTCTTGGTGTAGCGAAAGGTGATACGACCCCGCGTGAGGTCATAGGGAGAGACTTCGAGCTTTACTGTGTCTCCCGCCAGTATCCGGATACGGTGCTGGCGAAGCTTGCCACCCAGGGTGGCCAGGACGTCGTGACCACCCTGCACCCCAACACGGAAAGTCGCGTTGGGGAGTACCTCGTTGACAACGCCTTCCAGTTCGATCGCTTCCTGTTTCGCCACGGACGGGGCTCGCGACGTTGTAGGTGGACCTCTGTAGATAGTTAGATTATTGCGCCTGGAAGGATTGCTGACAAGGGGACTAACCCCCACCAAAGGGAAGACGCTCGGGCAGGTCAGCTACTACGTAGGCCACTATTGCCATCGCGGCCACGCACTGAGCGACTTCATTCGGGTCCAGCTTATCTACAGTGTCGGCTTCGGAGTGGTGGTACCAGAAGTACTTGGTTCCATCGACGTTGAGGCCCATGCCAGGCACCCCGAGCGCCATTATCGGTCCGATGTCAGCGCCGCCGCCGCCGCGCTGTATGTCCCCCGCACCGATCCTGTCCAGCAAGCGCCCCACTTGCTTCACTATCGCAAATGCACTGTCGGTTCCGGTAAAGCCAAAGCCCAGCGGTTTAAAGACCCCAGCATCCGACTCGATTGCGAGAATATGGTTCTGCAACGCGGCCTTATGAGCATCGCGATAGCCTGTTCCGCCACGGGTTCCGTTCTCTTCGTTGGTCCAACCCACCACGCGAATTGTGCGACGCGGCTTAAGGCCGAGTCTATCGAGTAACCTGATGGCTTCCCAGGCAACAACAACGCCGCCGGCATCGTCCATTGCGCCACGTCCCACGTCCCAGGAATCGATGTGACCGCCCATTACGATCACCTCGTCTGGCAGTTCCGATCCACGGAGTTCACCGATCACATTTCTGCTCCTGGCATCCGGCAGCGTCCGCGCCGACATTCTGAGAGTGACAACCACTTTCTCACCGCGGCCGATCAGCCTGTCGATCATGTCGGTGTCTTCTGTTGTGATTGCAGCGTGCGGGATACGGCGGACCGTGGAGTCGTAGCGCATTCCGCCGGTGTGCGGCGTGCGCATCGAGTAGGGAGTCACCGAGCGGACAAGCGAAGCCACGGCACCAGCCCTTGCTGCCTCGATGGCACCGTTTGTCCTGTATTGCACAGTTTGTCCGTATGTCGTAAACGGGACGTTGAAAAGGACGATCTTTCCCCTGGCCTCCGAGGATCTCGCCTTGAGGTCATCAAACGATGACACGACCATTACCTCCGCGGTAACCCCGGCCGCTGGAGTTGCGATACTCCCGCCAAGTCCAAGCATCGGCAGGTTCTGCCTGCGCGGCTGCACCATTTCAGCCGATTCAGAGCCGCGCACCCATCGCGGTACCATGACTGGTTCACCGCGTACGTTGTCGAGCCCGTCTGCCTTCATGCGCTCGATGATCCAGTCGATTGCCTGCTCTAACGCGGGCGTGCCACTAAAGCGCGGGCCAAAACGCTCCGTCAATTCGGCGATGCGATTCCACGCAGCGCTATCGGCCAGGGCGGCGTCGATTATCCGATCGGCTCGCTGGCGATAGGCAGTGGTTATGTCCTGGGCCGGAGTGCTGCCAGGGAGTGAGAGGGCCAGAACGGAAACGAGTGGGATTAGATACCTGGTATTCATGGATAGCCTCGGGCGAGCGTGACAGCCTGATCTGATGCATCCGAGTCTAAGGCGGAGGAGGTGCACAAGCAAAGCGCGCGCCTGGCTTGCAGGTCGCGCGCTTGCCCCATCTCTGCGTCCGAAGGGGTTGAACGTCAGAGAGTGATTCCGATCGTTCCCATTGTTCTGCGTAACGGTTCGTGCTTTCTGACTTCGGCATAAAGCCCAAATCGGCCCAACCCCAGCCGTGCTCCGGCACCATAGTTCAGACCCTTTTCCTCCAAGGGGGTTCCGCTGGAGTACACTCCATAACCCCCGACAAGGTACGGCTGAATTGCCGGTAGTCGCATCGGAAGAACTGCACTAAGGAACCAGGAACGCGGACCGCTGAAAATGTCCGACGTTGCCACCATTCCCTCGGCGCGGAGCGCCAACGGGATCAGGGGAGCGTCGAGCTGAAGCCCGAGGGAAAGATCTGACCGCTTGAGGGAAATGTCTGCGCTGTCGCGCACAGAAGTGCCGGCCCCAATCCACAACGAGAGGCGACCCTGCGCTGCGCTTTCGCCCGAGAGTATGCAGCTTGCCGTCATCAGAACGATCAAATGGCTGCGCTTCATACCTGATTGGTTGAGTTTGTCGCGCGCTATCCTGTGTACCCGTTGATACGTTATCAACAGCTAGCGGTTCCGCGCAAACTGCTCGCGACTTAATCTCTTTTAGTGACCTGCGCCCCATTTTTCGACTACGCGTGCAGTGCGAATGTAGTCGAGCTTTGGAAAGGCCCTTTTAAGATAGTCATTTCCCTGCCGGCCAATGGAATCCTGGCTGGGTCCCGGAAATGTCTGGCCGCCCCGCGTACCGCTGTACTCCCAGGTGAGCGAATCAAGAACTGTGAGCCCTGTCACGATCTCACCTAGTGGAGGAAAGCCGAAACCGTTGAGCGTGTCGAGGCGCGGTGTGTTATCGACGAGGTTGAAGAAAAGCTGAACGGAACGGGTGTTGGGGCCGCTTCTGGCAAACGAGAGCGTACCGCGCCTGTTTGTCTGACGTACCGAATCGTCCGGAATGCTCTGACCTCGCCACGCCTCACTGACCGCTGGGACACCATGGATGCCAAACTGCGCCACGAAGTTCCGGATCACCCTATGGAAGGCTACATCGTCAAAGTATCGCTGCTGAGTAAGCACATAGAAGCGATCCGCACCGTGGGGAGACCAGGCTCGATGAACTCTCACCCTCATGTCGCCCTTTGTCGTTTTTACTTCCACGTCAAAGGAGTCCGGCGCCTGGCGCGTGTATGCGGACGCACGCGGTTCGAGCAGTGACGCCCGGCGTGCACATGACGCCAGCATGCCGAAAGCTGCGAGAGCAAGCACCAGCCCAAACGGTCGCAGTCGATTGTTCATTGATTGCCGACGTTGTACTTCCTGAGAATGCTTCTTACTGCGTCGAGTGGAAGGGCCTCTACCGTTCGCCCCCTGCTGGTGACGGTTACCGCTTTGAGCATCGAGTTGTATATGGCTTCTTCTGTTGCTTCGACGACGCCCTGAAAGAGCGCGGACATCGCATCGTTCACTACTTCGCTCGTCGTGCGCTGACGGCGGTCATCACCTGGCTGCACTTGTCTGCGCACGCTTTCAGCCGTTGAAAATGCAATGACGTAGTCGCCGCTCCCGTTTGACGCCGATGAACCGGTCCTGGATAGTCCCATGATCGCACGAGCAGCGACACGTTCGAGATTTCTGTCGGAAAGGGGGGCGTCGGTGGCCACGACCATCATGATCGAGCCATCTCCGCCGTCGTCATCGCCTGCGTTTCGGAACGAGTAACGGCCCAGTTCTTTTCCAATGGGTGCGCCCATGATCTGCAGAACGCCGCCAAAGTTGGATTGCACGAGCACGCCAACCGTATAGCCTCCCAGCGACGACGGCAGTACGCGCGAGGACGTGCCAATTCCGCCCTTCCAACCAAATGCGACGGTGCCTGCCCCTGCCCCAACTGCCCCTTCCTCAACAGGACCGGCAGTTGCTCCTTCGAGGGCACGGCGCACATCCGCCGGGTTGATTGGCCGACTCCGGATCGCATTTAACGATCCGTCGTTAGTCTCACCGACGACAGGATTGATGGATCCAACTCCTTCCATTCGTGGCTTCTCCAGCAGCCATTCCACCATTGCGTCGGCAGCCTTCCAAACACAAAGGGTGCACGTCAGAAGTATCGGAGTTTCCAGTTCACCTAGCTCCCTCAGCTGTGTAACGCCCAGGAGCTTTCCGAAGCCGTTACCTACGTGCAACGCTGCAGGTACACGGTCGAAGAATACGTTTCCGTCGTGTGGCAGGATCGCAGTTACGCCCGTCCGTACGCTGTCCCCTTGAATAACGGTGGCGTGGCCAACTCTCACGCCTTTGACGTCTGTGATAGCGTTGTTGCTGCCTGGAGAAAATACGCCTGGAGCTACGCCGAGTTCGCGTGCGCGGGGTCGTGCACCCTGCGCGTTCAGGTCAGTAACCACGAGGCAAAAGGTGCAGACAGCGATGAACGAAAGGTGCATCCCTAACTGTCAAAGGTATTACAGTTCTCTACTCGTCCCCCCTGAAGGCCACGCTGGAACCATTGCATACGCTGTTCCGAAGAGCCATGCGTCCACGACTCGGGACTGACTCTGCCCGTAGCCTGTCGCTGCAACCTGTCGTCTCCAACGGCGGCTGCCGCACCAAGACCCTCTTCGACGTCGCCGGCTTCAAGAATTCCCTGTTGCGCGGCAAGGTGCGCCCACATGCCTGCGTAGCAGTCCGCCTGAAGTTCGAGGCGCACTGACAGCTGATTGGCGGCTTGGGGATTCTGCTGCTGCGCTCTGTGAACCCGGTCGCTCATCCCAAGAATGTTCTGAACATGGTGTCCGACTTCGTGTGCCAGAACGTAAGCCTGCGCAAAATCGCCCGGGGCTCCAAAGCGGGACTTCAACTCTTCAAAAAAGGAAAGGTCAATATAGACCTTGCCGTCTCCAGGGCAGTAAAACGGCCCGGCGGCGGACTCGCCGTAGCCACAGGCCGTTGAAGTTGCGTTGCGAAAGAGAACGAGCTGAGCGCGCTGGTACTGGACCCCACTGGCAGGGAGAGTTCTACCCCAGAACGACTGTACGCTGTCGAGCACCGCTGACATGAACAGTACCATCGGCTCTTCAGCTGCGTCCTGAACGGGAGCAGCTCCGGCACCAGCGGCCGGCGCTTCGTAGCCGGCACCTCCACCACCTGCACCTAACACTGAAAAGAGATCCTGTTTGAAGACTACGCTGAGGATCAGGAGGACCACAAAGCCCCCGATTCCCATTTTTCCGGCACCTCCCATTCCACCACCCATGCGCATACCTCCCCCCGACGCTCCACGTCTGTCCTCCAGGTCTCGGCTCCTACCACGCGGATTTATTCGCATTCGTCTACTGGCTCAACGACCGTATGAAGATGATTGTCAAAGCTGGCACGGTACGGGTAGTTCGCGCCAGACTCTTATGCGCTAGCCGCGCCCACATTGCACCCGCACGACGCGCGCCCACGCCACAGAAACCGGCTTACCGAGGTCAGCCACAAGAGCACGCGCCTGGCCGCTAAGCGTATCGCCTAACGTGTCGCCAGGAAAGCTCACGGCAACCCCGGCGGGCCACCACACAGGAAAGATCACCAACTCGGGCCTCCCATTCGTTCTTGTCCAGATCATTTCGTCCCTGGGGCGGGAAGACGCACCCGCATACACCGAGTCCTTGATGCGGCGCACCCGGTCGGCGAGGCCAGCTGCAGAGTCAGCG
>CAZYTS010000170.1:0-7972 GCA_964649855.1 uncultured Gemmatimonadaceae bacterium
TGTTGTATAGTCGGAACTCGGCCATGGTGAAGGCAACCTAGACGGGGCGAGCGAGCCGCGCCATGGAGGCCGCCGTGCTGCAACTTTTCGAGGCTCTGTCACTGTAAGCTTCGAGGTTGCGACCCCTTGTAAGCTTCGCCTACGATGCTGCGAGGTTTTCGATTCCTGTAAGCTTCGAGCTTCGTATTTGCAGGGCGCGTCATCACCCTGTGCGTCCCATCTTCCCAACTCCCCAACTCCCTTCAGGCCGATCGCCTGTTGGCTTCCGCGAAGCGCAACACGTCTATAGGCGGGTCGGCGCTGACTATTACTCCGCCATCGGTGGACGGTACGCGCAGCACCAGTACGCGGTCTCCGCTCAGCCGCTGGATCCCCTGCGCCTCATAGACGCGGTTAACCAGGAGTCGTCGGACCAGGACCATGCCGGCGGCCAGTAGCGGGACAGCGACCGGTAGTCCAGTTGCGCCAAAGAGCCGACCCACCACGAGGATCGACATCATTGTGAGCACCGGTGGGAGTTCCACCTGCTTCTGCGTGATCAACGGGATGACGAGGTTGGCCTCTACTATATGAATGGCGAATCCCAGCGCGACAACGAGGAGGGCGTGCGTGCCGGGGCTCAGGCCCAGTAGCCCGTCTCCGCCCAGCACAAAGAGGGCTGGCAGGAGGGACGAGATCATGGTTCCGAAGAACGGAATAATGGCGACGGCTCCCGTAAAGACTCCAAAGGTGAGCCAATACGGAACATCGAGCAGATAAAGCCCAATTGCGGTTAGCAGCGCCAGGATGGCCATGGCCAGGAGCTGGCCCACGAGCCATGCACGCAGCGTGTTGGCGAGGTCGCGGATTACGTCGCGCACCAGATCGCGTTTTCGGGGCGGGAAGAGTGCAATCAGCCACTCGCGGTATGCAACCGGGTGGAGCGCGAGGAAGACGCTCATTACCACCACGGAGACGATGTTCACCAGGGCGTGTCCGATTCCGACTACGCGTGGGAGAATACCGCCTACGGCGCTCTCTGCCTGGTTCAGGAGTGTCCCGACCAGGTTGGCCGATTCCTCGGCCCATACTTCGCGCAATGCAGGGTAGCGGACGAGCAGTCTTTCGAGCCAGCCCTGCCAGGCGGCAGCGTAGCCCGGGAGATTGGCGACGAGCTGCTGAGTCTGTTCAACGACGGGTGGGACGAGGAGCCAGACGAGTCCAACTACTCCGACCACTGTGAGCGCGAACGCGGCAGCAAAGGCGATGCCGCGCGGCATGGCAAAGCGTTTCACCAAACCGTCGGTAGCAGCACCGAGGTAGAGGGAAAAGAGACAAGCTATAAACAGCAGTAGAAAGATGTCGGCAGCCCGAAAAAGCAGCCACAAAAGCAGAACGGTCGCGACCGTTGCTGCAAGGGCGGGCGCGAACCGTATTCTGTTGAAATCGAGCGAGCCGATGCCGCTCATCAGGTGCCTCTCCTCTACTTTTCGTCTGTTGTGTCGTCTTCTATTTCAGCGTGTACTTCTTCGTCCTGCGAGGAGCCGGCGCCGATCTGCCGTTTTGCAGCAGGTGCTGGCGAGGGGAGCAGGCCCATCTTCTGTTTGAGCGCCAGGAGCTGTGCTTCGGCACCCTGTGAGCCCGCCGAACGCTCCAGCATCTTGAAGTCGTGCTGCAATCTGTCACCAGTCACTTCTTCATCGATTTCGCTGGACGCCTTGAGGATGCGTTCGTTCTGCTCGATTTTCTCTTCCATCCGGGCAAACGCTTCAAAGGCGGACTTTTCCGAAAGCCCTGACATCGTTTCCTGGATTCGCTTCTGCGCCTGGGCGCGACGCTGACGTGCAAGGAGAAGGTTCTTTTTGCGCTTGGCTTCCTCGATTTTGTCGTTGAGGTCGCGGAGTGCGTTTTTGAGCTTCTCGGTTTCGAGCTGGTGGGTCTGCCACGTGGCTTCGAGTTGCTGTGCGTGGGTGGCGTGCTCGCTCTGCCGAACCAAAGCCTGCTTGGCGAGGTCGTCGCGACCCTGCTGCACTGCCAGCATGGCCTTCTGTTCCCAGTCTGCCGCCTGTTTGTACTCGGCGTCAGCCTGGTCGCGGAGCCGCTTTTCATCTGCGATTGCTGCTGCAACTTGCTGTTTGGCCTTAACCAGCTGGTCGCGCATATCGATAATGATCTGATTGAGCATCTTCTCCGGATTCTCAGCGGAGGAGATCAGATCATTGATGTTCGATTTGACCACGGAGGCCAGTCGATCAAAAATACCCATGCCTATGCGTCCTCTCGGTAGGTCGCCAGTTCGCGTAAATGGGTCGCGAGCGCCAGCGTCATACTCTCAAAGCTGGCCAGAAACTCCTCGAACTCGAGGTGCGACAGTTCAAGCGCTTCGGTGAGCACGATCGCGTTGTCACTGATGCCGTACGAGCCGTGCACCAGATCCGACGCGTTCAACTCCAGCAACCGCCTGTTCAGTTCCGCGCTCCGCCCATTTGTTGACGGGACGTTCATCACCTTAACGCGCAACACAACTACCGGCGGGTTGTAATGCACCACCACCTCAAGGTCCAGGGCACCACCGGGGTGTACTATCCAGGTCGACTCTCCGGCCTCGAAGTACGTCGCCCCTTCGGAGGAAAGGCGGTCGAGGAATGATTCGAGATCGTCTTTGGTGATCATCGGTCCTTGGCTTCGTGTGTTGGTTCACTACGACATACGCCAACCAGTGGTTTCCCGCCACCACTGGAGGGCTCGTCCTTGAGCCTGAGTCCCTAAGATACTTGCCGCTCCACGCCTCGGATACGCCCCAGAACGTCAATCATAACGATGAAGATCAGGCCCCTGACGTGCTGTGCTCCCTGAGTCTCACGCTCTGGAGCGAGCGCGAGAAGGTCGGCGCGAAGTACCCTGAGCTCGGCCACCCAGTAGCGACCGAAGGTACTGCCCGGTGTGGGAGCCGGTCGTTCGGCTCACATCCTCGGGCGTGCCCGCCGCGATCACCTGCCCTCCCCCTGTTCCTCCCTCGGGTCCGAGGTCCACGATCCAGTCTGCGGTCTTGATTACATCGAGATTGTGTTCGATGACGATCACGGTGTTTCCGCGGTCGACTAGGCGGTGCAGCACGTGAAGCAGGAGCCTAACGTCTTCGAAATGCAGCCCCGTTGTTGGCTCATCCAGTATATAGAGCGTTCGCCCCGTGTCCCTTCTGGCAAGTTCAGTGGCGAGTTTGACCCTTTGGGCCTCGCCCCCCGAAAGCGTTGTCGCGCTCTGCCCTAAATGAATGTAGCCAAGCCCTACGTCGTTGAGGGTCTGGAGCCTTTGCGCAATTCGCGGCTGATTTTCAAAGAATGCCAGCGCATCCTCTACTGTAAGGTCCAGTACTTCAGCAATGTTCAAGCCGCGGAAGCGAACTTCCAGAGTCTCCCGATTGTAGCGCTTTCCCTTGCATGTATCGCACGGCACGTACACGTCAGGGAGAAAGTGCATCTCGATCCTTACGAGCCCGTCACCCTGGCACGATTCGCACCTCCCGCCCTTAACATTGAATGAGAATCGGCCAGGTCCGTAGCCGCGTATTTTTGACTCAGGCAGCTCGGCGAAGAGTTCTCGAACAGGAGTAAAGACTCCGGTGTAAGTAGCGGGGTTGGACCTGGGTGTCCTGCCTATGGGCGACTGGTCGATATCTATGACCTTGTCGATGTGCTCGATTCCCGTGATGCGGCCGTGTGCGCCGGGTATGACTCTCGCCCTGTAGAAATGCCGGGCGAGGCTGCGGTGCAGAATGTCCTCGACCAAGGTGGACTTTCCCGAACCAGAGACGCCAGTCACTGCTACAAAAGTCCCCAGCGGAAACTCTACGGTCAGGTCGCGCAGGTTGTGTTCCTTTGCTCCGCTGACCGCCAGGACGTGTCCCGGCTTCACCGGACGTCTCGCGTCAGGCACGTCGATGCGCCGCTCACCAGAGAGGTATTGCCCGGTGAGAGACTCGCGAACGGCAACGATGTCATTTACCGATCCGCTTGCAACCACGCGACCGCCGTGTTTCCCGGCACCAGGTCCAAGGTCAATAACGTGATCCGCGGCGCGTATAGTATCCTCGTCGTGCTCCACCACAATCACTGTATTACCAAGGTCACGCAGTTGCTTTAACGTTGAAAGCAGACGTGCGTTGTCGCGCTGATGCAATCCTATAGAAGGCTCATCGAGGATATACAGTACACCTACAAGCCGAGAACCTATTTGAGTGGCAAGCCTTATCCGTTGCGCTTCGCCGCCGGAGAGAGATTCCGCTGATCTGCCAAGTGTGAGATAGTCGAGGCCCACATCATCCAGAAAGCGCAGCCTTTCGCGGACCTCCTTGAGGATGGGTCCCGCGATTTCGGCATCCAGTCCTGTTCCGTTGCTTCCCGCTGCCCTCAACTTGAGCGAATCAAAGAACCGGCGTGCCTCGCCAATCGACATCTCGACGAGATCGCCGATGCTGTGATCAGCAATCGTGACAGCCAGAGATTCGGCCTTGAGGCGCCGTCCGCGACACGTCGCGCAAGGACGCACGACCATGAACTCCTCCAACTCCATGCGCACAGAGTCCGAATCCGTCTCTCTGTAGCGCCGCTCCAGCGACTGAGTGATCCCTTCCCACGTCATGGCGCCAGTGCCGTTACCTGCGCGAGAACGGCTATTCTTCTTTGGCTTGGCACGGCCCGTTTCGTCGCCTGAACTCATACCGTGCAGCAGCGCAGTCCGTACAGCCTTGCTGAGATTGCCCCAGGGAGTGGAAAGTTCAAAACCCAGCTGCTTTGCCAGCCCGGGGAGAATTACTCTCTTGAGGTACCCGTCTGGCTCGCCCCAGGGCAACACAACTCCTTCGAGCAGCGTGAGACCGGGATCACCCAGAATAAGTTCTTCGCTGACCTCTCTACGCGTTCCCAAACCGCCACATGCAGGGCAGGCACCAAACGGTGAATTGAACGAGAAATGACGCGGCTCGAGTTCAGGCAGCGTGATGCCACAATTGGCACAACCGTACTTCTCGGAAAAGAGCTGCGCTTCGCGACCAGCCCCCCCGGCACGCACGACCTCCACCACACCGTCGGCAAGCTTGAGCGCCGTCTCCAGCGAATCAACCAGGCGGCCGCGATCTGATCCGCGAATCACAGCGCGATCCACAACAATTGAAATGTCGTGATTCTGCCGCTTGTTGAGTGCCGGAGGTTTGGCCACCTCTATTACTCCACCGTCAACCATCGCACGCACAAAACCCTGTTTGCGTGCCAGTTCAAAGAGATCGCGAAACTCCCCCTTTCTTCCACGGACCATTGGAGCGAGAATCTCGATACGTGCGCCCTCGGGCCACTCCAGCAAAATGTCGGCGATCTGGCTCGCCGACAGCCTTTCGACCGGCCGAGAGCAGTTTGGGCAATGTGGTGTCCCAACGCGGGCGTAGAGCAACCTGAGATAGTCGTAGATCTCGGTCACCGTCCCCACCGTGGAACGAGGGTTGTGCCCAGCGCTCTTCTGCTCAATGGAAATCGCCGGTGAGAGCCCCTCGATCGAATCCACATCGGGCTTTTCCATCAGCCCCAGGAATTGCCTCGCGTACGCCGAGAGCGATTCGACGTATCTTCTTTGGCCTTCGGCGTATACAGTATCAAAGGCAAGCGAGGATTTGCCCGAACCGGAGAGACCTGTGACTACGGTGAGCCGATCGCGTGGTATGGCAACGTCGATATTGCGAAGGTTGTGCTCCCTGGCACCACGTACCTTAAGATCTCCGTCGGACGGCATAGACCCGAATATTCGCCGAAAGTGCCGCCGGGTTCAAGGCTCACCCTACCGCCAACCAGGTCCGAGGTCTTTGAAGCACCTTGTCATATCGGCCTCGCTGATCCTGTCCAGCGCTTGCGCCGCTGATCCCTCACCAGCGGCCGACTCCGCCCAAGCGGCGCAGTCAGTGGCGCCAGAATCGGTGGCGCCCCCCTCGCTCTACGAGCGATTGGGGGGAATGCCAACCATCAACCGTATTGTAGACGGACTGGTCACCAACGCAGCATCGGACGAGCGAATACGTCGCTTCTTTGAGCGGATACGTGGCGACACCGCCTCAATCCGCCTGCTCAAGGAGAAGCTCGCCGACCAGCTTTGCCAGGGAAGCGGGGGCCCGTGCTCCTATAGCGGACTCGACATGAGGTCCGCTCATCTGGGCATGAACCTCAGCGACACAGATTTCGACGCCATGATCGAAAACCTCGTCGTCGCCCTGGATAGCGCCGGGGTATCACAACGAGAAAAAGACGATCTCCTCGCTGTCGTCGCCCCCATGAGAGCAGACATCGTTACCAAGCGATAAGTCGGCAGGTCGGGACGCTGAGGCTCTTCGCTTGAAGGCCCAGGCTGTCGCCCCAGCACGTGACTTTGAGACGCTCTCGCCTGTCTCATCACGTGCGATCATATGCAATTCCAGACACCTTACCGGCGACTCGCGGGGGCGGCTTACTATGAGCTTTCGCGGAATTGTCGCGCTCGGCGTGTTAGCTGCATGGGGAGCCGGGGTCGCGGTTTTCATGCACCGCGAGTCGAATCGATCGCCTCGAGAGCGTCTGGCGGAAGCAGCGCTGAGGGTGGCCCCCGGCGCGACGTATCTGATGACGGAACAGGGAGACCGGCACATCGGCTTCGCGTCCGTCACGATCGATACCGTGAGAGACGGGCTCGAAATCACGAACTATGCAGTGCGCGACGGCGACGGCAAAGGCAGCGAACGCGAGGTGACTCGTGTTGTGTCTCGTTTGTCGCGCGGACTCTGGATGCGGGAGATCGAGGTCGCAGCGCCCGCCCCTGGGATTGAGTCCGCTGTAGCCATTGTGCTCAACGACTCGACCTTGCAGGTGAGGATCGATCGTGGTGATAAAACCGATACAGTCGTTTACGGCTTCAGTGCACCGCTGCTGACGCCTGAGCTTGTACCATTGGCTGTCGCGCTGGACGATCGCACAAAGCCTGGCATGCAGTTTGCCTTTGATGTGTTTGATCCCTCGCAGCTCGCGGTGCGAAAACTCGACGTCACCATCGTAGCGGAATCGATGTTTGTAGTGCTCGACAGTGCGGTTTTTGCCGAATCGGCACACAGATGGATCGGTGCGCGTGCCGACAGTGTGCGTGGCCACAGAATGCGCCTGGACGAAGGCGCAATCGATCTTTGGGTCGACGACCTTGGCAAGCTGATCCTCTCACATGAGGAATCCGGACGCACCCGGACGAGGACAGCCTACGAGATCGCCTTTGAGAACTGGCGGCTCGAAGCCCTTGGCCGACCCGTGCGAAGCACTACGGCTAGAGAGCCGACGAGCGAAGCACTGCTCAGTTCCTTGCGCTCGCTTGCTCCGCTCGAAAGTCTGGTGGTCGTCGCAAATGGGATAGACCTTTCGCGCGTACCGCGTTCGCGCTGGCAGGAAGTAGCTGGCGACACGGTGAGGAGATCGAGGCAGGAGAACGTGAGCGCTGCAGGCTACTGGCTTCCTCCCTCACAGAGCTTTAGAAGAGAATTTGCTCGCGATCTCCAGGTCTCTCCCGGCATCGAAGTCGAAGATCCATCGATGGTATCGCGCGCTCGCATTTTGCGTCGCGGTTATGGCGACCCGGTTGCACTAACGCGCCAGATCGCGCGCTGGGTAGCGGACTCAGTGCGCTTCGAATGGACGTTATCTCCACCTAGTGCAATAGCGGCCCTGCGTTCACGTGCAGGAGACTCCGAACATCATACGGCGCTCTTTATTGCGCTGGCACGGGCTGCCGGGATTCCGTCGCGCGCCGTCGCCGGGTTGATCGTTCGCGACTCCCTGGTGCTTCCACACGCATGGGCCGAGGTCTGGGTGGGCAACACATGGCTGGCAGTGGATCCATCGTTTGGCCAAGTACCCGCCGGAGCTGAGCACATCAAGCTGGCCGGCGGCGCCGTTGGAGTGAGGCGAGAGTTGCAGAGGATCGCCGAGCGCGCACG
>CAZYTS010000171.1:0-7918 GCA_964649855.1 uncultured Gemmatimonadaceae bacterium
ATGAGATTCGAGCATACCGTCAGATCGTGGCATATGGCTTTCGCCCTGTGCCTTGCAATTCCCAGCCAGAGTCTCGCTGCACAGGGCGGTACGGCAACCGAGACGCTTTTAAGACCAGCCAGGGTCTGGGACGGCTCGAGCAACGCGCCGCAGAGCGGCGTCGTAGTGCTCGTACGAGGAGAGCGAATCGTAGCCGTCGGCAACGCGAATGCCATCGCCACTTCTGCCGCTACACGAGTTGTCGACTTGCCCGGCCTTACGTTGATCCCGGGTATGATCGAGGCGCACAGTCACGTACTCCTTCACCCTTACAACGAGACCACCTGGGAGAACCAGGTGCTGCGAGAATCGCTCTCTCTGAGAGTGGCACGAGCAGTCAACCATCTGCGCGCCACCGTAGAAGCGGGGTTCACAACCTTGCGCGATCTTGGCACCGAGGGTGCAGGCTATGCTGATGTAGGACTGCGCGACGCTGTAGCGCAGGGGATTGTTCCCGGACCCCGGTTGTTGATCACGACTAAGGCGATAGTGGGCCGCGGTAGCTACGCGCCCAAGGGGTTCGCCTCGGAGTTCGAAGTTCCCCAGGGGGCCGAAGAGGCGGGCAACAGCGAAGAACTGGTGCGGGTTGTCCGCGATCAGATTGGCAAGGGAGCCGACTGGATAAAGATCTATGCAGACTACCGCTGGGGCCCTAACGGCGAAGCGCGCCCAGCTTTCACCGAAAACGAGCTCAGGGCTGCCGTCGAAGTAGCGGAGTCCAGTGGACGCCACGTGGTTGTGCACGCCGCAACCGCAGAGGGGATGCGCAGAGCCACTCTCGCTGGAGTCAAGACCATAGAACACGGCGACGCTGGTACAGCCGAAGTGTTCAGGTTGATGGCAGAGCGCGGCGTAGCACTCTGCCCCACGCTTGCAGCTGGAGATGCAATTCTACGCTATGGCGGCTGGCGCAAAGGAACCGACCCTGAACCAGAACGGATTCGGAACAAGCGTCAGTCGTTCAAGGTTGCGCTGGAGGCTGGCGTTACAATCTGCAACGGAAGTGACGTAGGAGTCTTTTCGCACGGAGACAACGCCAGGGAACTGGAACTTCTTGTCGAGTATGGCATGACGCCGATCGATGCCATGAGATCCGCGACCTCGGTAAACGCCAGAGTGCTCGGCATGGAAACCCGGATTGGGAGCATCAAGGAAGGACTCTACGCTGACCTCGTTGCAGTCGAGGGAGACCCCACGCGCACGATTTCGGACGCGCGGAAGGTCAGGTGGGTCATGAAATCCGGTCGTGTGATGCGGGAGCTTTCAGCAACCTCGGCAAACGGGAACCGTTGAATACCATTGGCCAACCTTTGAGATTGAATCACATGAGCCCCTGGCGCATTTCAGCAACGCTTGCTTTCTGTGGTTTGCTTGTGGCATGCGGCCCGAAAGCAGACGTGCAGCCGCCGCTCGCCGAGCTCGCCTCACCTGCGGCAAAGCCAAGTGGTGAGCCGTTCCTCGCTGTCGACGGGCAAGGCGCTGTTCACATGACGTGGATCGAAAAAACGGGCGATAGCACGCACGCGGTGCGCTATGCTCGAATGTCTAACGGAACCTGGACGGATCCGTCGACCATTGTCGATCGCAATGACCTTTTTGTAAACTGGGCCGACTTTCCCTCTGTGCTTGTGACTCCATCCGGGCGATTGGTTGCCCACTGGTTGCAGCGGAGCGGGAACGGTCGTTATGCGTACGACGTGCGCACTGCTCAAAGCAGCGATGGCGGGCAGACCTGGAGTGAAGGCACGGTCCTTCATAGTGACACGTCTCCCACGGAGCATGGGTTTGTTGCACTTTGGAACGCGGAGGGCGACTCTATTCAAGCTGCGTGGCTAGATGGCCGTCATATGGCAGGTGGTCACGGCGCAGGGGGCGGAGGCGCCATGTCGCTCCAATCGGTGACAATGGCGGCCGATGGCTCTAAAGGTCGCGAGCAAGCCATTGACCTTAGAAGCTGCGACTGTTGTCAGGTTGCCGGAACGGTTACCACCAGTGGGCCAGTAGTGGCTTATCGCGACCGCAGCGACGACGAAATTCGCGACATAGCAGTGGTGCGTTACGCGAACGGCGAGTGGACGGAGCCGCGAGTCGTGCATAACGATGGCTGGAAAATTGCTGCATGCCCCGTAAATGGACCGGCCCTCGCCTCACGTGGGAACCGTGTGGCCATTGCATGGTTTACCGGGGCGCAGGATACGGCACGCGTACTCGTCGCGTTCTCGTCTGATGGAGGAGCATCGTTTGGCGCCCCCATCCGGGTTGACAATGGCGCGCCCTCCGGCCGCGTTGGCATTGCACTGGTGAGCGACAATGATGCAGTTGTGAGTTGGTTGGAGAATGTGGCCGGTGAGATGGCCAAAGTGCTCACGAGAAGGGTGAGGGATGATGGCAAGACCGGCGAACCGTTCACCATTTCCGAAACCAGTGCTGCACGCGCATCTGGCTTTCCACGCATAGTTGTCCGTGGCGACGACCTCATTGCCGCGTGGACGCTGGCTGGTGACAGTGCGCAAGTTCGCGTAGCGCGCGTTCAGCTCGAAGCGCTGCAATGAGAGCCTTTTCCGCACTTCTGGCGCTTGTTGTATTTGTCGCTTGCAGCGGCGAGCGACAACGTCCGCGCGCTCTGGTTGGAGACGAGGCCCCTGCCTACGCGGCGGTAGACATGAACGGTGACTCAGTAACACTGGCCAGCCTACGGGGCAAGGTGGTGCTTCTGAACGTTTGGGCCACCTGGTGCGCCCCGTGTCGCGAAGAGATCCCCTTTCTTCAGACTCTCTACGAGAAACACAGGGGCGATGGTCTCGAAATTATTGGCGTCTCGGTTGATGCTCGTGGACAGGAGGAGTCGATCAAGGGATTTGTGAACGACTTCAAGATGACCTATCCAGTCTGGCGCGACCCGGACGAACGCGTGCAGTCACTCTATCTCGCGCTGGGAGTTCCAGCTTCGTACATCATCGATCGAGAAGGAGTGCTGAGGTGGCGTCACCTCGGTATCGTGCGCGAGACCGATACAACGTTTGCCAATGCTTTGGCCGCAGCACTCAGCGGAGGTTCCTGACAGCCGCTGATGCCGCGCCACGTTGCGATCCTGCTCTTTGATGAAGTAGAAGTCCTCGACTTTGCTGGTCCCTTTGAAGTCTTTTCAGTCTGCGGGAGGCGCAGCCAACTCGAACCCTTTGTAGTCTCGACGGTTTCAGAGCGTGGCCAGGAGATTCAGGCCCGGAACGGACTTGCGGTTAGACCAACGCATTCGTTTGCCTCCTGTCCGGCGATCGACATCCTCCTGATACCCGGAGGCTTTGGTACTCGCCGCGAGATGCGAAACCCTGTGGTTCTCGAATGGGTTGCCAGACACGGAAGGAACGCACAGTTCCTCCTATCGGTTTGCACCGGAGCATTAGTGCTTGGGTCCGCCGGACTCCTCGACGGATTGGGCGCTACCACTCATCACCTGGCATTTGATGAACTCAGAGCAGCTGCTCCCGGGGCAAATGTCTACGACAAAGCGAGGATCGTTGACAACGGGCGCGTGGTGCTTTCATCCGGCGTGAGCGCCGGGATCGACATGTCGCTCTACGTGGTGTCTCGATTGCATGGCGATGACCTCGCCATGGAGACAGCGCACTACATGGAGTACACCGGTCGCTGGAACGAACAATCGCGTATCGTCCGTCCTGCACTCGTTCCGTAGAGCATAGTCACCGCCGCGGGCCAGGCAGGATCAGGGAATGATCGTACTGCTCCCGTCTCGCGGACCGTCGGCCATCGCCACTGCCAGCAGCAATACCATTTTGGTTGCAGGTAGTGCACTGGGCCAATGAGACCACTCGTGCAGTGTGTGCTGGTTGCCTCCGTACGCTCTGCCCACCGCGATCGAAGGAATACCACGCACCACTCCAACGTTTGCATCGGTAGAACCCGAAGGGACAGCTTCCCGTCCGGCCGGCAGTTCAAAGCCAACGTGCCTGTAGATATCGATCGCTGTTTCTACTAACGGATGCTTGCGCCGATCTGCAAGCATTGCAGACGTGCCGCCAGCACGGTTCTTCTGCACAATCTCCTTACGCCACTCCACGCCGTGAGTGCGCGCTGCCTCCGCCACCTGCTGGTCTATGAGACGGTCGAGCGAATCCAGGAGCGCAGGATCTGGCGACCTGAGGTCCATGGTGAAATAGAGCTCCTCCGGGATTCCGTTAAAGATATTGCCGCCATGAATCTGGCCGATGTTGTATATGGCACCATCAGGCAGAGTTGGCGGATCGATGGCGTAGATGCGATTTATCGCCTCGGCCAGCGCCTTTACCGGAGTAGGCCGTCCGCGCGAGGTGAGTGTATGCGACCCCGACGAGGCAAAGTGGTAACGCGACCAGTAGATGCCGAGCGCACCGTAACTGATGGGTCCCACACCGCCGTCCATGGCAACGAGCATGTCAGGCCTGGGATTATGCTCGAGCCAGTAGTCCATACCATGGAGGCCGAGCTCTTCCTGAGTCGTGCCAATAAAGATCAGGTCTCCCCTGGTCTGGATCCTCGCGCCGTTGAGGGCTCTAATTACTGCGAGCATATTGGCGACTGAGGCGCTGTTGTCAAAGATCCCCGGCGATCTCAAGGTGTCGCCGTCGCGCCTGACCTTGAGATCTGTGCCTAACGGGTGGACGATGTCCATGTGAGCTGCAAAGACAATAGTCGGGCCTCCGCCGGTGCCCTTGCGTTTGCCAATCACGTTGCCGATGGAGTCTGTGCTCACATCCAGACCCTCGGCTTCCATCGCCTGTCTGACGAGCGCACCACGCTCCTGTTCGTGCTCAGACTTGCCCTGGATTTCGGCAATTCGGATCCATTCTTCCACCTGCGCCGGAAAGCCCGACTCCAGGTGAGCGAGTGCGGCGCGAACGTCGGCGCGGCTCACTAGCGCAGTATTAAAGCGCGTCGTGCGCCCCTGCGCTGCCGCTTCGAGAGGAAGCAGCAGCACAAGAGCGAGCACTATCCTGGCAGAAGCGCTGTGCATGTGACTAATCCTAAAGGCCAATCATGAAGCAACCTTGTCTTTCTTCTGGCGCGATTTGAGGTGCTCCTCCATCTGCAGCCGCGGGATTCCCTTGACTATCCACTCGGGAGCGGGGGCGCCCTTGAGGAAAGTGTCGAAATACTCGCTCATGCGGATCGTGTAGTCCTTCTGATTTTTGGGCACTTGCAGTCCGTGATTCTCTCCAACGTACTGCAGCATGATTACGTCCTTCTCGCGCTCGCGCAGCGTATTGAACCAGGTAATGCCCTGGTTAAAGTCCACGGCGCCGTCTTTCTCGTTATGCAGGATCATGACGTTGGTCTCGACCTTATCGGCAAAGAACGCCGGAGAATTGCGGATATAAGCGTCATGATTCTCGATGTAGCTCCCGGTAAAACGACCCTGCGAGCTCTCAAAGATCGCCATGTCGGCCGTACCCGTGTTCCAGTAAACGGAGTTGTACATGCTGATCATGTCCGTCAGCGGTGCCCCGGTCACGATTCCCTTGAAGAGCTTACCCGTCTGGGTTGCCAGGAACGAAGACTGGTAGCCACCCCATGAGTGGCCGTGCAGGCCGACCTTTTCCGCGTCCACTATTCCCGTGGCAATCGCCGCCTTTACCGCAGGAACCACACACCACACACTCGACATTCCCGGATCGTTGATCTTGTAGACAATATCTGGCATCAGTACCGCGTAGCCCCGGCTCGTATAGACGCTGGGGTTGAACGCGCGGGTCTCGTTAGGCACCGCGTAGGTGTGAAGGTTCTGCGAGAGCTTCTCGTAGATGTATACAACAGTCGGGTACGACTTGCCTGGCTCATAGTTCGCGGGCAAAAAGAGCGCAGCCTGAAGCGAGTCGCCCTTGTCGCTCACATAGTCCACCAGTCTCGACCCTGACGACCAGGCAAAATCCTTCTGCTGCGGGTTAGCATCGGTGAGGCGGCGCGAAGACGCGAACTGCGCCCGCTCCGTGACGTGGTAGTCAGGGTACTCTACAAACGTCTGGCGCGTGTATAACCACGTATCTGCCTTGGGGGCCCGTGTCACAAAGAACTTGGCATCCTGCCACAAGAGCGACTCGGCACCCGAGCGTCCCGGATTGATGCGCACAACTCCCTCTTTCTTGGTACGCTCACCATACGCCTGCAGGTAAATCGGCTTTGTCAGATCGATTCCGCGTTCGTCCCGATCCTGCACGATCCGCCTGGTGTACCTGATCCCGTCCTTCTTTCCATTGACTGTAAGATTGGTCATCGAGCCATCCTTGACGGCAACTCGCCAGACGTCCCAACCATCAAAAAGCAGAACGTTCTGGTTGTCCGAAGTCCAGCCATGTGGCTGGCGAGGCGGCCTGTCGATGTTGTGGTCGTCTTCGGTATTGATGAAGAGACCACCGTTGGTGATTGTACTCGTTGCGCGAGATGCGAAATCGTAGACGTGGTACTCACCATCGTCGTAAAAGAGCGCCTTGTTGCCATCGGGCGATGCAAAGAGCCCGTACCTCGCGCTTTGTCTGATGATGGCCCGCTCACCTGTGGAAAGGTTGATGGCGTAGTAATCGCGCCGCTGGCCGCCGTCGATTGCATCTCGCCTCTCATACTCGCGCCGGTCGCTCCCAAAAGCAAAGCGATCGCGTGGCGTAAGCGATACGTCTCGCAACTCGTCATCTGCAAGTCGCACAAACTTCTTGTCTGCCACGCGGTACTCAGCGAGATAGGAATAGGACTTGTCGCGCGACTCTTCTACCTGCTGCTGGGACTGAAGGCGCGGGTCGCCTTTGCCATGCCAGATAACAATCGTTGGCAGATCATCGTCATCACCGCCGACTCCAGCTGGCCGCTGCATGGCGCCAGGGGTTCCGGCAACAGGCCTCACATCGGGCCGCGAGTTCTTTGAATCCGGCTCGACGCGACGTGCCGCAATTCCAAAGAAGATCGCAGAGCGATCTTCGCTCCAGCGCGGTGACCTGTCGGGGCTAACACGCATTCCTGCCGGGAAAGCATCATTCGAGCCCGGCTCGAAGTCGGCGCGTTCCATTGCGCCGCCCCGTCCGGACTTCCAACCGAGCACCGCGTAGGTCGTATCCTTGGCGGCGCTGTCTACGCGACCGCGAAGCACAGCGAGAGCATTGCCGCTATCGGCCCAGGTTAACCGCTTGTAGACCGCTTTGTCACTATCGTACGAGCGCACGACATCGGTGGTCAGGTCACGCACCTGGACTCCGTTTCCGACACGATCGCGCACGTCGGTGGTCCAGGCCAGGTAACGGCCGTCCTCGTCCAGCGCGAATTCTCCCACCGATCCGATGGTGCTGACAATTCCTGAACGGAGGTCTAGAACAAGAAGGTCCGAAGAACTCGATCCCTCGGCGGCGTAGCGGTGGAGAACAATCGACGTCGGTGCATCTCCGGCAAAGACAAAACGTCGCACCTTGGCAAAATCCCGCCTCTCACCCGTGGCCGTGTTGATGAGACTAACTCCATTTTGCAGCGGCTTCTTTTCCTTCCGAAGCTTCTTGGCGTCGGCGGCCGAAGGATATGTGGTAAAGGCCAGCCACTTGGAATCACCCGATATGGCAACCGGGGCGTTGGCTGCGCCACCTCCAAATTGCCCGCCACCGCCCGAAGGAGGTTCCCCGATCGCGAAACGCTTTTCTGCAGCACCGTCGCTCGTGGCCCGGTACACAAGTTCAGCGTCACCCTCGTTCGGTGCGAGAATGTAGGCGAACCACTTGCCGTCATCCGACAGCGTCGCGTTCCGGATGTTCTTCCAGAAGGTCAGGTCGCCCGGGTCAAGCAATTTGAGCGCAGCCCCAGCGGACGACGCCCCAACTGGTTGACTTGCCACTTGCGACTGAGCCCGTGC
>CAZYTS010000172.1:0-7851 GCA_964649855.1 uncultured Gemmatimonadaceae bacterium
AGTCTCTCGGAGTGCTGTGTCTTCCAGCGTTTGGTCGTGCGGTGACCAACGGCCGCCCGGCAGGGCGATCTGTCCGCTCCATGGATCACCCTGCCTCGTCGCTCGCCTGATCAACAGCAGTTCAGGCTCGCCGCGGTCTTCGCGGAACGCAATTAGCACAGCCGCTTTAGCGGGATCGCCGTCGAGTTCAGCGCGCCGAGCCGGCCGCTGGGCGAGCGATAGTTGGAGCCGTTCGAGAATGTGTAACAAAGCCGTCGCTATCCTTCGACTTCACCCCCGGACATGACCCACGCCCTGAATCCTCCGGCGAGTGATGCAACATTGTTGTAGCCCATCACCTGGAGCGTGTCCGCCGCAAGGGCAGACCGGTTGCCGCTGGCGCAGTAGATAATGACCTGGCTATCGCGCGGCACTCGAGCTTCGATGTCCTGTTCGAGGCGGCCACGCGGAATAAAGACGGCTCCCGGGACGCGGCCCAGGTTGTATTCGTTAGGCTCGCGGCAGTCTACAAAGACAGTATTGGAACCGTGTTCCTTGAGCGCGTGCTGGGCGTCTACTTCCTTGATTCGGCCGCGGGCTTCGTTTATGAGGTCAGCTGCAGTTTTCACGATTGCGAGGGTTTGGGACGACGCGCGGAGGGTGGCCAGAGGGCCATCTCCCGCACCTCTACATCTTAGCGTAGTTTCGCCCCGTGACTCTCACGACGAAAGTCCTCATCGGACTCGGCGCCGGCCTCGGCCTCGGCATTCTCATTTCCGTCGCGCAGTCCCCCGCTCTCAACGCGCTCGTTCCGATAATCGAACCGGTGGGCACCCTCTGGATCAACGCGATCCGAATGACGGTGATCCCGCTTGTCGTTGGTAGCATCATCATGGGAGTGACGTCGGCCCCCGACACCAGGACCATTGGAAGGCTCGGCGGCCTGGCGCTTGGGTTCTTTATTGTGACGTTGCTGGTGGCCGGTGCCTTTGCAACGATAGCGGCGCCTCCACTGGTAAAGCTGATACCGCTCGATCCGGCTGCTATAGCTGCGTTGCGGGCGTCGGCCGCACCGACGACCGAGGCTGTGAGTGCGGGCGCCAGTCAGATCCCGACCTTTTCGCAGTGGCTGATCGATCTAGTCCCGATCAATCCTGTCAAGGCAGCGGCTGATGGTGCGATGCTTCCGTTGATTTTGTTCTCGCTCGTGTTTGGAATGGCGATCACGCGACTTCAGGGTGAGGGTCGAGAGGTGCTGCAGGGCTTTTTCAGGGCGGTAGCTGGCGCGGCATTGACGCTCGTTCGTTGGGTGTTGGCGGTGGCGCCGATTGGCGTTTTTGCGCTGGCCGTTCCACTGGCGGCGCGTCTAGGTCTGGCGGCGGCTGGTGCGCTGGCTGGCTATATCGCGGTGACAGCGGGAATCTGCGTGGCGTTTCTGTTACTGGTGCTGTATCCGGCAACCGCTGTGTTGGGGCGAGTGAGCATTCGCGAGTTTGCGCGGGCCACCTTTCCGGCGCAGGCTGTAGCTTTCAGTGCGCGATCTTCACTGGCGTCGTTGCCCGCAATGATGGAGGGGGCCAGGTCACGGCTCAAGCTTCCCGAGCAGGTGGTTGATTTTCTCCTGCCGCTGGCGGCCACGACCTTCAGGGCCGGCGGTGCTCTGGGGATCATAACCGGCGTGGTCTTCATCGCGCGGCTCTATGGGGCCGACCTGTCGTTCACGCAGCTGACGTCGATTGTGCTCACGGTGTTGGCCACGACCTTTTCGGTTCCTGGCATCCCTGGGGGTTCGATAATCGTGATGGTTCCGGTACTTATGAGCGCGGGCGTTCCTATAGAAGGGATCGGGATTCTATTGGGCGTGGACACGATCCCGGACATGTTCCGTACTGCTACCAACGTGACGGCTGATATGTCTGCAGCAACTATTTTGGGTCGCAGGGGACGGACGCAGCCGGCTGTTTCTGCTGCATCGTCGTGATGCGTTGAAATGATTGCATTCGCAATGAGATGATGACGGTGCTTGAGCATAGCGCAGATACAATGTGCGCGTGCTCACCACCAAATCAGCTGCGTCGCTTCTGTCGGCAGCAAAAGACGCTTCAGGTTGCCTTGCACTCTTGCAGGCATTCGGGTTCACCACTGCCAGTCGACCTGACCGGCCCACGGCGCGTGCCATGGGCATTCCAGACGAGCTCGCAGTGGCAAACGTGGCACAGCGAGGTGGCATTCTCCGCGCTCTGGTGCTGCGAACGAAAGACTCGCGGCCGTTACGCGAGGTTGTAGGGCAACTCGCACCGCGCCTGGCAACCAGGGCGCCACAGTTTGCGTGGCTACTGAGCGTGGTGCGTGGTGACGAGCGCGAAACAGCGCTCTCCACATGGCTTGACGATGGCCGTCGCGTGCGACACTGCGCACTGGTCTTTGATCCTGCACAAACTCGAGACAGCGACTCTGAGACCGTTGTTGCCATGGCAGCGGCGGCTGGAGGTGAAGACTCGCTCGTCCACCTTCGCTGGCACGAGATCCTGGGACGCCAGGCGTTGTCCGCGCGCTTCTATCGTGCTCTCGAAGCCGCCGTGGTGTCGCTGGCCGAAGGCGCTGAGGGCAAGGCTCCAGCTGACGCGCGACGTGAGATTGCCCTGGTGGCCGCTTCGCGACTGCTCTTTCTGTCTTTCCTGCAGACCAGAGGTTGGCTTAACGGCGACGCGGATTTCCTGGTGAAGCACTTTGACCAGACGTTGTCTCTATCGGGTCGGGTGGGAGTTCATAGAAAGCTCCTGGAGCCGCTCTTCTTTGGCACGCTGAACACCCGTTACTCCCGTCGGGCTGCGCATGCTCGCGCCTTTGGACGCATTCCGTTTCTCAACGGCGGGCTTTTTGCGCGTACACATCTCGAGACGCGCTATCGGGATCTCCGCTTTCGCGATTCGGAATTGGCGGACCTGTTTGACAACGTGTTGACGAGGTATCGCTTTACTCCACGAGAAGACAGGCCGGAGTGGTCAGAAGCCGCGATCGATCCTGAGATGCTCGGGAGAGCATTTGAAAGTCTCATGGCTTCGCGCGATCGCAGGGATAGCGGGGCGTTCTTTACTCCGCACGCACTCGTTGAGCGAACGACGGAAGCCGCGATCGACCGGTTGCTAGCCTCAGCCGGTGTCTCTGAAAAGACGCGCGAAGCTCTCGCGGCAAATCGCAACGTTGCAGAGTCAGAACATGCACTCGTCAGGAACGCACTGGAACAGGCAAGGGTTCTCGACCCGGCGTGCGGGTCTGGCGCGTTTCTCGTGCACGTTCTGGAACGCATCGGCGAATTGCTGGTCAGGTGCGGCAGCACGAGACCGACTTCAGCCACACGACGCGCTGTGCTGACCAACTCGATCTTTGGCGTCGACGTCAATCCAATGGCAGTGTGGCTTTGTGAGCTGCGCCTTTGGCTTTCAGTTGTAATCGAGTACGAGACAAGTGACCCCTTGCAGGTGCCGCCGCTCCCCAACCTGGATCGCAACGTCAGGCTGGGCGACGCACTAGCTGCCGGCGCGTGGACTCCGGGACCGCTCCACAACGAGGAGCCACTGATTGCGCGACTGCGTGGCCGCTACGCTCGCGCCACAGGGAGGCGCAAGGCCAGCCTCGCGCGCACACTCGACGCCGCTGAACGTCGCGCTTCGCTGAGGGAACTGACGCACCGCATCGAGATGGTGGCTCAGGAGCGAAAGGCGCTGCTCGGCGCTTCTCGCGGGCGCGACCTCTTTGGGGCAAGAAGGGGTTCTGTTGGCGGTGAGAAGCTGCGACGCGAGGCTTTGCAGACAGCAGCACGCGAGCTGCGTACACAAGAACGATCGCTCAAGCGCGGCGGCGCCCTCCCCTTTCGTTTTGCCTCGCACTATGCAGACGTGCGAAGCGCTGGTGGCTTTGACGTGGTGATCGGGAATCCTCCATGGGTAAGACTGCACCGGATCCCCTCGGAAAAGCGCGAGACCTTTCGGCGCGAGTTCAAGGTGTTCCGAGAAGCTGCGTGGCAAGCAGGCGCCGCGGCTGCCGGAGTTGGGTCCGGGTTTGCTGCGCAAATAGATCTCGCTGCGCTCTTTGCAGAGCAGTCGCTGGCGCTGGTAAAGCCCGGAGGAGTGGTTGCGCTGCTCCTTCCGATGAAGCTCTGGCGGTCGCTTGCTGGTGGTGGAGTCCGGCGTCTCCTTGCTGCAGAGAACACTTTGAAAGTCGTTGAAGATTGGTCCGAGGCTCCTCACTCGTTTGACGCTGCTGTCTATCCCTCTCTCGTGGTTTGCCAGCGTGAAACGCCACACGGACCTCAAACGCAAGAACCAATCGTAACGGTGGTTCACAAAAGGCGACTGGCAGTAACGTGGCGTTCCAGATATGGCGAGCTCACTCTCGATGAGACGGCAGGGTCGCCCTGGGTCCTGTTACCTCCAGATGCGCGCCGAGTTGTCGAAAGACTATCTCTCTCCGGAGTTGCGCTGGCAGAGTCGGCACTGGGCTCTCCCGTTATGGGTGTCAAATGCGGATGCAATGATGCCTTTCTGGTCAACGCTCGTGCCGTCGGCCGTGGTGATTGCATCGTAGCTACAGCCAAAGGCAACGTCCATATCGAGAGCTCGTCGTTGCGTCCTGTTCTGCGGGGTGAAGGCGTGCAACATTGGAGTACTCCCGCGACGAACGAGTGGATCATCTGGACGCATGGCGTCGATGGCCGTGCGCTGCCGCAACTTGCTCCTGCAACTCAGCGTTGGTTGTCGCGTTGGCGCGGGCTGCTGGAAAACAGAAGTGACGCTCGCGGCAATGCTGCGTGGTGGTCTCTGTTCAGGGTCGAAGGGGCGCTCAACAGTCAGCCTCGCGTTGTCTGGGCAGACGTAAGCCGACGACCACGTGCCTGCGTACTTCCAGCCGGTTCACCAGTGGTACCGCTCAATACCTGCTACGTATTGCGGTGTAAAGACGACACCGACGCGGCCGCGGTTGTAGCGCTACTCAACTCGCCACTCATGGCGTGCTGGCTCGATTCAATAGCCGAGCCCGCGCGCGGGGGTTTTAGGCGCTACATGGCATGGACCGTGGCTCGTATGCCCGTTCCTCGCAACTGGGCAAATGCGCGAGAGCTTCTCGCGCCAATCGGAGCACGCGCGGTGAACGGCGCACCGCCAGGGGAACCAGAGTTGCTCGAAGCAGCCTGCGAAGCTTTCGGCATTTCTCCCCGGAGCGTTGCTCCATTGTTGGAGTGGGCGTGGAGGTGAGACACGGCTCGACATTTGAGACGCAACGTTATCGCGTCGTCCGACTCGGCGAAGTCCTGAGTTTGATAAGAGATGCGCTTTTTCCTGACGGCAGGGATATCGAACGCGTAGGCGACGTCGTTCTCATGCCGCACCAGCGAGAGGCAGTACGAATCCTCCGCGCTTCGATTATGGCCCACGGGGGCGCCATACTCGCCGATCCAGTGGGCACCGGCAAAACCTGGTCCGCACTGGGAGTGGCCACTCTCTACGAGCGCGTACTCATCGTTGCGCCGGCGTCGCTTCGCACGATGTGGCGTCACGCGCTCAGCAGAGCCAGACGCTCCATTGAGTTTGTCACATACGAGTCCCTGAGCCGTTCGAAAACCGCGTACAGCACACATACCTTTGACCTCGTAATAGCGGACGAAGCTCACCACGTTAGGAATGCCGCGACCCGTCGCTTTAAGGCCATGGCCGCGTTGTGCTGGGGAGCCGACTTGCTCCTCCTGTCGGCGACACCAATCCACAATCGGCCAGATGAACTCCGCGCTCTCGCCTCGTTCTTCCTTGGCAGCGGTGCGTGGACCCTTACACCCGAGCTGCTCGGCCGATTGGTGTGCCGACGGAGTGAGACAACGGGCTCGCCGCTCCCCCGCGCGAGTCCGCTGGAATGGATCTCCGTTCCTGATTCTAACGATATACTGCAGGACCTTCTGGCGTTGCCACCGCCAGTGGCGCCATCGGACGGGGAGCAAGCCGTGGTACTTGGGACCTACGTCCTTGTAAGGCAATGGTGTTCGAGCGATGCGGCGCTCGTGGCCGCACTCGAGCGACGCCTCGTTGCCGGTGAGGCCATTTCGCACAGGCTCGCGCAGGGACAGCTACCCAGCCGGCGAGAGTTGACAAACTGGATGGCTGATTCGAGCGCGGTGCAGCTCACCTTTGATCTGGATGCTCCGGACAAAGAGCTCGGCGACCTGTCGCGTTTCGTCTCCCTCCTGAGAGACCACCTTGCGGCCGTGCGCAATCTGCGTGAGCGCGTTAAAGCAAATATGCAGCGAGACGCTTCGAGAGCTGCATCACTACTGAAGGTTTTGTCAGCGGGCCATCGCGCCATCCTGTTTACGCACAGTGCAGATACGGCGCGCATGTGGTTCAAGCGGCTCATGCACCAATCGCGCGTGGCACTTCTCGACGGACGCGGAGCACGAATAGCAAGTGGACGAATCAACAGGGACGAAATCGTTGCCGCGTTCCATCCTGAAACGCCGACCAGGAGAGAACGCCAACTCAAGAACGATCCCATGAGAATCGACACGCTTGTTGCAACCGACGTTTTGAGCGAAGGAGTTGGTCTGCATGATGCTGATCTCGTGTTCCATCTGGACCTGCCATGGACCGTGGCAAGAATGGAACAACGCGTTGGCCGGTTGCGACGTATCGGCTCGCCGCATCGCGAAGTACTGCAGTTTGCATTCGAGCCCCCTGGCTCCGGCAACGGCGCCATCAGGCTCCTTGAACGCCTCAGAAGGAAAGCCCGGCTCTCTCAAATGCTTATTGGGAGCGAAGACAGCGGACTATCGCTTTCAGCAAGTAGTGAGCGCGCTGAGACTTCCCCCTCCGCTGCGCAGGATCAACTGGTTCAGTTGGCGCGCGGCTGGCCACGTATAGTACGCCAGCCTCGAACCCACGACCCTATACTGCTCTCCGCGTGCCTCAGCTCTGACCCCTCAAAAGTCGGATTCCTTGCGGTGTGCAGTGAAGGAAGCGTGCTTTCCATAGTTGGTGAGATGGATGGGGACTTGGCGACGTCTCCAGCTGATGTTCTGAGACTAGCGCGCATCATCGGACCGGCGGTCGCGGTGCCGACGACTCACGCCGACAGCGCCATTGCGCTGCTGAATGAACGCCTGAACGCTCGTAAGGCAGACGCCGAGCTCCTGGGAGGCACCTCGCGCCAGAGCCAGGTGCACCGAAAGCTCCTCAGGCTACTTCACTCACTGCTTCGGTCCGAACAGCGCGGAACAAGGGCGCGCCTCGGTGCGATTGCTGACTCCGTTCGTGATACGCTCTCCCGAACCCGGGGCGTCGGCTCCGAGCACTTCCTCGAAGGTTGGCTCGAGCGGCACCAGCGTCCAGCAATCGCAGACCTCCAGAGCTTAACGCAGTTTCTCGAACAACGAACTTCCAAAGCCCCTCTCGAAGCGAGAGAAACGTCGGTCAAGGCACTACTTCTGATCCTTCCGACCGGAGAGCCGCAGTAGAGCACAACGGTACCGCTGCAGTTCGGACCAAAGATTCGGTGCACTAGATTGGACGCATGGTCTATTCATGCGTTCTTTTCGATCTCGATGGCACACTGGCCGATTCAATAGAGCTGATCCTGCAATCTGCCGAAGCAGCCTTCACAACCTGTGGCTACCCCATCCCGCCTCGCGCCGACATCATTTCTGGCATTGGACGCCCCCTCGCAACACAGCTGGGAGCCTACACATCCGATGCGGCCGAACTGGCTCGCCTCATACAGGCCTACCGAACCTTTCAGATCGCCAACCACGACTCCCTTACCACTCCATACGACGGCGTCACTGAACTCGTCCGTAGTCTCTACGACCAGGGCAGACAAATGGCCGTG
>CAZYTS010000173.1:0-7779 GCA_964649855.1 uncultured Gemmatimonadaceae bacterium
CAGCGATAAAAGCGTTAGGCCGGGGTCGCGGCTGACCGCAGAATAACGCGGAAAGAAAGAGGTTCCGAGGTGGATGCGGAGGCTTGTGCAGCCTGCCGCGTGCCGCCACTGCGTCCGTTCCAGCCTACCAGCCTACCAGCCTACCAGCCTACCAGCCTACCAGCGTACCAGCCTACCAGCCTCCCAACGTCCCAACATTTCCGTTATCTTCGGCCGCCTCAGGACACCCAAACGAGGACGAGAGATGCGTCAGAGAATGCTGTGCAGCCGCCTTGTGTTAGTGCTTGCTGCCACACTGCTACCCGCGCAAACACAGGCCCAGGAAAAACCCTCCGACAGCCTCCTCACAGTCAATCACTACCTCGACTACGAGACCGTTGGCGAAGCACGCATCTCGCCAGATGGTTCCCGCATCATATACACTCGGCGTTTTGTCAACAAACAACAGGATAGGTGGGAGACGGCGCTTTGGATCATGAACGCCGACGGTAGCGAGAACCGCTTTCTTACCAAAGGCGGGAATGCTGTATGGTCGTCAGACGGGACGCGCATTGCCTACATCGCCGAAGGAGAACCTCGGGGATCCCAGATCTTTGTGCGCTGGATGAATGCCGAAGGCGCCACGTCACAGGTAACGCGCGTCGAACAGTCACCCGGCGATATCCGCTGGTCCCCAGACGGACGCTGGCTCGGATTCGCAATGTTCGTCCCCAGCCCCATGACCTGGCCCATAGACATGCCCGCGCCGCCGCAAGGAGCGCAATGGACCCCAGCGCCGCGCTACGTGAGTAACCTGCATTACCGAGCTGACAGACGCGGCTTTGTGGAGCCCGGATTCGTGCATCTTTTTGTGGCACCAGCAGACGGAGGTAGCGCTCGACAAATCACCAAAGGCAGCTGGAACGTCGGATCGCGCTTTGACGGTATCGCCGGATCGGTAGGCTGGTCCTGGAGCCCCGACGGAAAGTCGATTGTGTTTGATGGACTCATGGATACGTTGAGTGACCTCAACTACCGTGACTCCGATATCAACATTGTAGATGTTGCCACCGGTGCTGCACGAAAGCTGACTGCCACTCGCGGCTCGTGGACTGAACCTGTAGTGTCACCAAATGGCCAGTGGATCGCGTACTCTGGCTTTTCGTATACAGACCAGACCTACAAGACCGGCGAGCTCTTTGTCATGCGCGCCGACGGTTCGGGTGTCAGAAAAATCTCCGGGGATTTTGACAGAGACGTGGGAGAGATCACCTGGGCACAGGACAATAGCGGCGTCTACTTCAGCGCAGGCGATCGTGGTACCAGCAACGTTCATTTCGCGTCACTCACATCGGGAGTGCGGCAAATAACGACAGGAAATCACATGCTCCAGCTTGGCAGCATGTCAAAGGGCGGTGTCGTGGCAGGGGTCGCGAGTAGCCCAGAGAGCCCGCCAGACGTTGTACGCTGGTCGGTCAGCACGCCCAAAGAGCTGGTCAGGCTGACGAACGTGAATCAGGACCTGTTGATGGGCAAAAGGCTCGCGACAACCGAAGAGCTCTGGTACACCTCTACAGGTGGGAAGAGGGTTCAGGGCTGGATCGTAAAGCCACCAGGATTCAGTCCCTCCGAGCGATATCCGCTGATCATGGAGATCCATGGTGGGCCGCATGGGATGTACAACGTGGCGTTCAACTACATGTACCAGAACTTTGCGGCCAATGGCTATGTGGTGTTGTACACGAACCCGCGTGGGTCAACCGGCTACGGAACTGATTTTGGGAACGCAATAAACAAGCGCTACCCCGGTGTTGACTACGAAGATCTGATGGCAGCGGTCGATACCGTGGTCGGTCGCGGTTACGTGGATCAGACGCGGATGTACGTGGGCGGCTGCAGTGGCGGAGGTGTGCTGTCCAGCTGGGTCATTGGCCACACCAACCGTTTTGCAGCCGCTGCGGTTCGTTGCCCAGTGATGAACTGGATTTCCTTTGCAGGTAATGCAGACATTCCATATTTTGGGCATGCCTGGTTCGAAAAGCCGTATTGGGAGGATCCGACAAAGTGGCTTGAGCAGTCCCCGCTCATGTACGTTGGAAACGTGACTACGCCAACGGTGATCATGACGGGAGAGCTCGATCTAAGGACTCCCATGGCACAATCAGAAGAGTATTACGCTGCACTCAAGATGCGCGGAGTACCCACGGCACTCCTCCGTTTCAACAACGAGTATCATGGTACTGGGTCACGGCCCAGCAACTTCATGCGTACACAGCTGTACATGATGAGCTGGTACCAGAAGTACAAACGCGACTCAGCAGCTATGTAGGGGTTGTCAACTCAGCCTAACACTGAGCAGCTTGGCTCTTTTCCGCGTGCTTCCGCGATCCAAACGACACTGGGCCCCGGCCTAAAGCCGGGGCCGCGCTCGAATGCAATCCGCGTACTTCCGCGGCCGAAATGAACTTCTCCCCCGGCCTAAAGCCGGGGATGCGCTCGAATGCTATGCGCGTGCTTCCGCGGCCGAAATGAACTTCTCCCCCGGCCTAAAGCCGGGGATGCGCTCGAATGCTATCCGCGTGCTTCCGTGGCCAAAGAATCCCTAGGCTAAACCGGGGCCGCGCTCGAATGCTGTCCGCGTAATGCAGCGGAGAAAGAACTCAACATCAGCGTCGCCAAACGTTGTCCGCCGTATTCGCATCCGGAAAACGATGATGCGGATCCAGTACTATCTCCTCGATCCGCCTCCCGCCAAACTCCAGCTTGGCCTCAAACGTCCTGCTCCCCCCAAACCAGACATCCACCGGCCAGGTTACCTCAGCAGTAACATCATCGATCATCCGCGCGTTGGACATTGACGCGATCCGCGGCCCAGTTGGAGCAAAGCGTACACGCAACACCACCGGCGAAGGCATTTGCCCGTCCTGCCTCACCGTTACCACAGTCGATGCACCGGACGATCGCACAGACTGGATCGAACCGTGAACGGCCTCAGTGGTGAAAAGCCAGTAGTACCAGAACCAGCCAAGGTCGCGCCCAAGAGCCTTGTTCATAAAGAACATCCAGTCCCTCTGAGACGGATGCTTAAAGAGCCATGCATCTGCAAACTCCCGGTGCGCACGCTGCACCGCGCTGTCACCCACGATTCCCCCAAGCATAGAAAGCATCAAAGGTGTCTTGGTGTACGTCGTGAAGCCGTAAAACTGCGGACCGGCATAGTTCGCGTTCCACATCATCGGCGGCTCAGCTTCGTTGCCACTCGTTCGCCCGTACGCCTGGCCCAGACTGTCGAGTATCGCGGTCCGGCCGGCGGCGTCGGCGCGCGAAAGAATGTTCATGTACTGATTGAAACCCTCGTCCATCCACCCGTACCACGTCTCGTTCGTACTCACCACCATCGGCCACCACTGGTGCGCCGCTTCATGATCCGCGGCGCCGCGGTTGGAGTTGATCACCATCGGATACTCCATTCCGGCACTGGGCCCGTCCTGCAACGTGAGCTGAGGAAACTTGTACGGGAACCAGAGACCCGAATAAAACTCGATTGCATGTCTCGCAATCTGCCCAGCATCACGGTAGAGATTTGCGCGCCCCGGCAAGTACACCATGTGAATCGGCACATGACCCTTTCGCGGTACCGCGGCCCTGAGAGACTGCCACACGAACTTGCGAGCGGTTGCCCAGGCAAAATCGTTTACAGTGTCCGCCACAAAATGCCACGTGAGTCGGTCACCCGAGGCAGTCGCCGCCCCAGGGCCCACCTCCTCAGGCCCAACAATCGTCACAACGCTATCGGTGTTTAGCACGCTCGCCAATCGTTCGCGCGCCTTCTGCGTCAGAACCTCTCCCGGGTTCTGAAGCACTCCTGTCCCGCTTACTATCCACCCAGCCGGCACTGTAATCCGCACATCGTAATGCCCAAACGGATTAAAGAACTCCGAAGGGCCGAGGTAGAACTCAGGATCCCAGCCGCGCAAATCGTCGTACATGGCAACTCTCGGGAACCACTGCGTCGGCTGGTACAGCGAGTCGGCCCACCTCATCGTCATACGGTGACCCACACCAGGACCGCCGGGAAGCTTCATGTTCCACTCAACGTCGAGCGTGGCACGGGTGCCCGGAGGGATTGGTCGAGAGAGAGCAATGCGCGCCGACGTAGTCTTGAGACCCGTTGCCGTCGGCACCGTTGGAGCCCGCTGCTGAGCCCCAGGACCCCCCTGCTGCGGCGGATCAAGAGATACATTCGTCCCGTTCAGCGACATTCTGCTTATCACCATCCCATCGGTAACCTCAGAGGGAACCCACGGTGCGGCCTGAGGAGTGTTACCCAGAAAGATGTTTGGATACAGCCTGAGCCCTATCTGCTTGAGCGTGTCCGGACTGGTGTTGTGTATGACTACACTCTCGCTGCCGGTGAGCCGCGATGTAACGGGATCCAGCGAAACGCGGATCGTGTAGTCAGTCCTGAGCTGCCAATAATTCCGCCCGGGCCGACCCGTGGAATCGCGCGTCCCTGCCGTATGAGCTCGCCGGATTGCGTTAGTCATCGGGATGTCGCGGCGGACCGCGCGTTCCGGTAACTGAGCGGCCGTCTGGCCGCCTGCCTCAGCGGATGTGAGGAGCAGCGGAACTGCTATGAAAGGCAGAGCTTTTTTCATGTCAGGGATCTTGCTGATGTTGATGGACCGGCCGTCTGTGTCCAGAGAGAGTGCAAAAGATGCCACTGGAGAGGAATGGTGGCGAGAACGCACTTACGCAATATTGCCGGTGGCAATCGGACAAGGACTCACGTCTAAACTCTGATATGCCCGAAAGACCTCAAGGCCTCGGCCAAGAGGTCTTTCGTACTTTCGGGACTATCCGGGTCGTCAATCCGCCTCGATTGCTTGAACCCAAGCTGAGCGGTCCGTAACCTTCGCGGGGCGCAGGGTTAACTGCCGCGATTGCTCAGCCTCTTTCCCGAAACCCGATTGCCCGCCACGATGACCACGTCGCACGTGGTATTCCTGTTCATCCTCGTCGTAGCCGTTGCGTTCTTTTCCTTCAGCGCGCAGCGGCTCGTCAGATTCCTCAAACTCGGCACGGGCGCATACCGTCTCGACGATATTCCGCGCCGAATCTGGAATCTTCTGACGATAGGGATAGCTCAGACCAAAATCCTGCGCGATCCCGTGGCGGGACCCCTTCACGCCGCGGTGTTCTGGGGTTTTGTGATTCTGCAGGTGGGAGCGGTCGAAATCCTTACGCAGGGAGTAATCCCCGGCTTCAGCTACGGTGCACTGCTCCCCAGGCCGCTGCACGAGCTCTTTCTTCTCTCGCAGGAACTGACGGTTGGCGCGGTGCTTGTTGCGGTAGTGGTGCTCCTCTATCGCCGCATCATCGTAAAGCCGCGGCGACTTCAGGGTGACGGCGTGCATAGCGGCGACGCGATTCTCATCCTGTCGATGATCGGCGTGCTCATGGTGACGCTCCTCCTTACGGCAGCTACGAGCCGAGTCCAGGGGGCATCGCACATGGCAATGGTGCAGCCTTTGTCTGCACCGATCGCGCTGGCGTTGGGTGCTCTTGCTCCTGGCGCCGCCCCAATGCTTCACGACGCCAGCTGGTGGACGCATGCAGTCCTGATCCTGGTCTTTCTCAACTATCTGCCGTACTCCAAGCATCTCCACGTAATAGTTTCTCTTCCGAACACATTTCTCTCCAACACTTCTGGTCCTGGAGTAGTTGGGGCTATGAAGTACATGGACCTCGAGACCGAGGCGGAGCAGTTCGGAGCTGGTGACGTTACGCATCTGACGTGGAAGAACCTGCTGGATGGCTACTCGTGCACAGAGTGCGGTCGTTGCACGTCGGTTTGTCCGGCCAATCTCACGGGCAAGGCACTATCACCTCGCAAGATTGTTGTCGACACGAGGCAGAGGCTTTCTGAACTGGCTCCTGTCCTGGTTGGCGCAACCGACGTTTTGGGTGGTCCGATCCTTTCGGCTGGCGTCAGGACGAATGGCAATGCCGCCGTACTCGAGCATCGGCTTCTGGACAACTTCATAACTGAAGAAGAGCTCTGGGCCTGTACTTCGTGCCGAGCTTGTGTTTATGAGTGTCCCGTTTCTATTGATCAGCTCGAGATAATCAATGAGATGCGGCGCAATCTCGTGCTTACAGAGTCGCGCTTTCCCGAAGAAATCCTTCCCGCATTCGAATCCATGGAGCGGAATGGATCGCCTTGGGCATTTCAGCCAGCTGACAGGGCGCGTTGGGCAGACGGGATGGAGATACCGACGATGGCGGAGATGTTCGAGCGGAACGAAGTGCCGGAGGTTCTCTTCTGGGTTGGCTGCATGGGATCGTTTGACGACAGGGCCAAAAAGACGACGGTAGCGTTTGCACGCATACTTCAGGCCGCCGGCATACGATTTGCCATTCTGGGGCAGGAAGAGAGTTGCAATGGCGACCCTGCTCGACGAATGGGCAACGAGTATCTCTACCAGATGCTCGCCAAGCAGGCCATTGATACTCTGGATCGTTATGCGGCGACGACCATCGTGACGTCGTGTCCCCACTGCTTTCATCAGTTAGGCAACGAGTTTCCGCAGCTGGGTGGCAACTACGACGTCATTCATCACTCGACCTATATCGAGCGCCTCCTGGCCGACGGGAGAGTTCCGCTCGACAATTCGGAAAACGGCGCTCTCGTGATGGCGTATCACGATTCCTGTTATCTCGGGCGCTACAACGACATCTACGACGCCCCGCGGGAGACGCTGAAGCGAGCCCTCCCTGTGGTCACTCTCGTGGAGCCCAAACGCACGCGTGACAAGGGACTCTGCTGCGGTGCTGGTGGGGGCCGGATGTGGATGGAAGAGCGTGTCGGCGAACGCATCAACGTTGAACGCAAGAAGGAGCTTCTGGCCACGGGTGCCGAAGCAATTGCTGTGGCGTGTCCTTTCTGCATGACCATGCTGAGCGACGCGGGCAAGAAGCTCGAGTCCGAGGTCCCGGTCTTTGATATAGCGGAGATAGTGGCAGACAGACTGGCGTCCAAGGAGGAATAACCAGTCGTTTTGATCGCTCAACCACCTCGCTCATGCCGCCGCACCCGATGGGTTTAGTGAGGCAAAGTATTCCATGGTCCAGATCGCTCTGCTAGTGGAGTCTCTGTCACAAGCAATTGACCTCTGGATCGCGGGAGGCAGATTGGTGTCAGACAAGGATCAAGGAGCGATGATGAAAAACCGGGCCGGACTTGTAGTTGGTGTAGCAGTGCTGCTGGTGATCGGTGCCGCATGTGGTCAGCGCGGCGAGCAGGTTGTTGATAGTCTGATGGCGTCGGACGAAACGCAGGTGAGTCCGGCGTTCCGCCTTCGTGGCAACGAGCCCTTCTGGGCGCTTGATATAGACAGTGCAGGGATGGTGTTTCGCACTCCCGAGGACACCGCTGGAAATCGTTTTCCCGCCTCGCTTCCAATAGCCGTTGGCGATACTCTGCGCTGGAACAGCGCCAACGAGGTTTCGAGGATCGAGGTGGTGGTGACAAAACAGCAGTGCAGTGATTCCATGGCCGACAAGACCTGGACGCACAAAGCCATGGTCATGATCGACCAGAGGCACCTTGAGGGTTGTGCCGAAGAGGCGCCCTAGGTTTCGAGTGCGTCGGTATAGACGACAGTGGGGCTGATAAGTAGATCCACTTTCCCGGGCGAGCGAGCGCAAGCGAACGAGGCCCGGGAGCCAGGGTCATTCTCACCACAAAACCAAAATGCCGCGGAAGTACGCGGAAGTACGCGGAAACTGCCTCGGCGT
>CAZYTS010000174.1:0-7743 GCA_964649855.1 uncultured Gemmatimonadaceae bacterium
CGCATGCTCCAGGGCACGGTCGGCCGCAGCCAGCGCCGTTGTGGCGGCTTCAAGCCTTGCCTCTGCAGCCATGACCTCTGCCTCTGCTGACCTCTCCGCGGCAGCCAGATCTTCTTGCGCGCGATTTCGACTGGCGCTCGCGCGGTCGATCTCGGCCGATTCACGCATTCCGCGAAAAGGTGACCAGCGCACAACCACTCCTGCCGTCCAGCGATTCGGACCGTTGATTGCAGTCAGTGACCTGTCATTCAGCGCCATGTTGCCGAACACACCAACCGTAGGCAGCAGTTCGCTTCGAGCTCGCCTCAGGTTGGCCTCTTGTGCAGTGATCGCTTCGCGCAACGCTTCCAGGTCTGCGCGCTCACCCCTGGTGGGAACGTCCTTCGCCATTGCCAGCGAATCCAAAAGTTCCACAGTGCGTCCCGGATGTTCACCAATGAGAACGAGCAACCTGTCTGACGATTCCTGGTGGCCGCTGATGGCCATCGCTTTTGCCGCTTCGAGTTCGCTGACACGCGCAATAGCGAGTTGTTCGTCTACCAGGGTAACGACCCCTTCTTTTCGAAGGGCTCGCACCTGCCTCAGTGTCTCATGGCCGGCAAGGAGTGCGGCGTCGAGTGCGGCCAGGCGTGCTTCAGAGAGCGCCGCCGCGTAGTAGGCGGTGAGCGCGTCCATGGCCGCCAACTGCTCGGCGCGACTCTGCATATGGATTGCAGCTTTTACTCCGGCGCTGGCCGCCTGTCGGCCAGCCCAACCTGAGGGCGCTACCAGTGGCTGTTCGATGGTTACACCCAGGCTGGCGTTTGAAACTGCCCCCGGAGTATTGAGCGCATCGAGCGCGAGGTGTTCGCTGCTGAATGTGCCTTGCCGCAGCCTGCTTCCGAAGACTGTTACGGGGTCGTTGCTGCGAATCCACGACCATTCTGCCGCGACAGTCGGCAGGTAGCTTGCAGCAGCGCCGAGTTTGTCGGCTGTACGGAGTTTGACCTGTTCGCGAATGGTGGGAAGCGAGGGATGGCTTCGCCGTGCTCGTTCCATGGCCTCAGTCAGATCAAGTCTAAGAGGCTCTTGCGCTGCCATCGGCAAAGCAGTGAGGAGAGCGCTAGCGCCCACAAGAGTCAGCAGTCGCATTTGCGAATGCACTCCAGGATGAGGTGTACCTTGGGCTCGACTACACTGTAGCGAACGTGCAGGCCATCCTTTCGCGCACGTACGACTCCGTGGTTTCTGAGCCTGCTCAGATGCTGTGAGCAGATTGCCTGTTCCAGGTCGCAGATCTCACAGATTTCTGAGACTGAGAGCTCGGTTTTTTCGAGCGCTTCAACGATTTTGAGACGTTCCGGGTGGCCTAGCAGCTTGATGATTGCGGCTGCTCGCTGGAGGACAGCGGGATCGATTCCACGTACGAGTGACTTGGTGCGTGTCATAGGGCAGGGATCAACATAGTATATATGCTATTCGCTATATATCGGCCCGTCAAGGGGGCGACCGCACGTCCAGCGCATCCCATGCGGCGGGCAACACCGTTCCTTAAGACCTAAGGCTCCACCTTTTGCATCTTCTCCCAGTTCTGCTGGAACTCCACGGCTGGGTTGAAAAGCGAGTTGTTTGTCAGAATGATCGAGCCATCGGGCCGGCTCCATCCGTAGCTGTAGCCCGCACCAAGCTCCACAGGCTCGCCACTCGAGTTTTTCCAGGTCTCCACCTCGCGGATCGTCTGGATAAAGCGCGCCTGGCTTCTGTCAGACGATGCTTGCTGCCGCTCCCACGAACGCATGCTCTCGTCTGCTGCCTCGCTCCGCGCTTTTGCATACGCGGCAGCCTGCTCACCCATAAGGCGGATTCGCTCCATTCGGCCTGCGTGCTCGATGTTACCTAAACGAGTAAGGAAGTTGTCTTTGGACTGTTGCCACACGGGATTCACGCGATGACTCGCCGTAATCGTCCCGAACAACTTGATGGCTTCTGCCTCACGAGCCGCGGGATACCGAATATAGATCTGATGAAAAACCGCGGTTGTCGCAAAACCCGTTGGAGAACCATAAAGATCAGTGCTCGAGTTCTCTAACACCGATACGCCAACGTTAGCCAGACCCCTGGCGCCATCGGCCCACTCGAGCTTTCCGTACACAGCACTGCCACTCTGCCGCATTCCTATTCCATACTGCTGCGATGATGCGTTGCTCTGAGCCTCGATCTTTGCAAGCACTGCTCGCAGGCTCTCGTCTTCACGCACCTCACTCACCGCGGAAGCGCCTAGTTCGTTGCGAGCGAGATTTTCCAGATACTGCGCGGCATTGAATGGAGAACCAACTGCACAGCCACCCTGCTGTGCAGCAGCTATCATCGCCTGGCGCATCATCTGATCCTGACTGGTAACAAAGGTGCGTATCGGTAGCACCACAAACTGAATTGCACCGTCGGGCGACGTTGCTGTCAAATGCCACGTAACTATTTCACCGCGACATTCGTTGACGCTGCGCCAACGCACTCCACTCTCCGTGCGCCAGCCTCGAGGCAACAGCATGCTCATTGCCTCTACCGGTCGGTCAAAGCCCATCTCGTCGAGGATGCGGACTCGCTCCAACACCAGGTAGTCCTTCCCTTCAATCAGTTGCGATGCACCGCGTCCTTTACCGCCCACCGACGGAGATGCTTCCGCAGCAACGGACGACGTATCACCAACTTGCCGGCCGCCGCTGTACTCGGCGCTGCAGGCCGCAATCAGAAAGAGCAGAAAAGCACCGGCGCGCATCGTTCGTGGGGTATGGGTGAGCGAGTGAGTGGGGCTCGGCGCCCCACTCAAACACGCGCAACTTTGGCGCGCCGGCGCTCACTCAGCTCCTCGCTCCGCTACAGCCCCCCGTCCCAGTCGGCGAGCACGGCTTCCACCGCTTCAGACGCCTGGCTGGAATCCGGCCCCGGCCTTGCGCCAGCGTCGAGTAGGAGTTTGGCGACGCCTGTGTGGTCGTGGCTCCTGTTGCCATGCAATGAGCCATGACAACACCAGCCAAGTGGAGTCGCCCCGTAGCGTGCGTCAGAGGCGCCGATGAGCTGGCGTCCCCGGGGATGCTTGAGGAGCACCGCAACGGTTTCTCTGGACCCCTCCCAGGCAGCGCAATGCAGGGCGGTACCTGAATCGTGCCCAGCGACGGCCGGGTCGAATCCAAGTTCGAGCATGAGCGCAACAGCCTTGGCATCGCCATGCCATGCTGCGTCTGCGATCGCTCTATGATCCTCCGACGTCATAGACTCGATCAATCCGGGATGAGCGGCCAGGAGAGAGCGTGCAACCTCTCTGTTTCCACGTCTGCAAGCGAGATGAAATTGCTGGAGCGGTGAAGCGAACTTGAGCATGCTATCCAGCGTCTCCCATTGCTCGAACTGTGCGGCCACGTCGAGTGGTGAACGCGTGTCGCCTATTGTCCAGAAATAGATGTGATAGCTGCTTGGCACCTTTGGTGCGTAGTCGCCACGTCCAGTGCGCAGATTCAACAGCGCCGGGTTCTGTTCAAGGGCTTTTTGTACCCTTTGGGTCAAACCAAGCGCTGTTGCCAGAAAGATGTCGGCAGTAGCGCCGCGACCTACGAGGTAGCGCGCCAGGTCATAGCGTCCAGCTCCACGGGTACGATCGAGCATCCACTCAGCGGCCGTAGATCGATGATCAACGTCGCGCGCGTCTATGTCTGCTCCTGCTTTCAGCAAAAGATCCACTGCTTCACGTGATACCGCAAAGTGAAGGGGTGTCTTACCATCCCCTCCACGCTCGTGCACACGCTTGGGATCCTCCAGAATCATCTGTTCCAGTAAATCGAGACGGTCCAGATGTGCTGCTGCGCAGGCATCAGGAACTGCACCGGCAGCCAGTAAGAGTTTGGCGGACTCAGCGCTGGCACTATGCAGTGCGTGGAAGGGTCCGGCCCACCAGTTGCTGCGCCGGTTTGGGTCCGCCCCTGCTTCCAGCAGCACACTGACCATGCCTGCGTCGTCTGCGAAAGCGACAACAGCCGGTGAGTCAAAGGCAAAGACCGGTTCATCGATCATCCTTCGCAGCGCCGGGTTATCGCTCAGGAGACGACGCACCTGGTTGGCGTCGCGATTCCTGAACGCGTCGTGAATGCGCTGGTCAGCTGTTCTGGATTCCTGGCTCCGCGCTTCGATGTGTGCCTTGAGTGCGGCCCAGTTTGCAAAGCCGTACTCGCGAGCAAGCACGAATTGTGCGTCAGCAAGTGCTATTTGTGGCTTGTTTGGGAGCGCTGCGCGCACGCGCTCCACGGCCTCTTCGTCACCGGCTCTAAAAGACTGGAGCAACTCCTTTGCCAGTTTTTTCTGCTGGCCAAAGTCGGGACGTGACGGGAGACTACGGCTGTACTGCGATGACATCTTACGCCTCCTTCGCGATAGGCCGGTGTCCGCACTGGCGGCCCGAAGAGGGCGTTATGGATCGTTGGATCTTTCAGGCGGGCGCAGCCCTTTCCGCGGACCGGAGGTGCCCTGATGCACCAGCCAGAAACATCGGTGTGCGCCTGCCCCGTGGCAAGGAGGGGATCCGGGTGAGGGTAGCTCGGCCGGGTGCTCAGTCCATCCCGGCGATCCTGCGCAATTCCTGCAGCAGCCGAACCATGGCCCATGTGTCGCGCTCGCAGTAGTCGAGCAGATCCTGCCTAACGCGGTCGCGCTCGTCGGCAGGAATCCTGTCGGCCACAAAAAGGAGTCTGGCGATTTCTACGCTGGCGACCCTGCCGTCGACGATAACAAGATCACTGTAGTCGAGCTCAGGTATCAGCGCGGGCAGCACTGCTTTGAGACTGAACGACCCTCTGAACTCCGGGTGGTAGACGTGATTACGAACTACCGGAAGGAGGTCGACAAGCTTTTCTTCGAGTTCAGTGAGTTCGGCGGCCAGATCCGGAACAGACTCCTTAAGTGCGCGGATGCGCGTTTTCTCGAAGCTCGAATACGTGACAACCTTGCTGGCGTTACGTGTTACGTGGATCAATCTCTCCGCTATCAGGGGCCGAGCGTCGAGAGGACCTTCGGCGAGGTGCTGTTGGTGTATGAACTCACCATTGCCGGAGCCCTCGTGGTAGCTGAATTGTGCCGCGGCCGCCTCCCAGGGTTTCATGGCGTGCCATACGGGGACGGCGCGCATGATCGTCTCAAAATCGAGAAAGCCAAGCCCTTCCCATGCATACTCGCTCAGCGCGTTGGCAAGTGTTTGTTCGACGATCAGGTTGCCTGTCTCAAGCGAGCGCAGTTGACGTTTAGCCGCATGCGGGAGCTTTCGGTCTCGTGGCAGATCATCGATACTATGGACGCCGCTCGCCATGTACTGCACGCATCTCTTGATACCGACGTTGTAGAGGCGTGAGATATGGCGTTCGTCGTGCGGCCAGCAGCGATCGTGGAAGGGGCATGGGTATGGCTCCTCGCAATGCAGGCCGATTTCAACTTCGGGAATCGGGCCGTCCAGGACTGCAATCTGGCGAGCAGCTTCGTCGGGAATGCCGAGGAGTAGATCCTTGAGCCGATCCGTTACTTCATCGCGGACAAAGAGCTCGCCCTGATCGGGATGCCGAAACTCCTTGTTGAGGTACATTACCTCGACGTGTTTTATGTGGAGGCCGGCGAGACTCGCGACGTAACTCTGAACGGCCACGTCCTCCAGGTGCTGCTCCTTGAGGCTCGAAGACGACTTCACTTCGATCAGCCGCCAGCCGTCTCCCTCCTTGAGCAGAATATCGCAGGCAACAAAGATGTTGTCGGCAATGAATGACGCCTCGTAGATGACCTGTGCGCCGCTGTTAATGACTTCTTGTGTGAAGTGAGCCCGGTCTGACCTGCTGGTGGCATAGGGAATGAGCACTCCCCCTGGGAATTGTTCCTGGGCGAGCTTACCCACGAGGTGTCCCTGATCAAACAGATCCTGCAGGACCTTGTCCGGCTGCAACTCCGCGGCTTCGGGCTCGTGACGGCGCCACCAGAGCAGGCGGTGGCACTGCGCACCGCTCATGTAGTCTGTCTTGGTGAGTATCGGCAGCGAGTTCTGCTTGAGTGACAAGGTCTTTCGGAAGGCGTGAGATCAGGTCAGGAGGTTCTTGTGCAAGAGCCTTGCCATTTCGTTCACTCCATCTTGGCCGCGGGAGTGCTCACGGGCGCTACGGCGTCACCATAAAAAATCTTGTGAAAGTACAAGAAAGTTTATACTCCATGCTACTTGGCGTAGGAAACGGTCGTCCAGACAAGCGCCACATCTCCAGGGATAGGACAACCACAGCCGCAACACGCTCGTCAAGCGTGCCGCCTGTAGCAGGATCGCTGGCCTCCTTGCTGCCAGGAGGGACGACGCGCGCTGTCATTCGCTTGCCGTCACGTGGCATATTTGAAATCTAGATCATTCGCCCTCTCCTCGCCGACCCCGGTGCCGTTAATAGCCTCATTCATCGACCAGTTCCGGGCTAAAGATCGGATTCCGTGGTTCCGAAAAGGATCGAGATGGCAAGGGAAAACGTTGTAGCGTCCGAGGGCGCGTCGGAACCGACAGGAATGCGAATCATCGGTCGAATGACGACGTTGTCACCGCGCGCGAATCCGATACCCAGGCCAAGGAGTGTCCTGGACTCCGATCGTCCGTTCACTGGAACCGGTGGCACACCTGGCCTGATAACCGCGTCAGTCCCCGCATTCAAATTGAGATCGCGGACCAACTCAATACTGCCGAAGGGAACAACCCTCGCCTCCCAGTCCTCTCCCAGGACAACACCTGCCGCCAGCTTCGCGCCAGCGGTAAGTAGGCTTGGACCGTTAGAGTATGTACCGACCGCGGCGCTTGGCAAACTGGCGTACGCAGCACCAACCACCGGACAAACGAAGGCACTCCCCCGGCATCCATAGAAAACGCATGGCCTAGGTCCGCACCGAGTTGGAAGCCAAAACCGTCAACGTCATCGTAACGGATCACTCCCAGTGACGCTCCACCAAATAGCGCGTTGCCAGCACCACCAACCCGTGCCGTGTATGCCTGAAGGTCGCGAGATGCTTCCGCGCTGAGCAGGTAGCCGATGCGTCTACCTCGGTCAGCCGAAAGCCCGTCGCACGCTTGGGCCTGGGCGCGCGCGCTCAGAACAACGCATGACAGTGCAAGTACTATTGGCCGAACCATCTGCCGTCCCCTCTCCTAAGGTCTATCTATGCACACCCCATGAGTCGGCGCGCAGTCACCGCTGCCTTCCCGCCTGAGTATCAGGATGAGAACCTCATCCCTTCTTCCCAATCGCCGACGCACTGAATAGCGTCAACCCAGACCGACCCCACACGAGGCTCGCATGTCATTCACACGTCGCGATTTTCTGGCTTCAACTGCAATGGCGGCAATAGCCGGCGCTGCTGGTCGCAATGCGTTCACGCTCGGCTGGCAGGGACAACAACCCCAGCCTGTGTTCACGCCCCTCCGCCGCAACGTCGGCTTCTTTACCATGCGCGGCGGGACCATTGGCTGGCTGATCAACAATGATGCCGTAGTTTGTGTCGACACACAGTTCCCAGCCGAGGGCGCGGCGTGCCTAAAAGGGCTGAACGAGCGATCCGGGGGCCGCGGCGTTGATCTCCTTCTCAACACGCATCATCACGGCGACCATTCCGGCGGCAATATTTCCTTCCGGGGAGCCGCCAAGAAGGTGGTTGCTCATGCGAAGGCCAACGAACACATGCGCCAGCCTCCCAGCGGACAACCACCGGCCGACC
>CAZYTS010000175.1:0-7681 GCA_964649855.1 uncultured Gemmatimonadaceae bacterium
CTTTGAGGTCGAAGGTGCCGACTTCTATCTGCGGATGCTCTTTGCTCCTTTTGTATCGGGAGACCCAAGCCCCATCTCGCAGTCGCTGCTCCTATTTAGTTCTCAGGCAGCGGGGGCGTTAGGCTGTATCTATGCGTGGATCCGCGGCTCTGTACGCCGCGCCCAACCCAACCCCTACCCACGAACTACCAGCGACGTGTGGTAGGCGCGGATTGGACGATTGCCCCATAGTTCGCCCAATCCGCGCGGTCCCACACCTGGCTACTGGCCGAGACCGATGGCCAGACCAACTCGCAGAACCAGGTTCTGTCCCGTTCCGCTTGAACCGTCGATCGTAGTGCTGCCGAAACCCGGGATCGTCATCTCGACGTCGCCAAAGTTGATGAGACCTATCGTGGCACCAAGGTCGAGGTTGACCCTCGGCGTGAGACGTACCAGTACACCGCCGCCAGCGTTCAGCTGAGCACCACTCGCGCTCGCACTGACCGAGGTACCCTGAATGTCTACATCGAGTGATTGCTTGAGGAACGCAAGCCTCGCGGAAACGTAGGGCGCAAACTGTGAGCTCCCAACGTCGATCGTGCGCCGTGGCTCCAGAAACACACCAGCAAGCTTGACTGACTCGTCACCTAGCACAGCGTCGCTGAAGCCGTGGCTCGAAATCTGCGCACCGAACCCGAAGGACCAGACGCTTGGCGTGTAACGAATCTGAAACTCCGCGCCTGGTCCATTTTCGAGGCCCTCATATGCTTCCCCGAATGTGCCAACGTAGAGTCCCGACACCTGGATGGAGAGCTTCTGCGCGGACTGCGCCTCCAACGAGGATGACGTGAGGGCGCCCGCGATAAGCGCGCCAATTGTGTACAGTGTCCGAATGCGTACCATGGATGGCTCCCTGCGATTCGAGGTAGGCTGGTTGTGGAAAGGAGCCGATGCTCCTTCCTCTTTCTCTCTCGACCATGACACGCGCGATACGCCAGCAAATCGGCTCACGAAGCAGTTACTACTTGCGAGACGCCGCCGATTCGACCATATGAAGCACGTACGGCCTCTCCTCGAATCAGCCTCCTCCCCTTTATTCCCCCCGCTCCATCCCTCCTCCCGTTGCACTGGAGGGTTCTGCGACCCCGCGCGAACGAGCACCACCCCAGCGCATCCGTGTCGCCTGCACCACGTTCTTGATATCGCCACTCATTCAGGATCGCGCCCACGTTGACTTCCCCCCAAGCCCACGATGTTACGCGCCTCTTGCATGACCTCGAAGCAGGTCGTGAAGGTGCTGCGGACCGCTTGGCAGCCGTCGTATACAATGAGCTGCATGATCTGGCCTCTCACTTCATGCGCAAGGAGCGGCAGGACCACACTCTGCAACCCACCGCACTCGTCCATGAGGCGTACCTCCGGCTCATAGATCAGAGAAGTGGCTCCTGGCAAAACAGATCGCACTTTTTTGGTATCGCGGCGCAAGCCATGCGCCGCATCCTTGTAGACCATGCCCGACGCAAGCGCGCCTGGAAACGCGAAGGTGGCGAACGCGTTACCCTCGAAGAGTCCGTCGCTGAATCACCGCAGCAGTCCGTTGACGTGCTCGCTCTCAATGATGCACTCGACAAGCTCGCTGCCCTCGACGCGCGTCAGGCAAAAGTTGTCGAGCTCCGGTTCTTTGGTGCGCTTGACATAGAAGAAACAGCCAAAGCACTTGGCGTTTCTCCCGCAACCGTCAAGCGCGATTGGACCTTTGCCCGGGCCTTTCTGCAAAGGGAAATGGACGCGCAAACCGAATCGATCTAGCAGCTCGTGAGCCGCCTTGACGCGCCACTGCGCGTGAAAGCCTAGAACCGCGTCGCGCCAATCCAGTTATCCAGCTCATGGCTGAACAGCCGATTTCTCCCACGCGCCTGGTGCGCATCAGGCAGTTGTTCGAAGGTGCACTCGAAAGAGACACCAGCGAGCGCAAGACTTATCTGGCCAATGCAAGTGGCGGCGACGACTCGCTGATCCACGAAGTCGAAAGCCTGCTTGCTGCTCTGGCACGAGGGAGCGACACCTGGGAGCGCCCCTTTGGGGAAATGATCAAGGACGCGCTTTCTACGGCCGACGAAGCTGGCTACGTGGGAAAGCGGATCGGCGCTTACGACATCAGCCGACTGATTGGTTATGGCGGCATGGGTGCCGTCTACGAGGGAGTGCGTGCCGACGACACCTTCCACAAGCGTGTAGCAATTAAGTTTTTGCGCAGCGGTTACGAGGGCGAGTTGGCAATCCGCCGTTTCCGTTACGAGCGGCAGATCCTGGCGAATCTCAACCATCGCAATATTGCCTCGCTGCTCGACGGAGGGGTCACGGCCGACGGGCAGCCGTACTTTGTAATGGAGTACGTAGACGGTGAGCCCATCACCGAATACTGCAACTCCGGTTCACTCAGCGTGCGCGATCGAGTCAAGCTGCTGCGCCAGGTTTGTGCCGCGGTGCAGCACGCGCACCAGAACCTTGTTGTTCATCGTGATCTCAAGCCGGGCAATATCCTTGTAGACAGCGAAGGGACGGTAAAGCTCCTGGACTTTGGCATTGCGCGCCTCCTGCGCGAGAGCGAGGGCCCTGAGCAACTCCCCATGACTCAGGGAGGAGTGCGTGCCTTTACTCCCGACTATGCAAGCCCCGAGCAGGTACGCGGTCTACCGGTTGCCATAGCCTCCGACCTGTACTCCCTTGGAGTGATCTGCTGCGAGGTATTGAGCGGACATCGTCCCTTCTCGCTGCACGGCAAGTTGGTCGCCGAAATGCAGGAGACAATTTGTTTTGCACCCGCGCCAGCACCGTCGTCGCTGGTAACGGACCCCGACGCTCCTGCCTTTGGAGAACGCTCGGCCGCGCGCCTGCGTTCGCAACTCGCTGGAGACCTCGACGCCATAGTGTTGCAGGCGCTGCGCAAAGAGCCCGTGCGCCGCTATGGCTCTGCCGAACAACTCAACGGCGATTTTCTCAAATACCTGGAAGGCCTTCCCGTCTCAGCGCAGCGTGACCGACTTTCGTACCGTGTTTCCAAGTTTGTCAGGCGCCGCAAGATCGAAGTAGCAGCCGCCTTGCTGGTGGTCGTCTCATTGGCGGGTGGCATGATCGCGACTTCACGTCAGGCACATCGCGCCGAGCTGGAGCGGGCCAAGACAGTCCAGGTGAATGAGTTCATGGCCAACATGCTGGCCGCTGTCGATCCCAATAATGACGGGCGCGATGTTACCGTGGCGCAGGTACTGGAAAGGGCAGCGGCAGACGTGGAAAGCCAGCAGCTGGACCCGGAGATCGAGGCGCAGATCCGCCATACGATTGCGCAGACTTACTACGGCCTGGGTCTCTACGAAGCCGCCACTGCTCACGCCGAACGAGCGCTATTGCTGAGACGCCAGGTCTACGGCGACGTCAACCAGCGCACCATCTTTTCGTTGTCTTACGTCGCTGCCATGGCCGAGGCGCGTGGTGCCTACACCGCTGCTGAGTCACTGTCACGCGTCAGCCTGGAGTGGCAGAAAAAACTAAAGCCATACAACGGCTCCGAAGTTGCTACGGCCCTGGACAACCTCTCGCGTGCAATCGAGCATCAGGGCCGCCTTGAAGAAGCCATGAACGTCAAGCTCGAGGCGCTGGATTTAAGACGAAAGGAAACCGACTCGACGTCGATGGCGGGACTTCCTTACACTCTCAATAACCTCTCGGTCTCCTACACCTACCTGGGAGACTTTGACAAGGCCGCCGAACTGGCCAGGGAGGCGCTCGACGCCGAAATCAGGGCAAGTGGCCACAAGACCGCAAACTACGGGAACCTTCTTCGCAACTACGCGTCGGTGCTCGACGAACAGAAAAAGTTCAGCGAAGCAGACTCGGTCATTCGCGAGTCCATGGACCTACTGAGGTCGACTGTGGGCGCTGGTCACACCGAGTACATCCGCTCCGTGAACATGCACTCCATGTTGCGCTACCGTGTCGATGACATGCTCGGCGCCATAAAGTCCGCGCGCGAAGTCGTGGCCGCGGTCGGAGGCGGAATCCACGAGAGTGAACCCGCAGTGGCTTCGGCGCTCCAGACTCTTGGCCTGGCGCTCGACTCGATTGGGGAGCACGCGGGGGCTGACACTGCGCTCCGGCGCTCACTGGAGATTCGCCGCACGTACTATCCTCCGGACCACTGGGCCATCGCCTCATCGGAGTCGGTCGTAGGCTACCACCTTGGCATCGTAGGCCGGTTCAAAGAGGCCGAGACGATGATGTCTGAGGCATATGAGAAGATTGCTGCTGCCCGTGGAGCGGACTCTCAGGTAGCGAGGCGTGTGGCGGTGAGGATCGCCGAGTTGCTGGAGCGAACGGGCCGGCCGAAAGACGCGGCCGAGTGGAGAGCCAAGGGTTAGCGTGTAATTGGGGTCAGGCCTAATTGGCCCTGTCCCCAACTAGCCCAACTAGTTGAGCCTTTTTGCTCCCCCCCTGCGCGTGAGTGTGTGAGCCACGTGCGACCTGAGGCGCGCTGCCTTTCAGTCGCTTTCCCACACCACACTGCAGGCCGGTCTCCAAAGGAGAGAGAGCAAAATGGAACGCGTCATACTTCGCCACCTGAAAGGCTCGAAGGCGAGCCAGCTCGAAGAGTTTCCGCTTCAGCAATTTGCGGAACTGACCATCGGGCGGGATCCGAGTTCGGGCATCCGCTTCGACCCAGAGAAGGACGATCTGGTTGGGCGCCAGCACGCCCGAATCACCCGCGACCCGGCAGACCCGTATCGCTTCCGTCTGCAGGACATGAACTCGCGCAACGGCACGTTCCTCAACAAGCTGCGCGTAGTTGGTGACATGCCGATTCAGCCCGGCGACGTCATCCAGCTCGGCGCCGGCGGCCCGGAACTCCAGTTCGATCTGGATCCGCTGCCTGCAATGTACGTTAAGGCAACTCGTCTTGGCGTAGCCGGCCCGGTGGGTGCAACGGTTCAGGGAGTCGCCGAGACTCGCGTCAGCGGCACGGCCTCATCGTCTGCGCCTCGCAGTGCCGGCGCTCCGTCGAGCCCCGCTCCCGCGCCTAACGCGATCGGCAAAGCGACCGTCGAGCGCATGATCGGCGACACCCGTAACCAGACCCGCCGCAATATGCTGGTCGGCATGGCCGCCGTAGTCACACTGGTTGCAGCGGGCGCGGCATACAACAAAGTCCGCACCGACAACCAGGTTCGCGCCGATTCCATCCGCACTGCTGCAGCCCAGGAAAGCCTGAGCAAGCTGCAGGCGTCGGGCCTTGCGGCGATCGATTCCGCTACCAAGCGCTCCGTGGCGCTTTCCACGCAGCTCCAGCCAGCAGAAATCGCATCCAAGTACGGCCCGGCAGTCGTTCAGGTGGACTTCAGCTGGAAGCTCACCTACCGCGGTACGGGTGGTCAGGTCTATCACCGCATGGTGCCTAACGTGATCGTCGGTGCCAACAAGCAGCGCCGCCCCATTATCGACGACGGCCGCCAGATGATCCCGGCATACGTCCAGGTTCAGAACGATATCGAACCTGCACTCACCCTCGACCAGAATGCGGGCCGGCCCATTGGCGTCAGCTCACGCGGCTCTGGTTTTGTAGTCACGTCCAACGGCTTCATCCTCACCAACCGTCACGTTGCCTACAACTGGCAGACCTGGTACCGCTTCAATCCTAACGACGTTGGTCCGCTCCTCGATCCACGCACCGGCGAACCGATGGTCGACGACCAGGGCAACCCGGTCCTCACCCGTCCTCCGCAGACGTGGATACCCGCCGAAACTCGTCAGGCGGGCCCCAAGGGTGACATCGGTGACTTCCAGGCGCGCGTCGAGTACCTCATGGTGCGCTTCCCCAAGGATCCAACTCCCTTCGAAGCGAGCAACGTACGCCCCTCGCAGCGGCACGACGTAGCACTCATCAAGGTCGATGCACCACCGACTCTGGCCTACGTCAACATGGTCGACACCTACGATGAGACGCGTCAGGGCGACCAGGTAACAGTGATGGGATATCCCGGCATCTCCGAAGAAATCATCACCGTGATCAAGTCGCGCGACATGTTCAACCGCGAAGCACAGCAGCGCATTCTGCCCGAGCCCACCCTCTCGGTCGGCAACGTCGGCAAGATCCTGCGTGCAGCTGACGCCGAAGTGCGTGACGGCTTCCTCACCTTTGCACCAAGTGGCGACACCTACCAGCTCACGATCAACTCGACCGGTGGTGGCAACAGCGGCGGCCCGATGTTTGACGCCTATGGCAACGTGATTGGTATCTACTTCGCCGGAAAGCGTGGCGATGCGCAGATCTCCTTCTCGATTCCAATCCGCTATGGAATGGAACTCCTGAGGATCGGCGATCCTACGGCCAGCAACTAGCAGCAGGAACGAGTTAGACCATGTACGCCGGCGCCCCCGTTCGAGCGACGATTGGCCCCTACAGGGTAATCGACGTGGTGGGTGCCGGCGGCATGGGCGTTGTATACAGAGTCGCGCACCGCGCGACTGGAGAGATCGCAGCAGCCAAGGTCCTCAATGCTGATCTGGTAGGTGAAACGGGAATCGAACGCTTCAGGAACGAGGCCCGCATTCACCAGACGCTCTCTCACCAGAGCATCGCCGCGATGCGCGAATACCTCGAAGTCGATGGAGTTCCGTGCCTCATCATGGAATACGTCGACGGGGAATCGCTGGAAGAACGCATCCGCCGCAACGGCGCCCTGGAACTGAACGAAGCCCTCAGAATCTTTACGGCCCTGTCAGACGCCGTGGGATACCTGCACCACCGCGGCATCGTTCACCGCGACCTCAAAACCAACAACATCAAGCTTACGCCTAACGGCGGCGTCAAGCTGCTGGACTTTGGCATAGCAATGGCCGAAGGCACGCCGCGCCTAACGAGCACTGGCAACGTTGTAGGAACCCTCTATTCCCTGTCGCCCGAACAGCTCAGGACCGGTCGTGCAGATCAGCTCTCGGACATATGGGCCCTGGGGGTCGTCCTCTACGAGATGCTCACTGGCCGAACGCCATTCGAAGCACCGGCACCCGCGCTCGTCACTCAAAAGATCCTCAAGGGTGCGTACCCTGCCCCCTCTCAGCGACGCCCCGAGCTTTCCCGAGACGTGGACCGCCTCGTGGCACGCTGCCTCCGCCTCAGACCCGAGGAGCGCTTTGCCTCGTGCGAGGCGCTTATAACCGAGGTTCGCGTCCTCAAAGGAGCAGGTCCCTCAGGATCGTGGAGGGTGCCTAACGCGGTACTGAGCTCCAGCGGCGAAGTCGCCCTTTCGCTTGTAAAACACTGGAGGCTGGCCGCGTCAGGCGCTGCCGCGGTGGCTTCGCTGATCTTTTTCGCCTGGGCCATCTGGCCCGAACCAAATATCGACCCGGTACCGCCCAAGCGTCCGGATTCGCTCGTGGTGACTCAGCCCGTGAGCGAATCAAAGGAGATTCTGCCTATCCCTGATCCTCCACCACCTCCGCCACCGGCAACGTCGAGAATAAGACCGGTGGTGATCCGCATGGTGGGCGGTGAAGCAGAAGTATTTCGCGATGGTGTCAGACTGGGTACCACACCATTTCGCCTGGAAGCGCAGATCGGTGACGAAGTGCAGGTGATGCTGCGACGCGCTGGATGTGAAGACCAGCCGTTCAAGCTCAAGGTGGCCGAGGGGATGAGCGAGTT
>CAZYTS010000176.1:0-7673 GCA_964649855.1 uncultured Gemmatimonadaceae bacterium
AAGACCCACCGTGCTCTCAGGCTGACCATAAGCCGGCCGCGATACGTACAACACATCGCTGAGACGTTCCAATTCGATGGTCCCGTCGACCGAAAGGTCTGTACGTGCACTGGAAGGAAGATCCCCCTCCAGCGCAATTTCTACCGTTACAGTTGCGTTCTGGGAGATCGGATCGATGCGCATGACGCTTCCCTTGATGAAGCCGTTGCGGGTGTCGATCTCCGCCTTCTGCCCCAACGCCACGTCCTTCACCTGGGTTTCAGCCACCCTCAGTACCGCCTTGAGCTTACCCGGCTGAGCCACCCGCGCCAGTTCCTGGCCCGGGTTGACCCACTGACCCAACTCCCAGTTGAGGGACTGCAGCACCCCATCCTGGCCCGCCAGTACGCGCATCGATTCCACGCGCTCGTTCTGGAAGCGCGCGATGGCGCGGAGCCGCTCCACATTCGCCACCGCCTTTTCGAGTTGCTCGCCGATTGCGTTGGATAGGAGGTCCAACCGCTTCTCTTCGACATCGAGTCGCGTAGTAAGCTCGCGCACTACGTCTCTCGCGCGCTCGACCTCGTTTTTTGACGAAAGGCCCTTTGCGTCGAGCCCTTCCATGACCGCTGCATCTCGCTCTGCCTGAGCCATTTGCGACTTTATCTGCGCTACCACTCCTGCCTGGTTCAGTCTGTTGCTTTCCAGAGTTGTCCTGAGAGTGACCAGGTCCTGCTCGGCTTGCGTAAGGTTGCGCATGGCCGAGAGTGCTTCGAGCTGGACCTCGGGATTGCTCAAAACGAGGATAACAGTATTCTTGGTGACGGGCGAGCCGGGTCTCAGAGGACGCTCTTCTACACGGCCAGCGGTAACGGCGGCCACATAGACCATCTCCTCTGGTACGAGCGTTCCTGGAGCGCGCACCTGCCGGACCATCGTGCCGCGGACAACCGAATCGACCCACAGCTCGGCGCGACTCACGCCAGGGGGCCTCGCTTCGAGATTGCTGAGCGCAACAGTGACAACTACCAGCGCCACGACTCCAGCACCGATAGCCACGTTTCGCTTTGTTTTCTTGGGAGGTTCTCTCTTTACGTCCACTTGAGATCCTGGATTGTCGACGGTTTGACAGCGCAAACGGACAGAACGACTACATGGGTATTATGAGAAAGAAGCGTGCCGTTGTGTCAGGCCGCGTAAGTGATTGAATGTTATGGACTTACACAGTCGGTTACCGCAGCCGACTTGTGCGAAATCGGAATCGAGTGTCCGGAATCGGACAGGTAGAATCGTTGGGAAGTGGGGAGGTTGGGACGTGTGGACGCACACCTGTCCGGAGCCACGTGTTGGGACTTTTGGGAACGAGCGCTGGCCTTCGTCCCTCCTACTGCACTACCAACGGCTCGACAGTTGGGGCCTGGGCCAGGAGTCGGCGAGTGCCGAGCCAATGTCGCGCGTACCAGTTTCCGGGCTTGTCGATGCGCGATTCGACGACCTTTCGGGCTGTGACGCTCGCGTGGACGAACCGGCCGTCACCCACGTAGATGCCAATGTGGGTCACGCGCTTGCCGCGTCCAAAAGTCAAAAGGTCACCCACCCGTAACTCCGACACGTCCTTTACAACGTGTTCCCCGCGCTCGGCCTGTTCACGGGCGGTACGGGGGAGCTCGATGCGCAGAGCTGACATTACAAAGCGCACCAGACCACTGCAGTCAAAGGCCTTGCCCGGCTTCTGCGCGCCGAGGATGTAGCGAGCGCCGAGTTGTGAGCGGGCCATCTTGACGATGGAGTCACGCGTCTGCTCGTCGTCCCAGCCCGGGATAGTAAAGGGAGCTTCGGGAGTACCGCGTCCGAGCACTCGCAGCGCTACGGAGTCTCTCAGACGCTGTGCCGATTCACTCAGTTCCTGAAAGGGCTTCTTTTTTGCCTCCGGCGACTGCTGCGCCTGACCGTTTGTCGCAACGGTCATGGCAACGGCAATAGCAAGGGCGAGGCGAAGCCGCATTAGCGCGGAAGCGGGCATGGAGAGCTCTGAATTGCGCGCTGGAGCGCGACGGCGCAAACTATCGAGGCGCGGCCATTTGGGGAACCCGCCAGCTTGCCAGGCTGCGCGAATACACGAGCTCGCTCAGCGTAGGCCCGTGATCTTGTGGGTCTGCAGGCTGAGGCGCCAGCGAGGGTTAGCCAGGCAGTACTCTATAGCGAGGCGAGTGTTGCGCTGCAGTTCCGGCGCGTCCATGGGCTGGAGAAAGAAATGACGGAAGTCGAGGGACTCGAACTCTGCAGGATCGGCGCCTTTCTGCGGATAGACGAGTTTGAGCTCGTCTCCTGATCTCAGCTCAAGCGGAGCGCCGTGCTTGGGGCTGACGCATATCCAGTCGACTCCCGGTGGTGGTTGCAGTGTGCCGTTAGTCTCTATCGCGACCTCAAATCCATTTGCATGAAAGGCTTTGACCAGCGCCTCATCGAGCTGAAGGAGCGGTTCCCCGCCCGTGCACACAACATATCGGTTGCCTCGGGAGTCACTGGGCCAGAGCGTGGCAGCTGCCTGGGCAAGATCCTCGGCTGCGGCAAAGCGTCCTCCATCTGGTTCGACGCCAACAAAGTCAGTATCACAGAACTTGCAGATGGCGGATTCACGATCCTTCTCGCGTCCTGTCCAGAGGTTACAGCCGCTGAAGCGCACGAAGACCGCCGGCCGACCAGTATGCGCGCCTTCGCCCTGCAAAGTGTAGAAGATCTCCTTGACGGTATACACGCTGCTCTCAGCCTGCGTAGCGAGTAGGATCAGAGATTCCTGCTTCAGAAAATCCACGTTTCCTTATGAGGCAGGAATCACAGTGACCGCATGCAAATCCGTCAGCCGTTGGGTCATAACAACTCACGGTTCTGTCATACGCAACACCAAGTTTGGTGCCAAGGCTGATGATCTCGCCTTTGCTCATGGAAATGAGCGGAGTATGAATTGTGACCGTTCTACCATCCTGCACTGCAGCCTTGGTCGCAAGATTGGCCATCTTCTGAAAAGCCCCGATGTATTCAGGCCGGCAATCGGGGTAGCCGCTGTAGTCCACAGCGTTCACACCAATGTAGATATCCCTCGAACCCGAGACCTCGGCCAGCGCGAGTGCGTAGGAAAGAAAGATCGTGTTGCGCGCGGGAACGTAGGTGACGGGTACTTCGGTTTCGGAGACGCGCCCTTCTTTGATCCTGTCGCGTGGTACGGCGATATCGGCCGTGAGCGCGGATCCGCCAAAGGCACGTAGATCGATTTCCACGATCTGGTGTCGCGATACTCCAAGTGACCGCGCGATCTCCCGTGCCGCCGAAACCTCTACGGCATGTCGCTGGCCATACCTGAAGCTGAGCGCGAGCACGTCGACGCCCTGGTGGACCACACTCGCGAGGAGTGTAGCCGAATCGAGTCCTCCGCTGAGAAGGACTACAGCACTTTGGGCTTGGCGAGGGGCTGTCACACGGTTTTGGGCTTTCCCCAAAGTTAGCCGCGCGCCGCACTCCTCCCAAGCGGCGCCGGCTCCCGAGCGACCTTTACGAGGTTGAACCTATACGCAGGTTTCCGACCAATTCACGGAGCTGTACCGATCCCTGCAGCAGCTGTGTAGATGCTGAACTCATCTGCTCGCAGGCCGCGCTCTGTTCCTGGGTAGAAGCGCTCACCTGCTGTGCTGCGGCCGCGTAGCCTTCGGCAGTGCGCGCTACAGACTCGACGCTGCGCGCCGCTCCGGCAACGATGTGTGCATTGCCACGAGCCACCTCGGCGGCAGTACCGGCTGCCTGTCGGGTGCGTTCTGCGGCTGCGGTAATGGCCGTTAGGGCCATGTCTACGTCGCGTGAGACACCTTCGATTTCGTTTACGTGGAGCACACCGGTCTCCATTGCGCGTGTTGTCGACTCTACTCTGCTCGTCACCAGCCGGGTGAGCTGGGTGACGTCGTCGGCGGCTGCTTGCGCCTGTTCTGCGAGTTTGCGAACCTCGTCAGCTACGACGCCAAATCCGCGTCCCGCCGCGCCTGCTCGTGCGGCTTCGATGGCAGCGTTGAGTGCCAGCAAGTCGGTTTGCTCCGCGATGCGACCAACCGAGGCCACCAGGCGATCGATGTGGTCGGCGGTCTCCTGCAACGCCTTTACTTCGGCAGCAGCGTCACCCACGGTTCGCCTAACCGTTGTAAGGATCCCAAGGGAGCGCGCGATTTCGTTGCGCTTGGCCTGTGCCGATTCTTCGATGTGTCCGGCGAGAGAGGTGAGTTCATCGGTTCCGTGCAGAACCTGATCGGCATTGGTCTGGATGGCGCGGAGTGCGTCGTCAACGGCACGTAGCTGCCGCACCTGGCTGTCGGCACCTGAAGAGATCTCGCTCATCGACGCCGCCATCTGACTCGCCGAGGCGGATATCTGTTCCGACACATTGGCGAGGTCACGAGCCGACGTGGAGACCTCGTCCGCTGTGATGGAGGTAACGTTTACGACTCTCGAAAGTGACGCTCCGGCGGTATTCATCGCGTCGGCGAGTTCGCGAAACTCCAGCGGCAATTCGTCATTGGTCTGCATTGAAAAATCGCCGCTGCTGAGCGCTCGGGCCTGGCTCGTCAAGCGATTCATTGGGCGTGCAATCCAGCGGATCGTGGTAAACACGACTACCAAGCCGAGTATTGCAGCGACACCCATGATTATGAGAACCCAGAGCGTGCGCTGTTCGGCATCTCGCTTGAGCTTGGCCGAGGCGGTCTCAACGTTGCGCGCCTTGAGCTCATCCAGAACCTGCACGTCTGCTATCAATCTCGTGACGTTATCGCGGGCATTGTTCGCCTCGTTTACAGCACGATCGTGCCTGCCCAGGTCGGCGAGGCGGTGGGCCCTCGCGTACTGCACCTCGATTGAGGAAAGTTGTGCATCAATGGCCGCAATTAGCGCGACTTCGCGTCGGGTTTGACCGAGATGCAGGTTCATTTCGCGCTGCACGCGGTGGGCGGTAGCGCCCGCCGCGCGGAACTCTGCGGCAACCACCGAGTCGCGTGATTCGATGTAGCGATCAGCGGCACTCAGGAGCTGGCTCACGGCGCTCGAAAGTCGTGAAGACAACTGGGCGTCGAGTTGCACCGAAGCCAGGGTCTCGCCGATTACTTCTGAAATGCGGCCCACGGCCCCTCGTGCGGCGAGGCCAGAGGCACCAAAGAGCAGCACTAAGAGTCCAAAGCCACCTAGCAGTCGCTGTTTCAGGCTTACGAGTCTGAGGAAGCGCATCACGCCCCTCCGCCAGCGGCGTCAACGACGAGCGCGCCGTCGCGAACGCGTGCCATTACAAAGGGCTTGCCAACAATGTCGCCACCTTCGGTGAATCTGATGGCGCCAGTTACACCCTGGTAGGCAGACTGCTCTGCGAGGCGTGACAGCCATTCGCGAACCTTGATGCGCGAGCGGCCTCCCTGCTCGATGGCGCGTGCCAGGAGGTGAGTTGCATCATAGGCGAGCGCCGCATTGGCGTCAGGATCCATGTCGTAACGCGCGCGGAACGCCTGCACAAATCGTCTGACTTCGGCGCGTGGGTCCAGTGCTGTAAAGGGAGTGGCAACCACAACGCCTTCGGCGTCCGGTGAGGAGGTTACACCGCTCCACCCGTCGCCGCCGATAAAGGTGGCTCGTAGTGATTGGCGTTTTGCTTCACGCAACAGTGCTATTCCCGGCGCCGCTGTCCCAGCAACGAACACAACGTCGGGGCGTTTTTCTCTAAGCCAGGCAACGTGCGGCTCAAAGTCAGCCGTCGAGTCTGAGGCGATTGGGTCGCTGCCGATGATTGTGCCACCAAAGTGCCGTTCAAAGGCATAGGCGAGGCCGCGGCCGTAGGAGTTGTTCTCGTAGATAATGGCTGCGCGACGCAGGCCTAAACGTCTGGCGTATGAGGCGATGTCGCGGCCGTTTACCGAGTCGCTCGATATGACGCGGAAGACCCATGGGGACATGCCGCTCAGGTCAGGGCTTGTGGCGGTGGTTGCCACAGCGGCGAGCCCCTGGTCGTAGATGTTTGCTGCGGCGACCATGGGGCCCGATTCGATATGTCCCACGACTCCGAGGATGGTTGGGTCGTTGAGGAATTCGGAGGCAACGGTAACCGCTCGAGTACCGTCGCTGCTGTCGTCTCTGGCCACGAGCTGCAGGTGCTGACCGTTGACTCCTCCAGCGGAATTGATTTCCTCGATTGCCAGGTCGATACCGCGTTTGTTCATGGCGCCGTGGAACTCGCGCCAATTACCGGCAGCCGCAATGCGGATTGGCGCTCCCTCGCCTGAACAGGAGGAAACAGCGAGAGGAAGCATGGCCAGGGCCACGTTCAGAAGCACACGATGCACGATCATGTTAGGTACTCTGCCCATGGTCTGCCGAGGTCTCCAAAGCGGATGCCCGGCATTTCGAATCACGCGATTGATCTTCACGACCAAAAGACGTGTCTCAGCATGCGCGGGCAACGCTTCGTCACCCCGGCGGTACGACCCGTTTCACGGAGGAGAGTTGGGTCTCGATTACAGGGGTCTTGTGAACTCCGTCACGTCCTTCCGCATCGCCTCCATCGCTATCCTCGCCTTCCTCGACTCCATCGCCTCCTTCGCCTCCTTCGCCCTCCTCGCCTCCTTCGCCCTCCTCGCCTCCTTCGCCCTCATCGCCCTCATCGCCCTCTCACAACTACAGAGCGATACGTGACCCCCCTCACCCGGGATCGTCGGTAGATGAGCCCCTTCTTAATCACTGGGGCACGACTCCATGCTCCAGACTCCGACTGCACCGGCTCCGGTTCGAGAGGCGCTCCCTCGTGACCTGCACGACTTTGTCGTGGAGCTTGCAGTCGCTGTACACAAACGGGCGATCTACCCACCTACACATCCAATGCTCCACGGTGCGGTGGACGCTGTGTACGTGAGACTCAGCGCCCTCCTGCAGGAGCGCGGATCGCTCTCGCTGGGAACGGCAAACAAACGGCTCATTGTCGAAGGCATAAACACCGACGACGAGCACCCTCTGCTCAAGGAACTCGCCGCCCAGCTTCATTCTCACCAGCTTGGCGCAATCAGATTCAGCTCAGACCTCACGCGGGACGAGCTTTCTGAGGCGATCGACGACATATCGGTTTCCACCATCCGTGGAGCAGAACCGTTAGGCGTTCGTCCACGAGAAGAGATCAACCGCTGGACCGGTGTCCAGCTCTTTCCCATGGCGTTCGACCGCCTCCAGCTGATAGACGGTGGCGATGCTCAACAGCAGGACGCCAACGGCCAGGGGGGAGTGCTCTGGCTCGCCCTGGCTCGCGCTGCTCTTGCCAGCCAGTGGTCCGCGAGCGCAGCCGACGATCCGCGACAGGTGGCAGCCTGCATCGACGGCCATGACGGCGACGACGGTTACGACCAGGTGGTCATCGGCTGTCTGGTTCAGCTCATGGGAGAAATGCGTGCGAGTGGGGAGGGGAGCAACAAGGTCGTACGCCAGCGCGTTTCAGAACTTCTATCCAATCTCAGTGAGCGAGGCATCGCACGCCTCCTGGCGTTAGGCGGCGCCGAGGCCAAGTCCCAGCGTGAACGACTCCTGTCTGACGCGACCGAGTCGCTGGCTGCTCGCGCCGTGGTAGATCTCGTGCGCGTGGCTTCATCCAACAGCACCGCACCAATATCCAACGCCATGTTGCGCCT
>CAZYTS010000177.1:0-7617 GCA_964649855.1 uncultured Gemmatimonadaceae bacterium
ATAAAGACGCCAGAACCTCCCTCTTCCGCAAGGGAGCGGAATACGCGAGGCGCGGCCTCGCCGTTGCACCTAACGATCCAGAATTACACTTTTGCCTCGCCCGCTCGCTTGGTCGCCTGGCTCTGAGTGTCGGCATTCGAGACCGCGTGAGATTTGCCAATGAGATCTACGAAGAAGGAATGAAGGCTCTCGAACAAGATCCCAATCATCCGGGCGCACTTCACGTCCTCGGCGCGTGGAACGCAGAAGTCATGCGCCTTTCGGGCTTCGAACGCTTCTTTGCGCGGAACCTGTTAGGCGGACGGGTGTTTGGAAATGCCAGCTGGGAAAAGGCTGTCTCTTACATGGAACGCGCAGTTGAAGTCGATCCGGAAAGACTCGTCCATAAGCTTGACCTCGCCAGGATCCTTATCGATCGCAAACAGCCTGACAAGGCGCGCGATCTGCTGCAACAGGTGATCGACGGCACGGTGCGCGACTACAACGATCCATTGTATAAGAAAGAAGCACAGGAAGCGTTGGCAAAGCTCAACAGATAGGAGCCGCTTGGCGAACGATGCAAAGCCGGCACCAACACGAGGTCAGGAGGTCAGTTTGGCCGAGCCGGTACAGAATATTCTCCTCGTCGAAGACAATGAGGACAATCGCATCGTCTACGCCACCATCCTGAGGCATCACGGCTTTAATGTCGTCGAAGCCCTGGATGGTTCAGACGCCCTGACCAGGGCGCGCTCCGAACTGCCCGATCTCGTCCTCCTGGATATCTCCCTGCCGCACCTCGATGGCTGGGAGGTCTTCAGGAGGCTCCGGGATGGGGACGAAACGCGTGGAATCCGGGTGGTTGCCCTCACCGCCCACGCCATGCCCGGAGACCGGGAAAGAGCTCGCCTCGAAGGATTTGACGGCTACCTGGCCAAACCTTGCGAACCAAGGGCCGTTCTCGCTGAAGTAAGGAAGCAGTTAGCCATGGCCTAGCGGCGCTGGGTGATGCGCGTCACCCAGCGTACCAATTGCCTGTTCGGGGTCTCTCTCGTCCAGTGTGAGAGCCATGACAGTCATCCGCCCCCCTTCGGTCTTCGGTAACGACCTCGCAACCCTCACCGAGTTGCGACGTCGCGTCGACGAGCTGACACGCGAACGCGATCAGCTTCTGATTGTCGTCGACCTGCTGCAGGAGTTGTCTGCAGTTTCCGCGATTGCCGATGTGCTGCAGCGTGTCGCGCGCCGGCTCGGAGAAATCTTTGGACTCGATCGATCATCGATCTACCTCGCTGGCGACGGACTCCACGAAGTGCGTCTCATGGCAACGTTTGAAGATCCCTCTCTTCGCAACGTGGTCGTGGACCTCGAACGTTACCCGGAACTGGCTCGCGCATTAGCGTCGGGAAAGACGGTGTTCATTCCCGACGTGATGAACGAACCGATGCTTGCCGGCGCCCGCCCTGCCCTCCAGGCTCGACGCGTCACCTCGATCATCGTGGCTCCGATTCGTTGGCGACAGTCAACCATAGGCGCAATCTTTCTGAGGACCGACAGAGACAGCGCTCCATTCAGCGAGAGAGACCTCAAGTTTTGCGAGGTCATTGCCAATCTCACCGGCCGCGCACTTCGCAATGCCAACGTAATCGAAGAGCGAGAACAAAAGACGGATGAGCGCGAGGCGCGCCGTGCGCGCGCCGACCGCGAACGCATCGCGTTTGTGGCTTTCTTGCGCCGACTCTTGCAGCGCTACGCCACGACCAACGATCAGCTCTGGGCCGAGACGTTGCTACCGCGCGAGTCCGACGAAGAACTGGAGCGTCTGGTGTCGGTCGCCATGCAGGTGGTCGTGGAGGAGGCGAGGGGGGAATAGGGGTGAAGTTGGGAGGTTGGGAGGTTGGGAGGTGGGGACGATGAGCGGCTCGAGCATTTCGGCGGAGATTTTGAAATCCAAACAGCGACCCTGGCGCCTCCCCTAATCGTTGCGCCTGATTTGTGGTGAGGTCCCTCGGCGTTCGTCCCAGCATCCCAACTTCCGAGCTTCGCAACAAGTATATGTTTGATCTGAGCCCCGCGCCCCCCAGGTGGCGACGGGCGAGCAAACCACCTCAGATCGAACGATGTCCGCAACCCTCGCCCATCGCGCGGCGGCACTGCGTGAAGCAATAGAAAAAGCGCTCTACGAGTACCACGTGCTCGACCGTCCCACAATCTCGGACGCCGAGTACGATCGCCTCTTTCGCGAACTCCAGGATCTGGAGCGCGAGCATCCGGAACTGCGAACGAGCGACTCCCCGACGCAGCGCGTCGGTGCTCCGCCGGTAAGCTCCCTTCCCAAGCACAGCCACAGCGTCCCCATGCTCTCCCTGGGAAACGCGTTCAACGACGAGGAACTGGTTGAATGGGAGCAGCGCATCATTCGTCTCTCGGGAAGCGATGCCGAGATTGCAAAGAGCGGCTATACGGCCGAACTCAAAATAGACGGAGCAGCTGTAACACTTCGCTACGACGACGGGATCCTGACCGCAGGGGCCACTCGCGGCAACGGCCTGATCGGAGAGGACGTGACAGCCAATATCCGCACAGTGCGCGACGTGCCGCTCAGACTTCGTGGCAACGATTATCCGGCGCAGGTCGAAATACGCGGCGAGATTTACTATCCGTTCGACCGCTTTGAGCGGATGAACGAGGAACGCGTACGCAACGGTGAACCTGTGTTTGCCAACCCACGCAATGCTGCTGCCGGAGCGCTTCGTCAACTGGATCCGTCAGTTACCGCTCAACGCCCGCTACACTTTTTTGGGTATTCAATCGTTGAAAACAGTGGTCAGCGTCTGCCGTTCCAGTCTCAGCGCGAGGTGCTCGACACGCTCGAATCGTGGGGAGTTCCTGTGGCACCGCATCGCCGCCACTGCGGTACCATGGTCGAGGTGCGCGAATGGGCCTACCGCATTGAACATGAAATACGCGGCACCCTCAACTTTGCCATCGACGGCGGTGTGGTCAAAGTCGACTCGCTTGCGCTGCAATCTGAGCTTGGGGTCGTAGGAGGGCGCGAACCTCGCTGGGCCATCGCCCGCAAATTTGCTCCAGACATTGCCGAAACGCGTCTACTCGACATACGAGTAAACGTGGGCCGCACCGGGGCACTCAACCCCTACGCCGTTCTCGAACCGGTGGAGATCGGCGGCACCACAGTCACATACGCAACGCTCCACAACGAAGACCTCATTGTCACCAAGGACTTGCGCGTGGGAGACGTGGTCCAGGTCAAACGTGCCGGCGATGTCATTCCGCAGGTAATCGGACCCGTTCCCGACCAACGCACGGGCCAGGAGATTGAGTGGCGCATGCCACGCGACTGCCCTGTCTGCGGCACGCGAGCAGTGCGTGACGACGCCGAAGTCGCATGGTACTGCCCCAATGTCAGTTGCCCGGGCCGACGCCTCGAAGGACTGGTCCATTTTGCATCGCGTGGAGCCATGGACATCCGGGGACTCTCTTACGCGCGCATACAGCAGCTTGTCGACGCCGGCCTCGTAAACGACCCGTCCGACCTCTACACGCTCCAGGTCCAGCAGCTCACGGCTTTGGAACGCTTTGCCGAGCGTAGTGCGCAACAACTTGTCGAAGCCATCGATGCTTCTCGGTCTCAACCCCTCTCTCGGCTCCTCTTTGGACTGGGAATCCGGCATGTGGGTCAGGGTGCCGCCGAACTCCTTGCCCGGCACTTCGGAACGCTGGATGAACTCATGAACGCGAGCCAGGAAGCCATAGCCTCGGTGCATGGCGTCGGTGAGATAATTGCTGCGTCTGTCGCCTCGTATTTTGCCGACCCAACGGCAAGTGGGCTCATTGAGCGGCTGCGTGTGAGCGGCCTCACATTCAGTGAGCCCAGTACGGCGTCAAGTTCCGGTGCCCTAAAGGGGCTCACGGTCGTCATCACAGGCACGCTGCCCACGTTGTCCCGGAGCGAAGCGACGTCCCTGCTCGAAGGGGCAGGAGCCCGGGTCGTAGACAGTGTGTCGAAGAAGACAAGCTTTCTCGTTGCCGGTGAGGCAGCGGGAAGCAAGCTCGAAAAAGCACGGCAGCTTGGCGTTGAAGTCATCGATGAAGCCGAACTGTTGCGCCGGATCGGACGCTAAAACCGCAAAGGGAAACGATGCCTCAGCCACTCGACCTAGCCGGCCACGGAATGCTCGCACTGACGCGGGCCTCTCTAAGCACACTTCGAACGGCCCTCATGCGAGACGGGGGCCCTGACGCTGCGGTTTACCTGCAAGAAGCAGGTTACGCCGGTGGCGACGCTTTATGGCAGGCATTCCGTCGTTGGCTTACTACTCGCAGCGACATAAGCGCAGAGCAGATGGACGTGGAAACATTCGAGGCACGCATATCTGAGTTCTTCCGCGATGCCGGATGGGGTAGCCTCTCGATAAGCGCTCTGGATGACGTAGTGGCAACGCTCGACAGCGATGATTGGGGCGAAGCCGATCCCGCGAGTTCAGCCGATCACCCGTGCTGTCACATGACCACCGGAATGTTTGCCGACCTCTTTGGACGGGTCGCCGCATTGCCTGTGGCTGTGCTCGAAGTAGAATGCCGTTCTATGGGGGCGCCGCGCTGCAGATTCCTGGTTGGGAACCCTGAGGTTATGGAGCAGATCTACGACGACATGGGCCGCGGCCTCGCATACGACGAGGCGGTACACGCCTGCGCCTGACGACCACGTGAGAACTGGAAAGGGCGACTCCGAGGAGTCGCCCTTTTTTATTTAGCGCTCTTTGGACTGCCGGCTCAGCGCGAACGCCTGCTGGCCATAACAGCTCCAAATGAGTTCTCCAGGAACTCCTTGAGCGGAGCCTCCAGCATTTTGGAGGCCCGGCGCACTGCTTCCTCCGGGCTTCGCGCTTTCATGTCGACGTCTTGCCGGTCGGCTGCATCGGCCACGGTCTCGTCGAGCTTTTTCTCCAGCTCTTCCCTGACTGACTTAGGCAACATTTTGGTGAAGCGGTTCTTGCTGGCAACCGCTGAGGCCGCCGTCTGATTCCTCACCTCAAAGTAGGCGCTCTTGATCAGTTGCCCCGTACTTGTATTCACGAGCTTTACCCTGATACCCAACTGCGCTGTATAACTGGGCTCTTCGCCTCGCTTTTCCGGATTCTGACGCTCGATCTTTTGCTCCTCAACAACGCCGATAAGCAAAACTGCTGCGTTGAGTTGAGAGGTGGTACTCAGCTGTACCTTGCTGTCAAAGTTCCGAAAGCTCTCCGCATTTTTCAGTTCTTCTTCAATCGCGGTGTCGGTACTGCGGTCGATGATCGCGTAAAGACCGCTCTCACTGGCGATAGTGACGACCTCCTGACCAATCAGAGGAGTGGTCCGGGCGGCTTGTGCCACCGTGGTGAGAGTTCCAAACGGCAGGATTGCCAGAGAGATGTCCTGTCCGCGTGCGTCCAAGGGCAGGACAGCCAAAACACATAATGCAGCTGATGCGAGATGCCGGGTGTACTTCATTTCGTGCGCTCCGCAGCCAGACGTGTCCCCAAACGATACGGCCCAGGCCGCTCCAGTCAAGACTGAGACTCGGTCCTGCCGCTGAGACCTGTCTCGTTGTTGGCTGCCGGTTCTCCCACCGAGCCGCTACGGGTTGTAGACCCTGCGTCATCTTGACCGGATTTTTTCTCCGCTTCCGGCTCGGATGACTCCTGCTTTCTCGGGCCCTGCAAGTCTCGCGTAACGTTCTCAACCCACATGCCAACCAGGAACGGGACAAAGTTCGAGTAGTAGCCAACCCAGGTCAGCATTGCGAGTCCCCCCAACCACGCGAGTGCAATGGCCGCCAGGTTTGCCAACGTCTGCTGTCTTGGCGAGTGCCTGAAGCGATGGTAAAGGGCTGCAAGTATAAGTGCGCCAATGAGATTGAGAGCCCACACAACAAGCGTTGGTAAGGGGCGAATCACCCCGCGCTCATCCAGGAGTGTCTCAATTGCGTCGGCAACCACCGCGGGACCGGGGCGCATTCCCAGTGGTGTCGCAACCTGATCGGAGCCTTCGACAAAGCCGAGTATGACGATCTTTCCCGCAAGTGCCGAGCCCGGTCCAGCAGCTGCCAGCGCATCGTCGAGAGTCAGGATCGGCGGGTCGCGCAGATATGTCCTTAGAGCTACGGAAGTAGTATCGTCGCCGAATTTGTTCTTGCCGCGACAGAGCTCGGACTGAACAAAGGCGCAGAGCTCCACGGTCGCAACGGGAAGGGTGACGAGGTCTCTACCTGCTCCGGTCGCTGCTTCAAACCTGGGCCTCATCCTTCTGACAATCCCATCTTCCTCGGCGAGCATTGCCGCGAGTCCCGATCGGATGTGTGGATCGGGGTTGCCACCCAGCACGGGGAGCGCACCACCGAAAGCGGTATCGGCGCCCTGAGCCCAAACCACGCGCTCAAAGGACTCGGGCAGTACCATCTGCCGATATGTAGGGAAGTCAGTGAAGACGTCTACGACAAGCACAGCTGGCTCGTGATCCAGAAGCCTGGTCACAACCTGTATGAGGTTTTGCGGAGGCACAGGACGCGCTGAGTCGAACGCGTCGATCACGTCTGCGGCCGTGATTCCAACGATTGCGGTGGCCTTGGCCTCGCGCGGTGCCGCGGCATTCATGGCAACATCGACACTACCCAGTGTTGCGCGCTTAACTATGGTTCGTTCATGGATCCAGCCGGCTATCCACCCGGTTACGAGGAACCAGAAGACCCATCGATAAGAAACTACGTCGCGCCTGAACTCACTCCAGTCGGCGGGGCCAGCTATCCACGAGGACATTCAGCGCGAACTTGCCGCCAATGATCGCACGGCGGCGCCTTGCAGAGCTCGGAGTTCTTCGGGACTTAGGCTTTTGCCGATCCGCAGGAGCGTGCCCTCAACAGAGTCTCTTGCGACTACCGCAGCATCCAGTTTGTTTGGTGCGACAATTGCGGCAAAACCGACGCCACGTGGTACAGACCGTAGCATGCGCCGGTCGCGGTCGTAGAGATCTGCCCGATATGCTCCGGGCGCCAGGTTGACTGTGCAGGAGTTCGCTTCGAGCGAACAGTCGCCCGGTAGCAATTGCCGCGATTCGAGACAGTCTTCCCAACCACTGTCTGCGTCGAGGTTGCAGAATCGCACCACCGCAGCAGACGCTCCCGCGCCCGCGCGCTGGCGCAGTTCTGAGAGGTCAATGGCTCCATCCTTGAGCGCCAGAACGAGGATTCCAAACTCACGGCCGTCACCGCGCGCCCCCACGAGCCTGATCCGGGAACGCAACGCCTCATCGCTTCCAAGATCATGATAGAGGCCTTCGACTACCCTTCCTCCTTCCGGACCGGAGCGCTCGAACTTGAGCGCGCTAACCGCGATTCTTCCGCGGCAGGGCGTTTCAACGCCGCACCTTAGAGTAGCGAGCCCCAGTGTTCGAGGGTTGCGAATGGAGAAGAACAACGTGGTGTCGGTCGCCGATCCCTGAGTAAGTTCCAGCGTCGCATTCGCTGCAACGCGGCCAAGACTCACTAAAGGCTTAGTGCCAGAGCCAGAATGCTGCACCCAGGTTCCACTGACCTTGACTGCATAGTGAGAGGCCACCTGTGCAGGCACTCCGGCC
>CAZYTS010000178.1:0-7613 GCA_964649855.1 uncultured Gemmatimonadaceae bacterium
TTTGTGGCCACGTTCATGACCCAGAAGTCGCGGTTGTTGTCGCTCCAGGCGAGCCATGCACCATCCGGCGAGGGAACAGCGCCAAAACGAAGGATTTTGCCGCCGCTGGTGAGGGTCTCCTCGTTGCCCACACCGTTGGCCGGGATTCTTACGAACTCCAGCTCTCCACTCTCGTCTGAAAGTCCTACAAGAGATTTGCCGTTGGGCATGAAGGCGACGTCACGGTAGCGAACGCTGTCCTTGCGGGTGGCGTTCACAAAGCGGCCGCTGTTTACAGGCGCAACAAAGACGCGCCCGCGTGACGTGAGGACTACACGATCGCCATTGGGCGAGATGTGAGCCGAACTCAGGTAGTCCATCGGATTGGTGACCCAGTTCTCCCGCAACTGATCGAGGTCGGTGGACAGCCGGATCGGAATCATTCGAGTCTGAGAGGACCCAACGTCGTAGAGCCAGAGGTCAGCGCCCAGCTGGTAGATGATGCGACCGCGATCGAGCGAGGGGTCACGCACGTCCCAGCCCGAGTGGTGGGTGTGCTGTTGTTTGTCTGTGCCGTCTTCCTTCATCGACCAGATATTCATGGTGCCGTCGCGATCGCTCACAAAGTACACGCGCTCGTTCCACCACATGGGCGAATGGCTTTCGCCCTTGTAGTCTCCCGTGAGCTCCACGGCTTCGGCGGCGCCTGTGGTGAACTTCCAGATATCGCGCGCGGTACCTCCTGTGTAGCGTTTGGTGACGTTGTTATGAAAGGCCGGTCGAGCGAAGTAGAGCGTTCGTCCTGAGGCGTCGTAGTCACCTTCGGATGCACCGGCGAGAGGAACGAGGGTGCGTGTACCTGTACTGATGTCGATCTGCACCATTTGCGGCTTAGGGAGGCCGCTGTAGTGCGTGGTGGTGTAGACCAGGCGGCCGTCGGGGGTCCAGGTCGTGGCGATGGCGTTGTCGCCATCGTAGGTGCGGCGCACAGGTGAGCCACCCGTGAGGGGCATCGTGTAGAGAGCCGTGGGTCCTTCGTAGCGTGCGGTAAAGGCGACGGTGGCTCCGTCTGGAGAGATCACCGGGTCGCTCTCTTCCTCGGCGTGGCTCGTGAGGCGGTGTGCGAGGCCGCCGGTGACCGGAACCGACCAGAGATCACCCTCGGCGGCAAAGACGACCGTTTCGCCGTGCAGCGCAGGGAATCGGTAGAAGCCAGCGGTGCCGGTTGTGGGGGCCTGGGCGTGGATCGCGCTGGCAATGATTGAGAGTGCGAGGAGGGAACGAACCAAGGAGCGCATTTTTGCGACCTCTAACTGGGTTATCGGTGCTTTGGGGGAGCGATACGATACGGTCGGGCGGGGGAAAGCGCAAAAAGGGGCCGCGGTTCGGAGCACCATAAACTTTCTTGTGTTTTCACAAGTTTTCTTATGGTGAATCTGGGGTCGCCTGAGGGCGAGGGGGGACGGCCTGAGGGCGAGCTAAGTGCTTTGCGCCGAGTGTCTTAAGGAGTTTGTAAGACTCGGCGGAGTCATCAGGCACACAAGTTGATTAGGGGAGGGCGCCGGACAGCGTAAGCGATGGATTGCGAATGCTGATCGGCGGCAGTGCACGCATCAGCGCGACAACGAGATTCGCGTCGATCATGTGCCTGCATTTCCTGACTGGAGATCCCGATCATGATGACTCACACGTATCGACTTGCTGTGGTGGCCGGCGTTCTGGCGCTTTTTGGTTGTGGTGGAGGGAGTGATGGTGGTGGGGGTGGTGGCATTACACCTCCTCCGCCACCGCCGCCCCCTCCTCCAACAGTCGCCAGCGTGACTGTGGAGCCTGGACAGGTTACGCTCACAGTTGGCGGGACTGGCAGTCTTACAGCGACTGCGCGGACCAACACGGGTGCAGTGTTGGCTAAGACTTTTGCGTGGACGTCGACGAATCAGGCGGTGGCGACTGTGACGCAGAGCGGGAGCGTGACGGCTTTAGCGCCCGGTCAAACGACGATCATTGCAACTGCAGATGGAATTGGTGGTCAGGCGACGGTTACCGTGCAGTCGGCGGTTGCGAGCGTGACCTTTAGCGGAAGTGCGCGCGTCAAGGTTGGCGACACCTACAATTATACAGCAACCGCCAAGGCGGCGGACGGTACGGTGCTCAACAGGCCGGTGACGTGGCGGGTGGTTGAGGCAGAGCGCGCGTCTGTTACCGGCACGGGTGTTCTGCTGCCGTTGAGTGCTGGTTCGATCACGCTGGAGGCAGTGATCGACGGAGAAGCATGGCAAGCGGCGATCGTGGCGTACGACTGGATTATCGCTTCGAATGCGACGACCGTGGGTGCCTTTCTCTATGCCGATGTAGAGGTGACCAATCAATTTGGGACTTCTGAGTATCCCCTTCTGACCGTGGGGTGCTCGTCGGGAACGTTCGTCACGGGTGTGAACCTGGAGAACTTTGTGACCGCGAGCGGTTCAGTGGCGTACAGCTTTGATGGTGGTCCGGTGATTACGCAGACGTGGATCGAGTCCGATGATTTTGACGCGCTGATTCATCCCGGCTTTACGAATCTCGCGCGCAAGAACTTTGCGCAGCTTATAGCCAACTCGAGTCGATTCGGCTTTGGCTTTGTGGAGTTTAGGGGTTCGGCCAAGGCGACGATCTTTAGAGTTACGCGGATGAACGAGGCGATTGCGAGTTCGCTGGCGGCGTGCCCGGGGAACGGGCGAGTGGCAGGGGAGAAGGAGATCACGTCTCTGCTGCAGCTTGCTGGGGTTGTGCGGAGTCCGGAGCGGGAGGTTGAGATGCGTCGGGCTATGGGGCCGGATTTGGAGGTGGCGCCGAGGTTGCGGTTTGGTACATCGTCTGTAGGTTTGGAGGCGCACCGAGTTCGATGAGCGCTCTGTGGAGTGGTGCACATTCCTGGTCTCTATACTACAGGAGGTAGAAATGCGACGCGGTAGCTTACTGACGGGGTTGACTTTCGCGCTTCTACTGGCGACTCCGGCACAGGCACAGGCACAGTGGAGTGGCGTCAGTCCCCAGATGAAGTACTACGGTTGCGCACCCGGTGATCCGCTCACGTGCGCATGGGTGACGATGGGGCCCATGCCGAGTTACGACGGATACTGGTGGATCAACTTTCCTTATCAGTTCCATTCCGAAACTTATCCGTGGCAGTATCTGACGCCCGATTATGGGTGGTCGTTCAGTACTCCTGACGGTAGTTGCACTGGTACCGGATTCTGGACGTACCTAACTTCCGATAGTTGCGCACTTGATCGCTTGTACGAGATTAGATGGCACGGGGGCGGAGTAATCCAGAATGATGACGGCCAGTATACAGAGGGCTTTTCGATCATTTACAGTGCTGTCGCGCCGGAGCCAGCGACGTTGGCTTTGCTTGCCACGGGACTTGCGGGAATCGGTGCGGCAGCTCGGCGGCGGCGTTTGCGCGTTCCCCAACCGGATTAGATGCTGAGGGCGCGGCGCTTCTTGTCATATCGAATCGAGGCAGGATGCTCCCTGTCAATTTCAGAGTGTCACGCATTAAGCACACCAAGATGTGTCGCTGAAATCAGGTCATGGTCGAGACTGCAGTTTACGATCCTTTTGTTCATGATGACCAAGTGATTCGTAGAAACTATACACGCGCAATCCGGAGCATCTCGGCCGCATTGCGGTCTGATTCTAGTGCCTTTAGGTGACCTATGCGGCTACGGACTGTACTCGGCTTGCTCGTGTTCCCCATAGCTGCTCAGGCGCAAGGTGCTCCGTCCGTTTTCGATGTCGTGGTTCAGAGCGCGAGTTGCAAGCAAGATTCCAACGGTCGGCGAATCTGCTCCTACAAAGTCGGAAAAGATTTGGAGTTTACCATTCTTGGCGTGGGGGACGGCGATGCCCATATCAGCATTCTACGATCGAACTGGGAGGGTGACTACTACGCACGAATCACCTTGAATAAGCATTGCGTGATCGTTGCCCCTGGGAAGGCAAGGGCCCCGTCGGCGCGGATGAACGACTTCGCGTTCGTCTCACCGCGCACTGGCAAGGCTCATCGCACGAGGGAAGAGTGCGCAGGGGACGAATAGGGCCGGGTCCTTACTCAATTGTTGGTTGCTCCCAGCATAGCTCATCGTGAACGCTCCTTGAGATGCCCACGACTGCCTCTCGATCGAGAGGGAATCCCAGCTGCGCGGAAAGCTGCCGGCATCGAGCCAAAAAGCCGACCGAGATCTTGCGCGCGCGGTAACTCCGGATGCGGCGCAACACCGGCCTTGGTGCCTAACTCTGCACCGGTTGGTGAACGGCCGTACGTTGCATAGAAGCGACGCAGCTGGATGATCATGTTCATGCGCTTCTCCGCCAACTGAAAGTGCTTGAGCTCCTCCTTCTCCTTCCTCGCATTGCGGCGCGCCTCCTCTTTGTGATCGGCGCGGAGAGCGCGAATCTTGAAACCCAGACGATCCGCAATCTGTCGAACGCGTTCTCGGCTCAGCCCGAGCGATCTGGCGATTTCTGAGCCCGTCTCGCCAGCCTTCAAGCGCTCGACTATCGCGCGGTCGCGGCCAGGGTTTGGCTTTGTCGAATAACCCTCACGTCGAGTCGACGAGGCGCCCTTAGCATTCATTCAGAGATTCGGTCAAAGGAACTGGCAATCCTTCAGGACGAGATCGATCTTGCTCCCGACTAGTGCATGCGTCAACACCAGTACGCCAAAGCATTGGGACATTGTGTGCCAATATCGGAATCACACTCTCCCAGATCGTGCGTGCCCCACGAGCGCGTCACACCATTTCAGGCGACACAGCAAGGACGGGCGTCCTTTTAGTGCGGCGTGGGCCTTTGCGGCGTTGGCGAGGTTGGCATTGAGCACGCCGAACGTGGTGACAAACGCCAAGGTGCTGCAGTTCATGGTGCACGGTTTGGACGGTCCTGCCGCGTCGATGCGAGCGCGCGCGTGAGGCGGATACTGAGGGAGTGGCCGTCAGCGGCGAGACAGGTTCGAGGGGTAGAAGTCTTCGAAGCATTGGTCCGTACCCCTCTGGTGGTCACGGGGGGCCGGTCGAGCCATTTCTGCGCCCGCCCCGGCTGGCGAGCGTCGCAGCCAGTTTCGCTCCACGGCCATAAGTTTCCTTGTAAGTTCACAAATCTTCTTATGCTAGCTCCCGAGGCGACTTGTGTCGGGTGAGGGTGGCACGGGAATTTGGTAGCCTCTGTCGGTGATCTTGTTCTTCGTAGCATTTGTAGATGAACTCGTAGCTTTCTCACTTTCTACGTTGACACTCAGTCGCACGTGGGCTAATCTATTGTCGAAGTGGTACCACCCGGATGTCAGCTACGGCCCGCGCATTGTAGGCGTGTCTCGGAACTGGCGTTCGGAACGTTCCGGCCCCTTCTCGTGCGGCTCCATTGTAGCGTCGCCTCTGTCGATGAACTCGTTACGAGTGACCAACTTCCGCATGAGAAGGTGGCCACGTTGGTCTATACCCGCCGAGTTAAGCTCCCACTCAGAGCCTCCATAGCACAAGAGTTCTATGCAGAAGCGCGATCTTGGGGACCTTGTACATACTTGAGGCAGAGTCAATTTCTGCGTTGGACTATGGAGCATCGCGCGAACGGCCAGAACAGCTGGCACGTTTGTTGATCTGTAGGGCAACGGTGCGTCGGCAGCGACATCGAATCGCCAAGTTCAATACTTCCGGGGCCAAGGCTAGAGCTCTGACTTGAGTGGTTAGAGGCTTGCGTCAAGACGTAGATCAATACCAAACTCTTCGAAGTGCACTTTGTTCCTGCAAATTGGATTAAGGGACTCCAACAAACCGAACTCCGTCAACTGTCACCGGAGGTTGTCAGATGAAGCTCGATGAACTAAAGAAGGTAGTAAGAGATGATGCCGCAGTCCGCCGGCGACAGCGGTTGCAGCCAGTTGGTGGCAAGGGCGACAAGGTCTTCCCGCCTACCTATCCCGGTGATAGAAACTCGCCTCCACGGCACGTCTACGAGCTACGGAAAGTGCCTGGGTCGGGCAAGGATGGATCGACCGAACAGGGTCAGTGGTGCGTGCTTGTGGATAGCGTCCAGTCGCAGGCCAACCGCCTGGAGGACTGTCTTCTCGCATGTATTGAAGACGGCGTATACGTACCGCATGTCCTCGTCGATTTCGAGAATGCAAAGTTGGAGGGAATTTCCAAGATCACCTCATTGGATGCTCCTCACCGGATTTTCGATGCGATTCTGCGTGATAGCCTGCTTGACGGCGTCCCATTTATGGAAAGCGATGCTGGGACAAGGGCTGCCAAAGCGCGAAATGAAGACGCTACTGCCCTGCTTGAGCTATCCCCGACTGCCTTGACATTTGGTGTTTGGCATTCAACGGGTGAAGGTGGCGGAATTGGGGCAAAGTTTGCCCGATGCCTAGTCTCCGAAATCATCGGCATTGGCGTGCCGGTCGAGGAAATCGCAGAGACCCGCTCGGGGGAGGCTACCATGCGTACGCTTGGGCGACGAACTGGGAGCAGGATCGATCCGTTGGGAGTCTTACGGAAAGTGGAGATCTACAAGGGAGAGTCCGGCTGGAGTACAGATGAGAAGGCGGCAGGCAAGAAGGCGAAGAAAGTCAGACCGTCTGAAATCAACCACGGGAATATTGCGCCATCGGTCGAACCGTTGGGGGTAACGTGCGACTACCTAGAGCACATGTTTGTCCTCAGCTTTGCTGCACTACGTCGTCTACGGTTCGGTGGAGGCGAGCGAGATCCTGCTGGTCGAGCAATGCTCGCTGCATTAGGCCTCATGGCACTAACAGAGCAAGATGCTCGCGGTTATGCATTGCGCTCTCGGTGTGACTTGGTTTGCGACGGGAAGGCGCCACTAGAGGTTGTGCATGCCGACGGATCAACGCACGAAATCGAAATCAACCGCGAATCTGCCCGGGCGCTGTACGACGATGCGCTAGCAGGTGCCAAGAAAGCCGGTTTCAGTTTTCCAGGAAAACCACTGCAACTCACACCACAGGACAAGCTCGTCGAGATCGTTCGCAGGAGTCAGGAGTTGGCTCTTTCAGGTGCTGGAGGGGAAGACGCGGAAGCTGCTGGTGAATAGCGATGGCCCTCATTCTTGAGGTCGAATTCCTCACTGGAGTTGCGTACACTGCTGTTAGCCCCGACAGCCCTATAGCTGACTGGCCTCCGCAGCCAGACCGCATCTTCTCCGCTCTCGTGGCAACCTGGGGAGTACATGGCTGCGACGAGGGGCAGGCAGCAGCATTGCGTTGGCTGGAAGCCTTGGAGCCCCCAAGCATTCATGCTAGTGAGGCCGATATTCGCAGCGCCGCGATCAGATTTGTGCCACCTAACGATCAGAGGACCAGCCGCAAGAAAAACGCCGCTGGGGTCATACCGCGATACAGAAGTCGCCAGCAGCGGTTCTTTCCTGCTGCGAGACCCACGGAACCAATTGTGCGGTTCGTATGGGACGGAGCCGAACCAGAAGCTGCAACTCTACAAGCTTTGGGAAAGCTTGCCTTCAATACAGCCTATGTAGGTCACTCGTCCAGCTTGACACGTTGTCGATTCACGACGGAGGATCATACGAAATTTCAGGCACATGGAAAGGCACCTAAAAGAATAGTTTATCGTGGG
>CAZYTS010000179.1:0-7590 GCA_964649855.1 uncultured Gemmatimonadaceae bacterium
TTCGCTCCACAGTCTTCAGAATCGGCTGCGATTGCGTAGTGGCCTGGAGCGCTTAGGGGATTGTGCCGGCGATCTAAGCGGCCTGTCGCACGAGCTTGGATTTTCGAGTCACAGTCATTTCAGCGCGGCGTTTCGGCGAGAATATGGAGTTTCACCGACCGCGTTGAGCTGCTCGTCGTTCAGGTGCGTCGGCAATCGCCGCGACTCCTCACCGACTCCCCGGACGAAGCGAACGAAGTGAGCGTAGGTCCAGCGCCCAGTGGCGTTTTGTCCTAAGTAGCAAAAGACACTGGGCCCCTGCTTTCGCAGGGGCGCCGGTTAAATTGGTGTTCATCCGCGGCCCGTTTCCGCGTTATTCCGCGTACTTCCGCGACAGAATGTCCATGCAGTTTCCGCGTACTTCCGCGGCCCGTAGCACGATTCTGATAGCGACGCGACTGGCGACTTTGGCAGAGTTCCAGCTCCCCCAATCGGAGCCGGACAGATCTTGACTCGCCTAATAAAACGCACAGCGATTGTGCTCACGATCCTCGCAGCCAGCACGGCATCTGCACAATCGGCCACAGCACCATGTCAGACTCCTCAATATCGCCAGTTTGACTTCTGGCTCGGCACATGGAGTGTGAAGGCGCGAAACGGGAGCGTCTCTTCGAGCAGAATCGAAAGTGACTTCGGCGGTTGCGTTGTAACCGAGCACTACGAAGCGCCGGGAGGATTCAAAGGCTCAAGCTTCAATATGTATGACGCCACCCGCAAAGTCTGGCACCAGACGTGGGTTTCTAACAACGGCGGCCTCCTGCTCCTCGAAGGGGGGAGGGAGGGCGACGCGATGGTGATGCACGGCGCTACGACCGGCCTTGACGGCAAGGTGACCAAACACCGGATAACGTGGACTCCCAGCGCAGACGGGAGCGTGCGGCAGCACTGGGAAAGCACTGACTCCACAGGAACGTGGCTGACGTCGTTTGACGGGCGCTATACAAAGGCATCGGCACCGTCGAACAAATAGTGACTCAATTGCCTGCGCGGGCCTAACGCCGGTTGGTCTGGAGTAAACGCGAGGTTGACCAGAGTCTAGCGCTGCCAATCGCCTGGCTACCTGGGTGTCTCGACGCAGCTCACGCGCCTCATTGGGAAGTTGATGCGTCGCGTGGCACCGTCTCGCCCCGGGCCCTCGATGCTCGCGACCAGTGAATCCGCGCCAACACGCCTATACATGACACGCTTAGGAAAATCGTGCGCTGGATTGGCAAAGTCCAGAGTGGAGTCGTTAGGCGCTGAACCGGCGAAGTCAGTAGGAGTCTGCCCCGACGGTATAGCATGGTAGACGAGCGAATCCCCACGCGCAAATAGTCGCAGAAACTCAAACTCCCGTACTGCACCACCTACCGTCGTTCTGCTCACACCAAACATCGATCCTCCTGCGGGCGCCATCCACATCTCCGTGGTGACGCGGTTGGCGGCACGCAACTCCCAGCATCCGGCCAGCCATGCGGCCTTGTTGACATCGCCACCCTGTGCTGCAACGTCCCGCGTAACCACGGCCACAAGACAAGCTGCAAAGATCCTCAATACCTCATTGCGATTGCGCATAACGGGATTGTTCGCTGAGCGTGAAAGTGATCGCAGGAAGTTGGCGGCTCGTGGCCAAAGCGCTTGTAAAAACGCGACACCTTGAGCCTCAACCTACGCTCCTCCAACACCATACGGTTTCGCTGCCTCTCCTTGCCAGCCCCCGTGCACGAGCCGTAGCCTTGGGCCCGTGAAAGTGTCCAATACCTCTTCGACCGCCTCTGGCGTAATCGCGATCGTCGCGCTGCTCGCTGGATTTGTCGTTGGCGCCGCTGTAAACGCGTTCAGCGAACCCAGTGCACGGGTACTTCTGTCCGTGGCCGACCCGGTCGGAACGATCTGGGTCAATGCCATTCGCATGACCGTGGTTCCGCTGGTCGTATCGCTCCTGATCACCGGTGTGGTTCAGTCCAGCGACAGCAAAAGTGTAGGCCAGCTCGGCGCACGCGCCGTTGTAGTCTTCGTACTGCTGCTGAGCATTATCTCGCTGCTCTCGGCGATTGTGGCGCCCCCGCTTTACAGCTTTCTACAGGTCGATCCTGCCGGTGCCGCAGCTCTGCGTGCCTCGGTCGAGACTGGGCCAACAGAGATCCCGAGTCTCCCAGGGTTTGCCGCCTGGATCACGAGTCTGGTGCCGATAAACCCCGTGCGCGCCGCCGCAGATGGCGCGATGCTCCCGCTCATTGTCTTCACCTTTGCTTTCGCCTTTGCCATCAGGTACCTCGGTGAAAACGAGCGTGACATTCTGGGTGGGTTTTTTCGTGCCATCGCAGACGCAATGCTGGTGTTGGTGCGCTGGGTCCTCTGGCTCGCTCCCATAGGAATTGGCGCCCTGGCCATTTCACTCGGTGCCAGACTCGGCGTCAGCGCGGCAGGTGCAGTTGCATTCTATCTCATAACCCACGCTGCCCTTTTGTTGGTAGCAATCGCAGTTCTCTATGTGATCGTTGCCTTCTTTGGGAGAATCCCGCTGGGTGAGTTTGCCCGTGCGGCATTGCCTGCCCAGCTGGTAGCCATGAGCACAAGGTCCTCGCTGGCAGCGCTACCCGCAATGCTCGACGCCGCGGAGTCGCGGCTTGGACTATCGCGCCAGACCAGCGGCTTCGTAATGCCGTTTGCTGTGTCGATCTTCAGGCTCAACCTGGCTGTGTCGTGGATCGTTGGCGGGCTCTTTGTGGCCAAGCTGTACGATGTTCCATTTGGTTTGACTGGAATCGTGACTTTTGCAGTGGCTGCGGTAGTGATGAGCTTCAGTGTACCCGGGATTCCGAGCGCGAGCCTTTTTATTATCACTCCACTCTTTCCCGATGTAGGTTTGCCCGTGGAGGGCGTGGGGATTCTTATCGCGCTCGACGCGTTGCCAGACGTGTTCAAGACTGCGCTCAACGTGACGGGCCACCTCACATCGGCGGTTCTGTTGACTACGGACCAGAGAAGCGCCGAGGGCGAGGGTAGTGGCGGCCAGAAGCCTTCATTTGCAAGCGGCACGTAGTCAGCTTTGAAGTATGAGCAAGTGGCTCGCTATAGATGGTTCGCGAACTATTCCTCGCGAAGAATTGACTGTGCGTGCCTCGCGATCGGGTGGCGCGGGTGGACAGCACGTCAACACATCGTCCACTCGCATAGAGGTAACGTGGAATCCAGGCGCGTCGAGCATCCTTAGCGACGAGGAGAAGGAGCGTCTGGCGAGCAAGCTTGGCACCAAACTCGACCGGGACGGAGAGCTTCGAGTAGTGGCGAGCGATACGCGCAGCCAGACTCGCAACAGGGAACTAGCTGAAGAGCGTCTCGCCGAGTTGGTGCGCGAGGCGCTCAGGGTCCCAAGGGTTCGGAAGGCTACCAAGCCGTCGCGAGCAGCTAAGCAGGCCAGGATCGACCAAAAGAAGCGCCAATCGGAGCGCAAGAAGCGTCGCGGTTACAGGCCGGGCTCGCTGGAGGATTAGGAGAGCGTAATGCGTCCCCGCCTCCCCGCCTGCCAACGTCCCAACGCCCCACGTTGCCATTCGCCATGATCGCCCGTCCAAGGTGTGGCACTTTGCGTCACTTCTCGCATTTCCTGTTGCCGCGAACTGCAACACCCATTGAAACCAGGAATCTCAGCCCCAACGCTGGCCTTTGTGGACCCGTCGCGACTCATTCGCCGGGTCTATGTTGGCCGTCTGGCAATAGCCGTCGCCATTTACGTGGCGGCGGTCTATGCATGGAAGCACGCAGACGCCAACGACACGCTCGTGGCGTCGCTTCTAATGACCGCTACGCTGGCGTTCACGGCGGCTTCTGCAACATGGAGTGAGATCTATGGAAGGTCGCTGTCGCAGACCTTCCTCTTGAGCCAGTCTCTCTTTGATCTCTTTGCTGTAACGGCAATCGTTCAGGTTACGGGTGTGGAGGCGTCGCAGTTTACGGCGCTCTACATCCTTGTAATAGCGTACTCCTCCCTTTCGCTATCAACCACGCGTTCGCTGACGATAGCAGCTCTTGGTTGCCTCTTGTACGGCACGGTGGTGTTGCTGAGAGCACCGGAGGACGTAATAGCCATATGGCTCCAGCTTGCAATCTTTGGGGCAGTTGCACTATCCAGCGGGTACATAGGTGCGCGACTGCGCGAGGCTCGGGCAGGCACCGAGGAGCTTGTCGCAGAGTTGCGCAAGGCGCGTCTCCAGGCGAGTGACATTCTCAGGAATATCAGGAGCGGCATTCTCACGGTTGACGCACGCGGGACGCTTCTTTATGCCAACCCAGCGGCTTCATCGCTCCTTTCGATCAAGCTCGACGATCGCATGGGCGAGCCCATTCTCGACGTGCTCGAACCGGTATCACCCGTTCTTGCACGTGCACTCGGCAGAGCGGCAAAAGAAGGTGTGCGAACGTCGCGTGCCGAGGGCAGTGTAAATGCAGCTTTGCGCTCCTTTCCCATAGGACTCAACACCACTGTAACAACAGCGAGTGTAACGGCGGAGCCCGACGCTGAGGGGACGGCAACCGCGATCTTCCAGGACATCTCGGATCAGAAAAAGCTCGACACGCTTCACATGCGTGCTGAGCGTTTGGAGGCGGTGGCCGAACTCAGTGCGTCGTTGGCGCATGAGATCAAGAATCCACTGGCTTCGATACGTTCGGCGGTAGAGCAGCTATCGCGGTCGCCGCGTACGACGGCAGACGAGCAGACCCTTTCGACGCTGATCGTTAGGGAGTCGGACAGGTTGAGCCGTTTGTTGAGTGAGTTTCTGGATTTCGCGCGCGTGCGGGTAACGCGGATTGTGCCTGTGAACATTGCGCACGTGGCACGAGACGCGGCGATGTTGGCGGCTACGCATCCAGACAGGCAGGCCTCGGTTGAGGTTCAGACGATAGTGCCGCCGGAGCCGATCATTGTGGAGGGTGATGAGGATCTGTTGCACAGGGCGGTGTTCAATCTGGCGCTCAATGCGGTGCAGGCGTCGCCGGACGAGGGGAGGGTATCTGTTGAGCTGGCAGCGCTGACGTCCAACGATGCACCTGCCGGTTTGTCATTTGATCAGGGTGGTGTTGCGATTCGGGTATCGGACACTGGTCCAGGGATACCGGAGAGCATTCGCGACCGTCTATTCGATCCATTTTTCACGACGCGGCCTGGTGGACCCGGGCTGGGTCTTTCCGTGGTGCATCGGGCAATCGAGGCGCACCGCGGTTTTGTGTTTGTTGATTCAGACAATCGCGGTACGAGGGTGACCGTACTGCTTCCATCATCTCAAGCTGAAGCGGGAGTGACTCAGTGATAGATCATGCAACTGGCGGCCCCAGCGTTCTGGTTGTGGACGACGAGGCTGGCATACTGGACTCGTTGCGCATACTGCTCAAGAACGAGGGCTTTACGCCGCACGTGGCGTTAGGCGGCAAGCAGGGTTTACAGCAACTCGAGTCGTTGGCTCCCGACGTAGTGTTGAGCGACATCAGGATGCCCAATGTAGGGGGGCTCGATATACTGAGTGCTGTGCGTCAGAAGGATCCGGACACTCCGGTGATACTTATGACGGCTCAGGCGACGCTGCAATCGGCGATGCAGGCCGTGAACGACGGGGCGTACTACTACATCCAGAAGCCGTTCCGGAATGATGAATTGCTGGCGATCCTGCGGCGAGCCACGGAGCACCGTACGCTCCGTGTGGAGAACAAGACACTAAAGCAGGAGATCAAGCGGCGCGAGAAGACGACAGCTGGGCGGCCGGTGGGTAAGGCGAGGTCGTGGATCGAGGTATTGAGGTTGGCGGAAACGGTGGCGCCTTCTGAGTCGACGGTCTTGATACAGGGGGAGTCGGGAACGGGTAAGGAGGTAATCGCCCGCTACATCCATGATTTATCGGGGAGGGCAGAGGCGACCTTTAGTTCGATCAACTGTGGAGCATTGCCTGAGAGTCTGCTGGAGAGCGAACTCTTTGGGCATGTGAAGGGGTCGTTTACCGGTGCGGTCAAGGACAAGACCGGTCTATTTGCTGCTGCGGCCAAGGGGACGTTCTTTCTGGATGAAATTGGTGAGACGACGCCTGCCACGCAGGTAAAACTGTTGCGAGTGTTGCAGCACCGTGAAGTGATCCCGGTGGGTGCTACAGATCCGCAGCCAATTGACACGAGGTTGATTGCGGCGACGAATCGCGAGTTGGAGGACGAGATCAGGCGTGGGAACTTCAGGTCGGATCTGTACTATCGGTTGAATGTGATCGCGATCCATCTGCCGCCATTGAGGGAGCGGAAGGATGACATTCCGTTGCTCGTTGATCTCTTTTTGTCGAGGATGGGTCAGCAGCGGGTGCAGGACCCCAAGGTATTGTCTGAGGCGTCGCTTGAGGCTTTGATGCGATATTCGTGGCCTGGTAACGTGCGCGAGTTGGAGAACGCGCTGGAGCGGGCGGTGATCCTGACGGATCGTGAGACGGTGGAGGTATCGGCGTTACCGGAGCGGATCGTCACGCATTCGCCGGAGCGATTGACGGAGACTCGTCAGACGCCCAATCCGACGTTGGAGACGATCGAGCGGGCCTACATCATGTGGGTACTGCAGTCTGAGGGAGGCAACAAGACTCGTGCTGCGGAGACGTTGGGGATAGATCCTTCGACGTTGCACCGCAAGCTGCAGCGGTTTGGGGCGGAGGCGTGAGCCAGACAGAGCTGGGCCTACCGGTATCGGTGGTCCAGGCGGATTCATCGTGGGCAAACTCGTCGACTGAGCGTTGGGCACCCCTGGTGCTATGTGTGGCTGTTGCCGTAGCCGCCATCCTCTCTATCAGACCGCTTCCCGTCGGAGTCTTTCAGGACGACGGCATCTACGTTGCTTTGGCAAAATCGCTCGCGAGCGGGAGTGGCTATCGGTATGTGAATCTGCCGGGCGAGCCCTTCGCGACTCACTATCCGCCGCTATATCCAGCATTCCTCGCCTTGCTGTGGAAGCTCAGCCCCACTTTCCCTGCGAACGTCGCGGTCTTCAAGTTTGCTAATGCGCTACTGCTCGCTGCTTCAGCAGGGGTTTTTTATGTACTCACCCGGCGCATAACAAAGCTCTCGCCGATCTGGTCGGCCGTGTCCGTTGGGGCCTTCACGATTTCTGCGCCGACGCTTTTGCTGTCGTCGATGGTACTGTCAGAGCCGCTCTTCCTTGTGTTGTTAGCGGTCGCGCTGCTGGTATCGCAACGTGCAATTTCATTGGGGACTATCCAAAGCGCCTTTGTCGCATCTTTGGCGATAGTCGCATTAACAATGTGCAAGTCGCTTGGTGTGGTAATGGTACCAGCGCTGGCGCTTTTGCTCTGGTGGAGAAAACAGAGGGCAGCTGCGCTCGTCGTAGTGATGACCTGTCTCGTTGGTTTACTCCCCTGGCAGCTGTGGATTGGCGCTCACAGGCAGGAAATACCCTCAGTGCTGCTCGGCAAATACGGTCCCTACGTTGACTGGTTCACAGTAGCAGTCAGCAACGAAGGACTGCGGTTCCCCATAGAGGTCTTAAATCTCAATGCGCAGCTTCTATGGAACTATCTGCAGTCAGCT
>CAZYTS010000180.1:0-7497 GCA_964649855.1 uncultured Gemmatimonadaceae bacterium
GCCGGGACGCTTCTCTTTCCGGCGATCAATGTCAATGACTCGGTTACCAAGTCCAAGTTCGACAATCTCTACGGCTGCCGCCACTCACTTACCGACGGAATTCTGCGAGCGAGCGATGTAATGCTCGCAGGCAAGGTGGCTGTAGTCTGCGGCTATGGCGACGTAGGCAAAGGGTGCGCCCAGGCGCTCAAGGGGCAGGGGGCGCGAGTCGTGATCACCGAGATCGATCCCATCTGCGCGCTGCAGGCGGCTATGGAAGGCTATCAGGTCACGACGCTCGACGACGTGATTTCCACTGCCGACATCTTTATAACAGCCACTGGCAACCTCGGTATCATCACCGTGGAGCATATGGCTCGAATGAAAGACAAAGCCATCGTAGGTAACATCGGCCACTTCGACAACGAAATCGACATGGCTGGGCTCAATAAGGGTGGAATCAAGCGCATTAACATCAAGCCGCAGTTCGACGAGTTCGTCTTTCCTGATGGCCACTCGGTGTTGGTGCTTGCGGAGGGGCGGCTACTTAACCTTGGTTGTGCGACCGGGCATCCCAGCTTTGTAATGTCCGCGTCCTTTTCCAACCAGGTCATTGCTCAGATCGAGCTCTTTACGAACACTGAGAGCTACAAGAAGGAGGTATATGTCCTTCCCAAGCATCTGGACGAGCGCGTGGCTCGGCTGCATCTGGACAAGCTCGGAGTCAAACTCACCCGGCTGACCGAAGAACAGGCAGCCTATATCGGTGTGAGCGTAGAAGGGCCTTATAAGGCAGAGCACTACCGCTACTGATAGAGTAGTGGCTTCTGGCCGTCGTCGGCCTTGCTTTGTAGGTTTGGCGGGACATGAACGATCGTCTCGATCAACTCGAGAGCAGGGCCGCACGACTGGCCGCGGAGATTGCAGATCTCCGCCGGGATCTGGCCGGTCTACGAGACCAGAAAGAGACCGGCTCAGCCGGGAGCAGGATCGATGCGTTCAACGCCGCGGTGCGTGGTCACGAGGCGCCGCCGGAGTCCTCCATTGAGAGAGAGGCACGTGGTGCGGCAGACCGCGAACCGGTGCGCCAGGGGGCAGGAACCGGAGCTGGTCAGCAAGCGACTCCGCCGGCAGGATCCTGGGACCAGGTTTTCAAGTCGTTAGGTGTAAATCCTCCACCTTCGGGCAAGAGCACTTCCTGGCTCACCCCGTCCAAAGAGGGCTTTGAGAACCTGATCGGTCGATACGGCATTCTCGCCCTGGCGGTGCTAACCATCCTCATGGGTGTGGGTGCTTTCATTGGATGGGCGGTCCGGAACGGAATGATCGGCCCCGAAATGCGGGTTGCCGGTGGACTCGTAGCTGCGGCTGCGATTGCTGTTCTGGGTTGGAGGATGCGTCAAAAAGCGGACGCAGGCAAGCGACGCTTTGCCAACATACTCCTCGCGCTCGCGCTTGCGATCACTCACGTGGTAGCCTGGGGAGCCGGACCACGACTCCAGCTCATTCCCTCAACGGCGGCTCTGGGTCTGGCAGCTCTTGCCTCGGCCGCCCTTGCCGTAGTCGCCTGGCGCGAAGACGACCAGGCACTGTTTAACGTTGGCTTTGGCGGCGCGCTGCTATCCCCCTTTGTAACATCATCCGAATCAGGCAATGCAATACTGCTGCTGATCTTCGGCGGAATAGTGCTGGGCGCAGGTATTGCCGCCCTGGGGCGCCGCCAGTGGTCCAAGACGCCATTCGTGGCATCACTCGGCGTCGTTGCCTATGCAGTCGTTGCAACCGATCTCGTAAGGAACTCAGCTCGTTGGGAAGTCGCAAATGCGCCTGCAATCTTTGCGCTGGCGGTCAGTATTCTGGCGACGCTTTTGCTGGACGGCGCCAAACGCATGTCAATCACCTACCTGGGTTTGTTTTCGGCGCTTGGTGTGCTCAATGTTTCCGCGGACGGACCGTCATATGCACGTCCGCGATTGCCGCTGGCAATACTCCTTCTGGGAGCTACGTACTTTGCCGGAAGCCCGGAACATCGTGGCCTCCGGACGTCGATACTGAGCGGCATTCTGCTTCCTGCTGGTGCACTTATCGTAGCCCTGGGTGCGACAACGGGAGCAGGAGACCTTGCTGACACGCTGACTGCGGCAGTGTTTGCGGCGCTTGCCGGGGGAGCTGCATGGCTCAATCGCGATGGCGAACGAGACACACACGCCTTTACCGCCGCAGCAATAGCAGGTTTTGCAGTCGTGCTGGCCGCGCGGCGCGAGGCTTTAGAGGCGATGCTTCTTCTCGCGGCCTTTGGGGTCGTCTGCGCGTGGGTCGCACGGCGATACCGCCTCACCGGGGTCGGAGTCGCTGGCCTCCTATGGCTCGCCGCTGCTTCGGTTGCCTGCTTTATTCAACTCGATTCGCGATCCAATTACCTCTATCGCCCCTTCCTGACGCGCGAATCGCTTGGGGCAGCGGCATTGGCAGTGTCATGGCTTTTTATGTCGTGGCACTTCTCGCGTTATCTCGTGGAGGGTTCCACGAGCGAGACCCGGAAGGCGATATCTGGAGTAGTTAGAGTTCTAGGTGGGGTATTCACTTTCCTTTGGATTCGCGAAGAGCTGGCCTACGCCTGGAGCCGCGACATTAGCGGATTCCTCCTGGCGGCCTACTATGCGGCCTCTGGAGTCGCCGCAATCTTCCTGGGTAGGAGCAGGGGCATTCCCCTTCTCAGGCACGCGGGATTGGCGTTGTGCGTGGTGGCCGCATTCAGCACGATTCTGCAGTCCAGCACCCGAGAAATAGGCTGGCGCGTGGCAAGCTATATCCTTGTAGGGGTCTTTCTACTGGCTGTAGCCTACTGGTACAGGTCCACGGGACGATCTTCAGCCGAGTTCGAGCGACAGACGGCCTGACACGAGAGATGCAGTCGGGAGTTTGTGAACACTGGCCGCACGCCAACCCCGAACCGCTGCAATGGCGTTGTCCATTCGTCGCCTACCCAGACCGTCTATCGGAACCCACGTAGCGCCGACCCTGTTGAGCTGTTCGACGAAGAGCCGATGCATGGTCTGCCGATCGGCAGGCACATCACGAACACCATCTGCTACCCAGGGTATGTCAGTCTCCGCCAGGAGATAGAGATCCGCCTTGCGGCGTAGCGCCTCGTGCGGAATCCACTCTGGCGCGGTTTCATAGTAGAAGTTTGAGTACACGAGCGTGGAGTTGAGGTCAGCATCGAGTACCAGCGCCGCAGCTTCGGGGGCAGCGAGCTTGGCATCGTCTTCTGCCGCCATGTGACCACGAGCAATAGGATCTACGTCACCCAGGTCAAGAACCGAGCCTTTGCGCTCAGCGTAGACGCGCGAGTACTCAGGGACCCACGGCAGACCCAGCCAACTCGCAAGGTCTTCGGCAAGCGTTGTTTTGCCGGTGGACTCCGATCCTGTAACGACTATCCGCAGCATGGCACAAGTTAGCAGGGCTGTGCTGGACGGGCGGTGTAGAGCTCCACGATCTCAGGTTGTCTGGATAGAATTGGCGAGGTAGCTCCGCTTCCAGTCGCGCCAACCCTTGGCAGCCAACACCAGGAAGACTGCATATAGTCCCGCGGTTGCGTACAGGCCCCTTGAGATGAACATCGGGACGTAGATCAGGTCAAGTGCAAACCATACGGCCCAGTTCTCCAGGAGCTTTCGTGTCATCATCCACTGTGCCACGAGAGAGCCTGTGGTGAGGAACGAGTCGAGCCATGGAATTGCGGCATTGGTCCTCGACGCCAGAACCCACCCCAGGATAAGCCAGGCGACAAGATGCACCGAGATGAGGATCAGCCATTTGCTGGGGCTTAAGCGCGAAACGCGGAGGGTGCTCTTGTTGGCTCCGCCGAATTTCCACTCGTACCAGCCGTACAACGAGAGAAGAAAGTATACCACCTGCAGTCCCATGTCGGCGTAGAGCCGTTCACGGAAGAAGACGACGGTGTAGAGGCCCACATTCATGAGCGCAATGGGCCAACTAAGGATGTTTTCGCGCGTACTCAGATATACAGCGACTATGCCGAACAAGGCTGCCGCGAGTTCGAGTGCGCTCAACGCAGAACCGTCATCTGCAGATATTTAGGCAAGCTGCTCACTTTCGTAGAAAGGTCATCGGGGTCGGATTCTGAGAATTCTGTCGTCTCCACTGCGCGGCGAACCTCGTCCATCCCGGTTGCTCGTGCCAACGTAAACTGTTCCGTCTGGACCCACGAGCACATCGCGCAAGCGGCCGTAGTCTCCCTGAAAAAGAACCTGCTCGTTCAGGATGCTGCGACGATCTGCACTCAGGGTCATTCGATAGAGTGCTTGTCCCTTGAGTGTGGTGAACAGGAGGCTACCACGCCATCCCTGAATCAGGTCGGAGTCGTAGTAGTCCAAACCAGCGGGTGCAATAGTTGGTGTCCATTGTGCCAGTGATTCTACGACTTCGTTGGCCTGACAGAATGTGGTCTCACCACCAGTGTCACCATCGCATCTCCCGTGCACCGCGGGCCAACCAAAGTTTCCAGAAGCTTCAATTCTGTTGATTTCATCGTTGTCAGACGGTCCATGCTCAGTGATAAACAGCGAGCCGTCGGGGAGAAACACCATTCCTTGCGGATTGCGGTGTCCGTACGACCAGGTTGCGTTGCCAAATGGATTCCCTTGCGCCGGACTTCCGTCGAGCTCGAGGCGAAGAATCTTGCCCGCGGTGGCGTTTGTGTTCTGAGGGAGCGACGTATTGGAGGCGTCTCCTGTACTCACGTAGAGCTTTTGATCGGGGCCAATGGCGAGTCGTGAGCCATTGTGAATCGAACTTCCGGGAAGGTTGTCTATCACGCTCTCTGGTGTTTGCAGCAAACCGCTCTGAAATCGCATTCTGACGACGCGATTCCGGGTACCATTGGCTGTGTAGGTGTGGGCAACGTATACCCACGGATTTGTGGCAAAGTCTGGGTGGAAGGCAAGACCCATGAGACCGCCTTCGCCGATCTCCGTGACCTGCACGGAGCCTACCTGGGTGGCGCTCCCGGTTGTCGGGTTTACTCGTGAGATGCGGCCGCCGCGTTCCGTTACCCATATTGCGTTGTCGGGTCCCCATGCCAGGTCCCAGATGGTGTCAAATCCTTCGGCAAGGGAGGTGACGTTCAGTTCGTCGGTGCCTCCGGTGTCTACGTCTCCGGAAAAGGCGCGCGAGTCGTTGCATGCTGCCCCGGGCAGTCCAACGCAAGCCACGAAAATGGGCAGTATGCGCCGGATCAGAATCGTATTTGTCATGGGACCTTCCAGCAGGAGGGTTCGTACTTAAATAAAGCGATGCAGCCTGAACTACAGGAGAGAGGTACGAGCGAGTTGTCAGAGTATCCTAAACGGACGAGGGTCCGGAGGTTTCGAGGCTGGCGGTGGAGTGTGATTGCCGCCACGCTTGTGATGCCGCTGGCGACACTCCCGTTGAACGGGTGCCTCCTGGCGTTGCGCCCTCCCGGACCACCCAGCGAGAGGGATTCGCTCGTCGCGCGCCAGCTACTGAACCTTACGCTGAACGCGTACTGGCAGGCAGCGATGAGGAATCGCCCGGGTCTTGCAGTGGCCGTAGGAGACGCGCCGGCGATGCTACCTTGGTTAGGAGAAGCTACGGCCAGGCGCAACGCACAGTTGGCCATGCGGCTCCAGCCCGCGCTGGCCGAAGTCGACGTTGAGGCTCTCAGCCCGCGACACTATCTCCTGCTCCAGGCACTGGACAGGGAACTCGAAGCACGAGCTGCATCGTACACATTCTACGATCTCGACCTCTCAGTTCTATCGCCGCGAGCAACGCAACTGCGTACGGTGGTTGAAACCCTCATCAACTATCCCCTCGACAGCTCGGATCAGGTCAGCACATATCTCGCTCTGCTCGAAGGGACCGGTCAGTGGGTCGGTGAGATACGCGGATCGCTGGAGATTCGCGAAGCGCGCGGTGTGGTTGCATCTCGAGAAGTTGCAGACGCTTTCAGCAGCTATCTCTTGCGATTTCGCGACATGGTCGCGAGAGGTTCACTGAACCTCGAAAGCGCACGCATTTCCCAATTTGACTCCTCGTCGCAACAAGCCATCAAAACCCGCGAGCGCGATGCAATCGAGAACAAGATCGTTCCTGCAGTGGACTCGCTCCTGGCGTGGCTCAATGGCACCTACCTGCAGATAGCTTCGCGCAGCATAGGTCTCTGGCAGTATGCAGGTGGCAAGGAATACTACAGCCAGCTGCTCCGGCGCTATAGCGGCCTCGAGATAGAGCCCCAGGAAGCGCACGAAATAGGCCTGGAAGAGCTGCAGAGGATCGACTCGCTACTCAGCGTGGTTCAGGCGGGCGCCAGACTGAATCCCGATCGAGCTTCTTTGCACGACTCGTTGCGCGGTGTTGTAGCCAGCCGTAGGGGAAAGAGCGACAGCACAATCGCGCGGCTGAGAAGGTCACAGTCACTGATAGCGGAGCCGATAACCGACCTCATTTCAGAGTTGCCTGAACCACCGAGATTGCTCATCGCGAGCCAACTGGAGGAGTGGCTCTATCCCGATGGCCGCGTACAGTGGCCGGACAGCGCGAGTTTAACCCCGACAGTACTGATGACGAGCGCCTGGGATGATAGCGACGCGGTGCTCGAAGGGCCTGGCTTTGCCTATCGCTGGCTCTGGCCTGGTGCAGCGCTAGCAGCAGCACTCGCGGCACGCAACGACACACTAAGCTTTGTTCGATATCACCCGTCTCCTGCAGCTGTGGCAGGGTGGTCGGAGTACGCAGCGTCAGCTGCGGGTGAGCTCGGGCTCTATGCGGATCCTATGGATAGTTATGGGCGGCTCCTGCACGAAGGCTTCAACGCCGCGCTCCTGGTCATCGATACGGGGATACACTATTTCGGTTGGACAAAAGCCCAGGCCCTCGCTTTCCTCATACCCTGGTCACTGGCGGATCAGGGAACTCTCGAAAAAATCATTTCCGAACGCGTTATCGCCACGCCCGGCAGCGCTGGCGTCGCAACCCTTGGCGCGAGAGAGTTTGCTGCGATGCGTGCGTGGATGCAGGAATCGCTTGGGGGGATGTTCAAGTTGCCTGCCTGGCACAGCGAGCTTCTTTCGTTAGGTCCTGCGCCCCTTCCTGCACTCGCAACTTACTTTGAATGGTGGGAATGGAACGAGCGCAACAAGGCAATGACACCGGCGGCAGATACTGCCACGATCAAGTAACACGGCAGGGTTTTCCGGTCGCTCCCGAATAACTCAAACCGTCACAATTGCTGTTGCGCGCGCGGGGGCTGCCGAGTCCCCGCAGAGATGCACGAAACTTCATCTGCGGGAGACATTCCGCCACTGAATCGCAGGAGGGATGATTCCCTCCCGCAGAATCCACCGGCACCGAGCACCAGATACAGGGTTTGTGTTGTGATGGGAACGCGGGGCGAAGCAATCAAGCTTGCTCCCGTGGTCCAGGAGCTCGAAAAACATCGCGAGAGCGTTGAGACCATAGTGGTAGTCA
>CAZYTS010000181.1:0-1599 GCA_964649855.1 uncultured Gemmatimonadaceae bacterium
TGAAATCTCACAACAACGGTCGCCTCATCCGGGATTCCGGGACGCTGAGGAAACCTGCGATCCCACTGCGCCAACGATACCTGCTCCAGAATGCGAGCCGCCTCCTCCGAAGGGATCTTTCCGCTCACGCGCTCTGACCCCTGCTCCTCTTTCTGTCGCTCACTCCGCGCACGCTTGGGCTTCTGCTCGGTCTCCCGATCAGGAGTCTCTCGATCGGGCGTCTCAGAATCCTCTCGCACCTGGCTCGCTTCCAACTCGCCGTCGCCGGTGAGTTCGACGTGCGTTGCGCCGTCCGGGGCCGTGGCCTGGCCAACATCGACCTGCAGCACAAACTCCCGGGCAAAGGCGCGATCGAATGCAATGTATTCCGCACTCATGTTATAAGGCTCCGTGGTCAGCATGCACGATAAGTGCAGCAAGTGTGGTTGGACACCCAGCGTTCAAAACTTTCGAGATGACGGCACCTGACGACGCCGCGCTGAGATGTCTGCATGATGCTGTTATCTGAGGTAACTACCCGGTTCGGACAGTTGGCGTCTGTATACTCGTCCACGTTGCCGATCATGTGGCCGACCTCGTGGGCAGCTGTGCCACCCGTGCTGTTCACGTACCAGTTACCCATATCGGCACGACCGGAACCCGAGTGAACCTGCACGGCGTGATGCTCTCCGCTTCCCACAAACTGCACATCCAGATCCACGGTGACCATCTTGCAGCGACAAGACCCGTCGCGCAGCACCAGTGGGAATTGTCCACTCCAGGCTGCCTCCACCGCGGGCTCCCAGCGTGCAATGACTGTAGCGATGTCAGAAGCCGACACATCGGAGTCCGGCACCAGGCGAATTCGGACAGTGATCTGAAGGTGGCACTCGCGCTCGTTGAAAACGGACTCGTACGCGCTCGTCCATCCGTAGATGCACTCGCTCTTTGATTCAGAGAACTCTCGCGGCGCGCGAAGCCTCGAAAGCCAGCATCTGATGATGCAGCCCAGGTCTATTACCACGACCCAAAGCCGGCAAATCGCTATAGCTATAAAGGTCCAGAGCGTACAGATCGTGGTGGTGATCCAGGTCCAGAGCCGACACACCGTCGTTGAGACCCACGCCCACGCTTCGCAGATGGTGGTTGTGACCCAACTCCAGGCCCTGCACACAAGCGTTGTAATCCAAACCCATGCGAGACAGAGGAAGCTGAAGAAGCCCCAACTGTCGCACTCCTTTGATCTCTCCTCCTCCCATCTGTCGCATACTCTTTCCGTTTGGGTCCGCCACCGATCACAGCGCTGGTGCCACTCCGTTTCCCACCTATCGCAGCGCTGTTCCCAGGTGGTTCTCCAGTTTGCGCAACGCGCCAGGAGTATCGTCTCCCAGTCAGCGCATCGCCGTCGTGCCCCCGCACTTTCGTCTCTGCACGCCATAAGGCTCTCCTTGTGTCAACAGCGCGGTTCTAGTCGCGCGAGTTGCTGCGTCTGTGCAAAGACAATACCGCGCACCCTGTGTCGTGAACACTCGGGCTAACCCTTGGTCGCTACAGCTGAGTCTGGCAGGCCAAATGTAGGGGAAGGTGCTACAACGCCGCTCGGCCGAATCTACGAGCGAG
>CAZYTS010000181.1:1609-5905 GCA_964649855.1 uncultured Gemmatimonadaceae bacterium
TCACAGTAGTGAAATCGGTTCTCGCGCAGTACGCAGTCGCCGAGTGCGATCTCGATACGCGCGCTGAATCCGGGTCCATCAACTACACATGTATGAAACTCGCCTCGCTCACCACATGGGTCCACGTCAGACGGAAGGTCGGTCAGGAACGTGGTGTCGTACCTGCGGCCTGCAAATAGTGCCGAGAGTTGCGTTGTGTCTACACAGGACACGTGGGCTTCGTACCCCAGGTCTACTACACTCCTGGCAAGCTCGACCGTATTACGGCCCCAAAGAGGGAATACCAGACGATGTCCCAGGCGGGACGCCAGCTGCTCACGATAGCGACGCACATCTTCGAGGAAGATGTCACCATACGCCACGAACGATGAGGCAATGCCCAGCTTCGTTTCTGCCTGCTCGATCGCGCCCTTCCATGCCCTCTCATACGACTGGTTGTTGGCGCCGGGCTCGAGTTGCGCCTCAAACACTGGAAGGCCAAGGGCATCCGACTGTGCCTCGAGGATGCTGCGGCGCACTCCATGGATGCTGATGCGATCATGGCCGCTGGTCACCGACGTCAGGAGGGCTGTGACTCTGAAACGAGGATCACTACGCAAGGCAGCAAGCGCCAACGCGCTGTCCTTACCGCCGCTCCACGCCAGCAGGACAGGCTTGCTCACCTCACCTGCGTCGTAACCAGTTGTCTGCAAACTCTATCTAGACTCGTGACTTGTAGAATCGCGTAAGAAACGCGGCGGCGACAAAGCCAATTCCCACCCATCGCAGCACGCTATGATCAAGGCGCACTCCAGCGGCAAATACAATGATTCCGATGATTGCGAGCGCCAGCTTGATCTTTGTAATCATCTCTTTGACTCTGCCGCAGGAAGGCCCAGCCGCTTTGCCTCGACATCGTCGACATCGAGAACCATACGTAAGAGCGCTGTGGAGTACACTTTGCCTTGCGCGTCTGTCTTGAGGGAGAGCGTGCCTCCACCGTCGAGGGCGCCGTGCAGGAGGAAGTTCAGTGCTCCAAGGTTGGGCAGCTCAAACCGCACGACGTTGCCGGTAATCATTCCCTTGAAGTGGCTGGCGACTCGCTTTGCCGTTAATTCGCGCTCCAGCAGCTCATACCACTCGGGTTTTAGCGCAATTACCCCAACATTGGCGGTATCTCCCTTGTCGCCCGAGCGAGCGTGCGCGATTTCTGTCAGGGGGATTCTCATGAGCGGATCTCCACCTTGGGCGCAACCACCGTTTTGTCTATAAGCGCCGGCCAGTATGCGACGATGTCTTCCACCTTTGGTCTACCGCCTGCAAAACCCGTAACACTTGGCGGGCCGTTAAGAACGAGGGGCGCGATTTCACGGGTGAAGCGTTCCACCATCGTTCGGTCAGCCGATCGCACGCCTATTCTGAGCTGGACCTCGTCGGCGTCAGCGCCGCTACCGGCCAACGGGCCGTGACAGGCACTTACTCCCACGAACTCCGTCAGGATCGCATCGAACTTGAGACCAAGCATATCGAGACGTTCGCGCAACACACGATCTGCAAGGCGAGCCTTGTCCATGGCGTCGGGCCACGCATATACGAGAGTACCGACCGCCTTGAACCCGGCGCTGTAGGCTATTGAGACCTTGAGTTTATCGGTGGGCGGCCCACCTTTAATCCCCCAGACGCGGACTCGGTCCTCGCCTTGTTGCTCAAGGTGGATCGTTGTGAAGTCGGCCACGACATCAGGAGTGATATACGACCGCGGATCACCCATCTCATAAACAAGCTGCTCGGTAACTGACGGTACGGTGATTCGACCGCCAGTGCCAGGATGCTTGATGATCGAGAAGGAACCGTCTGGCAATGCGTCAACAATTGGGTAGCCGACATTTGCAAGATCAGGAATGTCGCGCCATTCGTGGAGACAATTGCCACCCGAACACTGCGCCCCACACTCAATGATGTGGCCGGCCACTATACCTGCCGCGAGTTTGTTCCAGTCGCTCGTTCCCCAACCGAACTCGTGACGCAGCGGCGCCATGGTCAACGCTGTATCTGTGGATCTGCCTGTAATGACAACGTTGGCTCCACGTTCGAGCGCTTCAACAATCGGCGTTGAACCAAGGTAAGCGTTTGCCGACAACACACTGTCGCGCACGATCGAGATGGACTCTCCGGTGTCCATATTCTCAAGGGCATGACCGGAATCGATCAGCTCATCGAGTCGTGGCAGAAGATCGTCTCCCGTTACGACGCCGAGTGTGAGCTTGCCGCGCACCTTTTGGGTATCGGCAAGCTGAAGGACCGCGTCGGCGCAGCCATCGGGGTTAACGCCGCCAGCGTTCGCGATTACCTTCACACCGCGTTTTGTGACCCCTTCGAGCACCGATTCAACGGCACCAACAAAGTCTCGCGCCCAGCCCATTCGAGCATCTCGTTCCTTCTGCTTCTGAAGGATCGACATGGTGACTTCGGCGAGGTAGTCGAGCATCAGGTAGTCGACTGGTCCACCCTCGACCTGGCGACGCGGGGCAGAAAGCCAGTCGCCCCAGAATCCCTGACCTGCCGCGACACGTACGCGCTCCTTCATCTCACAGCCTCGGGTTGCGGGGGAAGGACGAATGGTCCGATGTGCGCCCCCTCGTTGTGCAGAGCGGCTTCGAGGGCAAACGCAAGCACATCCCTGGTGTCTTCGGGATAGATGATCGCATCGACATAACCACGCGCAGCAGCGTAACGAGCGTCGAGCTGGTGGTCGTAGTCTTGGCGCATGTCGTCCATTGATTGTTTGAGCTCTGGCGACGGCTCTACTCTCTGCTTTTTTGCTTCTTCCAGAGCAGTGCCGTGCACGGCCTGAACGGCAGCCTCCCCTTCCATTACTCCCATTCGACCGGTGGGCCAGGAGAAAATAAAATCAGGATCGAATCCCTGACCCGCCATGGCGTAGTATCCGGCGCCGGATGCGTGGTTGACGGTGAGAACGATCTTGGGAACGCGAGCGCACGCCATGGCCTCTACGAATCTTGCGCCGGCTCTGATTATCCCTTCATGCTCCGCTTCGGCACCAACCATGAAACCCGAGACGTCCTGCACAAAGAGGAGTGGAATTCCCTGCCGTTCGCAGCGATCGATGAAGAAGGCGACCTTTTCCGCGCTTTCAGGATAGATGATTCCACCAAAGCGGGGTTTCTCACCGGCGCGGCCCTTTATGAGACCTCTTTGATTGGCGATGATGCCGACGGTGACTCCGTGGATGCTGGCGTCGGCACAGATCATTTCTCTCGCAAGATGCTCCTGGAACTCATGGAGCGCGCCTTTGTCGACGATTGCCCTCAAGACGGCATGCATGTCGTAGGACATGCGGTGATCGGTGGGCAGGAGGTCATAGAGTGTGTCTTCAGCCGCACCATCACTAAGACCGCTCCGCGGCGCGCCAGGCATGAACTCACGCCGCGGCAACCTGTCAACCATATCGCGGATCATCTTCAAACACGAATCGTCATCGTCCGCGGCATAGTGCGCCACACCACTAACCTCAGTGTGCGTTACCGCGCCGCCTAACGACTCGGCGTCGATCACCTGACCCGTGGCGCCCTTTACCAGGTTCGGGCCGCCAAGTCCCATGAACGACGTCCCCTTTACCATCAAAATCACATCCGAAAGTGCGGGCAAATACGCACCACCCGCAATGCACGGGCCCATCACAGCCGCTATCTGCGGAATCCTCAGATAACGCCTCATAATCGAGTTGTAATAAAAAAGCCGTGCAGCCCCGTACTGTCCCGGAAAAACTCCCCCCTGATATGGCAGGTTCACTCCCGCCGAATCTACGAGGTAGATGATAGGGATCCTGCAACGCATCGCAATTTCCTGGGCCCGCAGCATCTTGGTGATCGTCTCGGGCCACCACGACCCTGCTTTAACCGTGGCGTCATTTGCCACGACGACCACCGGACGACCCGCTACTCGACCGACCCCGGTGACAACACCTACGCCGGGAGCCTGGCCCTCGTATTTGTCGTGTGCTACCAGCAGCCCTATTTCGAGAAAATGACCGCCGCTGTCACACAACGCATCCACACGCTCGCGAGCCGTAAGCTTTCCCTGTTTATGCTGACGCGCAGCACGATTCGCGCCGCCTCCCTGGCGCAGGCGCTCTTCGAGAGCCCTGACCTCGCTACTCAGTGTACGGAGGCGCGAACTCACGCTGATTGCTTCTGCCTGGACTCGAACCAGCGCTTGATATAATCGATCAGATCCGTCGTCCTTGTCCCCGGACCAAACAGGTCACCGATTCCCTGCTCCTTGAGGGCCTCGATG
>CAZYTS010000181.1:5915-7472 GCA_964649855.1 uncultured Gemmatimonadaceae bacterium
CTCTCCTGCGCCGCGGTCGCCGCCATCGCGGCGTCCCGGGCCACCTCCAGAACGGACTGATCCTTGAGGGCCTCGATGTCTTCTTTGGGAATAATCCCACCACCAGTTATTAGAACGTCGTCGCGGCCGGCGTCCACCAAGAGTTGGCGAACCCTGGGAAAAAGTGTCATATGCGCGCCGCTAAGGATCGAGAGGCCCACGACGTCTACATCCTCCTGAACCGCCGCTGTGGCAATCATCTCCGGCGTCTGATGAAGGCCGGTATAAATGACTTCCATTCCGGAATCCCGGAGCGCAGCGGCAACAACCTTGGCTCCTCGATCGTGGCCGTCGAGTCCTGGCTTGGCTATAAGAACACGAATCGGTCGATGTGACATTGGCGATATGCTGGGGAACGCCACCTATGGCGGACGCTCTGAAGATTATCGGGGGGTGATGGGCGATGCCACTTTCTTTTCGCAATCGCCCGGATTCAGTCGAAAGATCGTGCCACTACGAGCATTTCGGTCGAGGTTCTGCCCAGCGGGCGCGCCTTCCAGCCTTCAAAAACCTGCTCCACCACGAGCCCCGCCTCTTTGAGGAGCTGGGCAAGGGATGACGCAGAATAAACGCGAATCCTGTGCTCGCGTTCAAGCTGCTTACCGCGAGTTGGCCGGATTGTGGAATGGACCGTGAGCACGCCACTCAGGGGATCGAATGAACGCTGCTGCATAACGGCAGTACCGTCGCGCGTGATCCACCAGTCTTTAGGGAGAAACCGCGCCATCAGTCCGTCGCGGCTGCCACCGTGCCAGATGAGCTTCCCTCCAGGCTTGAGGACCCGCGCGAACTCCCTAACGACGTCGAGGTCGTCGGTTGGCCTGGTGAAGAACCCAAAGCTCGTGCCCAGGTTGAGTACAGCGTCAAAGCGATTGGACCACTTGCGTGGAAGGGCACGCATATCTCCCTGAGTATACCGCAGGGTAGGTCCCGTTCCGCGTCTCTTTGCGTGAGCTAGCAGCGTATCCGAGTAGTCAACGCCATCGATGTCAAACCCCGCCTCGGCGAGCAGGTGCGCGTGACGTCCCTGTCCGCAGGGACAGTCCAGTAGTCTGCTTCCAGCTGGCAGGCCGAGGAGATCAACGAGCCGCGATACCTGGCGACGGTCCTCGGTAAGATCAAAGAGCGGCTCGAACTCGGTGAGGTAGTCCTGATCAAAGTACTGCGACCACCAGTCCCCTGCCGCCGTAATTGGCTTTAGCCGCTTAGTGTTGCCGGTAGTCCTCAGAAAAACACCGGTTCGCGATAGGCCCCAAAAACTTCTTCCATGGCGTGTCGGATCTCAAAGAGCGTAGCGTAGGCGCGGGCACAGTCCAGGATGTAGGGGATCAGGTTTTCCTTTCCAGCAGCGGCCCTGGTAAGTGCACCAAGGCGCTCCTTGACCAGTTTGTCGTCACGGGTCCTACGCAGTTCTGCAAGTCGCTCGCGCTGTTCCTGGTCGGCTCGCCCATCCACTTTCAGGACCGGGATGGTGAGCTCGTCTTCTTCGGTAGCGAACTCATTGACGCCAACGATCAC
>CAZYTS010000182.1:0-7422 GCA_964649855.1 uncultured Gemmatimonadaceae bacterium
TCACGTTTGCAGTGCGCGACTTCTCTGCGACCCTACGCCACAGCTCGTAGTCCATCGCGTATGTGAGAGTCTCATCATAGAGACCCACGCTATCCAGAACGCGACGCCTGATCATCACAGCCGAATGCGCAAAGGCACTACAAAACTGCAACATCCACGCGATCCCATGGTGGTCGTGTGGCACCCACCTCCTGCCAGTTTCGGAACCTGACTGGTCGATTATTGAATACCAGGATCCCACGAGCCCAAGGTCGGGTCGTGCGTCCAGAAGCTGCACTTGTCTGGCAAATCGTTCGGGATACGATACGTCATCGGCGTCCATGCGGGCGATGTAGCGGCCGCGGGCCATCCGAATTCCACGGTTCAGGCTCGCCGAGAGGCCCATGTGCACTTCGTTCCTAACGATGCGGAGCCGCACATCCGGATACTCCTGCAACAGCCGCAGCGTCGAGTCTTGCGAGGCGTCATCCACCACAATGAACTCGAAATCGTCAAAAGTCTGCGCGAGTATGCTGTCCACGGCCTCGTTTAGAAAACGTTCTCCGTTGCGCACGGCCATGACCACGCTTACAGCAGGAGCTTTGCCGGTCTGTGTTACTCGCGCGCTTGTGCGCGGAATCCGGTGTACCTGACCTCTCCTCGAACCAAGAACCTCCGAGTAGACCTCGCGGTATCGCTCAACCATTGCCTCCACTGAAAAAAGCGTTCGGGCGCGTGACGCATTCGTGCCTCCAATAGCGAGGCGTTGTTCACGATCGTCTAGCAGCGATACGATAATCTCTGCGAGGCCAGAGACATCTCCGGGCCTGGCCAACAATTCAGGCGCATTGGTAATCTCGCGCAACGCGCCAACGTCGTAGCCAACAACTGGAAGCGACATTCCCATTGCGAACGGACTGACCTGCCCAAAGCTCTCAGTATGTACCGGCGCAACAAACAGGCTCATGCGCGCGATCCACGTCGGGAGTTCGCCATAGGCTACGTAGCCGGTGAAGGTAAAAGCATCCCCTAGTCCTTCGGTGGCGACACGTTTCTGGTAGAGCTTGAGGTACTCGCCACCACCTACGATTACCACTTTGGTCTGCGGCCGTCGTCGCACGACCTCGATGAACGGCTCAATCGAGTGCTCGTCCAGTTTGTCCGGTTGCAGCCTGTAGACCATTCCGATAACGTCGTCAGGGTGCTGCAGGTCGGCGCCTCGCGCAAAGAAGTCCAGGTCTGAACCTGGATAGACGGTCTCGTTCCACGCGTCACCACGCGCAAAGCGCTCGCGCACGGACTCGCTCACGTAGATGTAGCATCGTACAGCAGGGCTTATGTAGGGCTCGACGGGAATGTTTATGTTCTCGATCGCCGGAACACCAGATTCTTCCACAGCCTTGAAGGCCTGATGGTACCAGCTCCAATCGGTGCGGCCGTACTCGTCGAGTTGGTGCCCCAGCATGTGGATATGCACCAGGTCGGGCTTGAAGCGCTGGATCTCCCGGAGCACCGGCCGCGGGCTTTTGAGCCGTTCGATGTGAACGAGGTCGACCCCTGAATACGCGGGCGACGGCGGAAGGCTCCGGACAAGCACCCGCTGTTCGTACTCATGGCCAAGATTTTCAACCAGGTCAACAATTAGCCGTGCAGAGCCACCTGTATAAAAGTTTCCGATTATGTGCAGGACTCGGCGCCGCTGGGCCTGCGGGGCATGAAGCACGCGCACCGCATACGGCCGATGATCGTTGCGCGGCTTTAGCCTGTTTGAAGGATCTCTCTCGTGCAAAAACTTCCAGCGCAACACGTAGTAGGCATGCCAAGCGTCGTGCCAAAGCTTCTTTGCACGCCATAACAGCTTGCTTCGGGGGTGACGGGCTTCCTCCAGTTCGGCGAGCAACCTTTGCTTTTCCCAGCGAAGGTCATCCACCTCGGATCTCAGCCGCGCAAGCTCCTTGAAGTCACCGCCCGAGACCTCGGTTGAGGGCGCGTCGTCGCTTTCAGAAGACACGAGCTGTCAGCGCCGTGCGCAGAAGGCCGAGGATCTCGCGATAGGCCGGCCTGCTGCGCTGGTTTGGTCGTTCGAGCCCCTTGAGGGCGTACCTCACTGCCCGCCAGCGCTTTCCTTGGGACAGTTCAATCTCCAAAGCGCGCTTGTAGAGCGGGATGAGCTGCCAATAGATAGTTTCGTGAAAGCGAAAGTTTGTGTGACGGTCTACGATCTCGTAGCCTCTTATCATGGACGCGACATCCTCTACCGTTCTGTAAAGCGACATTTTCATGGACCAGAAGCCGGCCTCGTGTACTCGGTAAGCACCCATTACCTCGTCTATGTACCCTATGTCGCCCTTTTCTGAATTGAGCAGGTGCAGCGGCCAGTCGAAGGTTGGCATTTCCAGGTACCAGTCTGGAAGCCTGTCATAGAGTCCCGCCCTGAACATCACCGAGCACGTCTGCATAAAGTTACCGCCCGCCAGATCTGCGATTGTGCTTACTGGCTTTGGCAAATGATGTGATATGGGGTGGTTCGGCTGCGCCATGTGAAACGGATGCGACCGCGTCCCGTCCTCGTAGACTACCAGTGCATTGTGAAAGGCAATGCTCAGATCAGGTCGTTCTCGCAGGAAGTCGATCTGCCTCTGGAGCTTATGTGGCGTCGTCCAGTAATCATCGCTGTCGAGCAGTGCGACAAAGCGTCCCCGCGCCTCACCGAGAGTCTCCATGAAGTTGCGATTCATGCCGAGGTTGCGCTCTCGGAATATCGCGCGGATTACGCGCGGGTGTCGATCAGCATACTCCCTGATGATCTCTCGCGTTCGATCGGTCGAGCGATCCTCGCCAATGATGAGTTCGTAGTCAAAGTCCACGTCCTGCATGAGCACCGAATCGATGGCTTGCTCGATAAACCGCTCCATGTTGTACGCGATCATGACTATGCTGAGTTCCGGTAGCTGTGGCATGATACGCTAAAGAATCACAACACGGCGTTACTGTGGCGCTGGAATTCAGACGCGTCGCGCATGACCTGAGTTGACCAGGCAAGAACAGGGCGCACCGCCCCGCCCCATCTTCCGTACCACCCCTCACGGTTCTCGCCACGGTCGATTACATCGAACACCAGGATCTCTTCAAACCAGTACGCTGATTCGCTACCGCGGGATAGGTAGAAGCCGATTCGATGAGTTCCGTCATTGAGAAGATTGCCTGGTATCTCGCAGCTGTCTCTGACGAGCCCGCTGGAATCTCTTTCGAGCCAGGGGGCAGAGTCTACCGGAGCTGCCTTAAACACCAATATCCCCTGGTCGTTGATCACCTGTATGCTGGGTACCAGCCGCATTCCTCGGTCGGTCTGCCAATACTCGAACTCCAAACGCAATGGCGTCTCGGTAGTGATCACGCCGTCAGTCGAACCACTCGAAGGACGCACCGAAGCGCTGCGCATCCGCACGTTCTCGTTACCAGGCGCAGCCCCGTCCTCCGGCCAGCGGCGCGCAGTCACGTTGACTGTGAAAGTTCTCAGGTAAGCCGATACAACATCCTCAGTCGGTCCGTCCTGCTTGATCCTGCCACTCTCCAGCCAGATCACTCTGTCACAAAGGCTCTGCATTGCCACCATGTTGTGACTCACAAACAGTATCGTGCGCCCATGGCGCGAAACCTCGTCCATCTTGCCAAGACACTTCTGCTGAAACGCAGCATCACCCACAGCCAGGACTTCGTCCACCAGCAGCACTTCGGGCTCCAGGTGCGCTGCAACCGCAAAGGCAAGCCGGAGATACATCCCGCTCGAGTAGAACTTTACAGGCGTGTCGATAAAGCGCTCGACTTCTGAGAACGCTACTATCTCGTCGAATTTTCTCTGAATTTCCCCACGACTCATTCCAAGAATGGCGCCGTTGAGATAGACGTTCTCGCGCCCAGTAAGTTCGAGGTGAAAGCCAGTGCCGACCTCAAGGAGTGATCCGAGTCTCCCTCGAACCTCCGCTCGCCCTTCCGTGGGCTCCGTAACCCGGGAAAAGATCTTGAGCAATGTGCTCTTGCCTGCGCCATTTGGCCCGATAATTCCCACAACCTCTCCAACGCCTACCTCGAAAGAGACGTCGTCGAGAGCACGAATGATCTCACCGGGCTTCCTGCCCGGAGCGTCGTTCCGCCCTAACGCAGCTACGCGGCGTGCAGCATTCCTCGCACCTCTGGAGATCGCCTCCCGCAAGGTCGGGAACTCATTCTGCAGGGCACCCAGCCGAAACTCCTTGGTCAGGCGTTTGGCAACAATCGCACGCGTGGCGTCCATTACCTAAACCACGTCTGCAAAACGGTTCTCCATGCGCCTGAAAAAGAACAGCCCCGAAATCAATAGTATGAGGGCCACTGCTGCCGAGACTATTATGAGGGGCCCGGGCGCGGTGTCAGTCCCAAGCAAAGCCCAGCGGAAGCCTTCCACCACTCCCGCCATGGGGTTGATGCCGTAGAGTGGCCGCCAGGCCTCCGGAATGAGGCTGCTGGGATACACGATGGGACTGGCATATAACCACACCTGCACGGTAAAGGGCACGATGTACTGAATGTCGCGGTAGAGAACGTTTAGCGCCGAAGACCAGAGCCCCGCCCCAAGCGACGTAACCAGAGCAAGCAGCACGAGTGCCGGAAGCCAGATCACGTTGATGGTTGGTGTCGCACCGTACCACAGAACCAGCCCGACCAACACAACAAAGGCAATGCAGAAATCAATTATCCCCGATGCAACGGCCGCAATCGGAATCACCAGGCGCGGAAAGTACACTTTGCGTATAAGCGCCTGGTTGGCCACAATACTATTTGACGAAAGCGTCAGCCCATTGGCGAAAAACATCCAGGGGACCAGACCAACGTACGCAAACAGGGGATAAGGCACACCATCAGACGGGATCCCCGCCAGGAATCCGAAAAAGATGCTGAAGATGATCATCGTGAGGAACGGCTGTAGCACAGCCCACGTCGCCCCAAGCACGGTCTGCTTGTAACGGATCTTTACGTCGCGCCAGATGAGAAAGTAGAGAAGCTCGCGATAACGCCAGACGTCACCGAGCTTGAGCGACGTCCAGCCCCTGGTTGGAGCAATTACGGTGACTGGAACCGCTGCTGACGACGCTGTCGCCCCAGTGGGCAATGTCATCGCCCACCTCCTAAGCCGAGACACAACTCTATCGTCACGATCGCTTTAGCCATCCTGAGTCACGTTTGCTGCCCTTGGTGTCGACCCTGCCCATGCTCCCGTACTCCTAACACGCGGCAAGGGCGCGCCGAGGACTTCATAGTAGGCTCTCGACACTCCCGCAGCCATATGAACGTCCGTAAAACGCGACTCGGCGACGACGCGACCCTGCTCCCCCAGTCGATGCGCAAACTCCCGGTCTGCGAGCACTCTCCTGATAGCTTCGCCCAATGCCACGGCATCATCCACGGGAACAAGAAGACCCGTCCTGCCGTCGAGTACCAACTCATCGGTACCACCTATTGCAGTTGCAACCACCGGCAAACCCACAAGCATCGCTTCGACGATGGACAACGGAAGACCTTCGCTGCGCGAGGCCAATACGAAGAGGTCTGCCTCATTCAATAACTCATAGGTGTCTTCTACGAAACCGCGCAGTTCGACTCGATTGTTGACGCCGAGTCGTGCGGCGAGCTGTTCAAGCGCCTGTCGTTCCGGTCCTTCACCAGCGATGACGAGCCTCAGATCGTTGATTCCCGCAACCGCTTCTACCAAAACATCGAGCCCCTTCTGCTTATCAAGGCGCGCCAGAGTAACGACCGTTGCTCGGCTGCCAACGGCTGCCGTCGCCCGCTTGTTAGTCTCCTTCGGAAGATGAACACCATTGTGGACAACGGTGATTCGTTCCGAAGCAACCCCCATCTTGTCGGTGACATCCCTTGCCACAGCTTGAGAGACGGCGATGTAACGATCGACCCTGCCGGTAACGAGCCTCCGCTGGATCGGAATCGTTGCTGTCGATGGAAGCGGACTGAAAAGCTGGACCGTAGCAAGTACCGCTGGGACCTTCACCATGGATGCTGACAGGATGCCACCGCTGCATGCAAGAGGCCAGTTGAGATGGGCATGGAACACCTGGGGCCTCAGGCTTCTTACGATCTGGCGAAAGGCAGAAAGCATCCTGACCCTGCCTATACCGCGCATATCCGGCACGACGATCGACCCTGCGCCCATTTGCTCTACACCCCTTATCAGTGGTGTAAGTCCGGGATGATCTGGATGCAGCAGGACGGAACTCCACTCATCAGGATCCAAGGCACCAATGAGATTCATGAGCGCCCGCTCAGCGCCGCCAAAAACGGCTGTGTCTATGTAGTGGGCGACGAGTCGCTTCATGCGGAGAGTTCCGCCGCCAGTTGCTTTAGCGATGGCGAGGCAGGAGCGTCGCCGGCAACTGTCAGCGCATCTCTCACGCCGAGCCAATAGAAGAACCCGGCAGATAGCCGGTAGAACGCGCGCATCTCCCCAAATGGAACGCGGTTTAGGGCCCGCTCGACAGCCGCAATTGCGTCAGGCAGTGTACGCCATCTTTTGCTGAGGAACAACAGACTATTCCTAACGGCCCGCAGCACAATCGAGCCTCCACTAAAGCTCCCAAGACGCAGACCATCGAAGGCCTCGGGATGCTTTCCTACAAGCTGAACAGCAGTGCGTCCCTCACTGTAGCTGTCGCGAGCCAAGGCAACAAAATCCTTGTCATTCGATTGCTGGGCAATGGCCGTCGGTTCGTAGCGAATGGAAATACCAGCCTTTCTAAGCCTCATCGAGAACTCGAGATCCTCATTGCCGTAGGCTCTGAAGTCTTCGTCGAAACAACCAACGCGCAGCAGCGTCTCGTGTCGCAAAGAAAAGTTGCCGCTGTAAAAGTCCGTCAGCAGCATGGTGTAGTCGCTGCTGGCCAGGCGCTCGAGATGGCCATTGAACTTGTTCGCAGTATACCTCTGCGCCTTGGACGCATTCGAAGGGACCCGAATCGGTACAGCGCCCATAATGCCAACCTCTCCATCGCCGCGATGCGCGTCTATATGCGCCTGCACAAACTGCGGCACTGGTTCCATGTCGTCATCGAGAAGAACAACAATCTCGCCCTTCGCTTTCCGGATCCCGGTGTTCAGTGCTGATGCTCTTCCACCATTCGGCTTTTCAAGCACCTGCAGGCGAAATGGTGTGGCCACCGAGCGCAACAATTCCGCCGTTCCATCGGAGGAGCCATCGACGCAGACAATCGCTTCAAAGCTGTCGGCTCCGCTGGTCTGATGGCCGAGTGCAGCCACTAGCCGTGCGACGGACGTTCTCCTCTGAAACGTCGGTACAATCACGCTTACAGCCAGCGTCACCGTGACTCTCCAGTGGACAGATCATGATGAAAGATCTCGTTCCTGCTATCAGATTCCGCCAGCAGGCGATCA
>CAZYTS010000183.1:0-7411 GCA_964649855.1 uncultured Gemmatimonadaceae bacterium
TCGCGCGCTACGCGCGCTTCGTCCGGGGAAGCGTCTGATGAGATTTCGTTCGGGGAAGCGACGATAGCCGTGACCCCGGGGAAGCGGTTTAAAACGCGTCGCGTCCCTTGTCGACCGCCCTCAAACCGGGAAACGCAGTCGCGCGATCGCACCACTAGGGTCGCCGCGGTTCTCCAGCGTCAGCATTCCACCATGACCCTCGGCGATCTGACGCGACAACACCAGACCAATCCCCGACCCCTCTCGTTTGGTCGTGAAAAACGGGATAAAGAGATTGCTGGTCCCGCTGATGCCTGGCCCATCGTCGGTGACAGTGACGTCCACAAAACCGTCGTCCGCTTCCCACGTAACCGAGACACTCCCGTTGGTCTCCGACACGGCGTCTACGGCGTTCCTGATGAGATTAATCAGAGCCTGTTCGATCTGAGTTTCATCGGCATTGACCGAAATATCGGGCCCGTCCACGACGCAAACACTCTTTCGTTGGTCGAGCGTTGCCACGCGATGTACGGTTTCGCGCAGGCTGAAGGGTCGCTTGTCTGGGGCCGGTAGTCTCGCCAGTCGCGCATATGCCGACATGAAACGGGAGAGAGACTCTGCGCGTGAAGCAATGATGCCGAGCCCGTGCTGCATATCTCCCGCGTCTCCCTTTTGCGGCACATAGCGCGCTGCCACGTCCTGCAACGTTCCAGCGATCGATTTGATTGGCGCGAGCGAATTGTTGATTTCGTGACTGAGCACCCGCACGAGACGCTGCCACGCAACCAATTCCTGTTCTCTCAAACTCTTGGTTACATCTGTGATGACCAGGAGCGTGTGAGGCCTGCCTTCCTGGCGAAAAGTCGTGCGTCTCACCTCCCACCTTCCGGGACGTTCAGGAAACACGTGGTCGTAGACCCTGGGTGTCTGACCTTCGAGCAGCCCTTCAAGCCCCAGCGTCGACGCTGGTCTGCCTAACAAGCGCTCAAAGGGCTGGGCGAGGAGTCTTTCTCCGGCACGGTTTGCCAGCCGCAGCTGCCCATGATCGTCAAAAGCAAAAATGGAGACGTCTATCTCCGACATCACCGCACGCAACAGCGACGTCGCTTCGAGTGCGCCGAGGCGCTGGCTCCGTAGCGTCTCGCCCAGCATGTTGATTTCGAGCAACGCCAGGCCAAGGGCATCTTCCGATGCACCAAGCCGTGCCCTAAGGGAAAAATCGCCCTCGCGCAGCGCAGCCAGCATGTTGGACAGCGTCTGCAGTGGTCTGACGACCCGTTCCCTCAACGTCCACGCGATAAGGAGCCAGCCGCCAACTACGAGCCCGCCGAGCGTCCATACGGCGCGCGTGGAATACTCTCCAACGATCAAAAGCGTGATAGTCGCAACTATGCCCGGCAGTCCCGCCCCGAGCGCGAGCAGAAAGACGCGTCGTTCATGTGCCAGTGGAGACATGGTCGGCGTCGGGATGCGTTATGGTTCAGCCGGGGTCGCGCTGCCCAGGCTTGAGGTGCTCGAGACGCCGATACAGCGCGCTCCTGCTGAGCCCCAGAGCGCGCGCGGCGCGCGAAACGTTGCCGTTGTGCTTGTCGAGCGCCTTGCGAATCAGAATGCGCTCCACGTCCTCGAGCGGAAGGTCTTCGAGTCTGGCGACGGCGGCAGGAACGCGCAGTGCCAGGTCGACCGGTCTGATGGCATCTCCTCGCGAAAGCAGCACGGCTCGTTCGATCACGTGACCAAGTTCCCGCACGTTTCCCGGCCAGGAATGGTCCAACAACGCCTGCATCGCCTGAGGCTCAAAGGTGCGTGCCGGCTTTCTGTAGCGCCCCGCGTGACGAATCAAAAAGCCAAGAGCGAGATCTGGGATGTCTTCTCTCCTGTCGCGCAAGGGAGGAAGGTGAATCTCGATGGTGTTGATCCTGAAGAGGAGGTCCTCGCGGAATCTCCCGTCCCGGACCTCCTGCTGCACATCGGCATTTGTGGCTGAGATGATGCGCACATCGGCCTTGCGGAGTTTGGTTGAGCCCACTCGTTCGTACTCACCCGTCTGCAGGACACGCAGCAGTTTGGCCTGCTGCCCCATGGAGAGGTTTGCTATCTCATCCAGAAAAAGCGTTCCGCCCTCGGCAATTTCAAAGCGCCCCGGACGATCGCTCCTCGCGTCGGTAAATGCCCCCTTAACGTGCCCAAACATCTCGCTCTCAAAAACACCCTCGGCAATCCCGCCCAGGTTTACAGCAACAAAGGGTCGCGTTACGCGTGCGGAAGATTGATGCAGGAGATTGGCTACGAGTTCCTTGCCTGTGCCGTGTTCGCCCATAACGAGCACGTTTGCATCAGAGGGGCCTACCTGATGCATCAGATTGAGCACCGGCACCATGGCAGGTGATTCGGCTATAAGCGTGGGAAAAGCGTCGGGTCTCAGCGTGCGGTTCTCGCCTTCGAGTCGCTGCGCGCGTCTCAGTGCTCGTCCCAGTTCGACAGTGTTGCGCAGTATGGAAATAAGGCGGGCATTATCCCAGGGCTTTTCTACGTAGTCCTTGGCTCCCCTTCGCATGGCTTCGACGGCTGTATCGATGCTGGCCCAGGCGGTCATCACGATCACAGGCAGAGTGGCGTCGAGGCCAACGATCTCCTGCAGTAGATCGAGTCCTTCTCGACCAGACGTGGTGTCGCGCGTGTAGTTGAGGTCGATTACCGCGGCGTCAAAGTCCTGGGATGAGAGCCGCGCAACCACTTCACGGGGAGTTCCGGCCGTGTCGACTTCGTACCCCTCCTTCTTAAGCAGGAGACGCAGCGCATTGACTATGTCTGCCTGGTCGTCGGCTACGAGTATGCGGGGCACGGACATTTCACGAAGTAAACCGACTCACAGCAACTAAACCAGACGCGGAGCGAGGTGCTGGAGCGTTCAGCACCAGGCATTGGCGTTGTGCTCCCGTTGATCCGTCTCAGCTCCCCAGCCGTGTGTCGTCCACCACCCAGCCGTCGCGGAGATTGATGATCCGCGAGCCAAAACGGGCGTTTTCTTCGGAGTGGGTGACCTGAACGATGGTCGTTCCCTGGCGGTTGAGTCCCACAAAGAGCTCCATGATCTCGCGGGCCTGCGACGAGTGCAGGTTGCCGGTGGGCTCGTCGGCAAGGAGTAGCGCGGGGCGCGCGATAACCGCGCGCGCGACGCCTACGAGCTGCTGCTGTCCGCCGCTCAGCTGACGAGGGTAGAGATCCTTCTTGCCTACAATCGAAAAGCGGTCAAGTGTATCACCCACGATTGCAGCCCGCTCATCGCGCGGTACGTCGCGATATGAGAGCGGGACATCCAGATTCTCGGCGATCGTGAGGTCGTCGAGCAGATGATACTGCTGGAAGACAAAGCCGATGTATCGTCTGTTGAGCGCCAGCCGGTCTTTGTTGGCGAGAGCGTGGACCGCGTGATTGCGGAAATAGAACTCGCCCGTCCACTGACCGTCGAACATTCCGAGGATGGCCAGGAGTGTGGACTTTCCTGCTCCGGACGGCCCCATCACGGTGATGAACTCGCCGGGCTGGATGTCAAAAGACACTCTGCGCAAAACCCAGCTGCGGCCGGCAGGAGTGTCAAAGAACTTCTCCACGCCGCGCAACGAGACGAGTGGGCCCGCGAGCGGGGCCTCTTCTTGTACTGGCGCTGCTTTCGAGCTGCGAAATAATGCCATTACCGTAATTGCTTGAGGGGACTCCAGTACCCCGTGATTGATCTAATCTACTCGGAACGCAGCGCCACGACGGGGTCAACCCGGGTGGCCCGGCGCGCTGGCACAAATGAGGCAACAAGGGCCACAAGCGAGAGCACGACAGGTATGGCCACAAAGGTGGCGGGGTCGGTAGGGCTAACGCCATAGAGGCTGCCCCTGAGGAGTTGAGCCAGGCCAATAGCCAGCGGCAGGCCAATGCCCAGGCCGAGAATCACCAACCTTGCTCCGCTCCCGACCAGGAGTGAAATCACGTCTCGTTTCTGGGCGCCGAGCGCGAGACGTACGCCCACCTCCTGGGTGCGCTGTGAGGCTACGTAAGACATTACACCGTAGAGCCCGATTGTGGCGAGAAGGAGCGCGGCCACTCCAAACACCGTAAACATCGTGCCATAGACGCGACCTTCGAACATGCGGTCGCTGATGACCTGATTCATAGTGGCAATACGCGCGACAGGCAGATCCGGGTCAAATCTGCGGACAACCTCTCTCAGTGCCGACACGAGCGCTGAGGGATCGCCCGACGTGCGCATGACGATGCCAAACGATGTCCAGCCCGTCTGTTCCAGTGGCACGTACACCTGGTGTTGGCGTTCAAAGACGTCGCCAAGTTTGCGAGGAACGACGTTGGCAACGATTCCGACTATGGTGAAGGGGTCGCTGCTGCCGTCGAATGTGATGCGTCTGCCAACCGCCGATACGCCCGGCCACTCGCGCTGTGCAAAGGATTCGTTGACGATTACGACCTTCTGGGTGCCTGCCAGATCTCCGCTGTTGAAAGCGCGTCCAGACAGGAGCGGTCTCTTCATTGTTGCAAAGTACTCCGATGTAACGCCGTTGTAGAGCGCGCTCGGCACTTCACCCTCTTGATATGTTTTGCCTTCGGGAACGTAGCTGATCGTCGTACAACAGCTCCCAACCGGAATCCAGCCTACAGCTGCCGCGTTCTCTACCTGCGGAATCGCCTGCAACTCGCCCAGCAGCGTGCGTCTCGATTGGAGTCGGGCTGAGTCCGTGGCGTAGCGCTCGCCCACGAGGGCAAGTTCGCTCGTCAGCACGCCGTCTGGCTGAAAGCCCAGGTCTGCAGTGCGCGAGTTGAGGAACGACTTCATCATCAGCGTAGCGCCGGCAAGCAGCACAAGCGACATGGCAAGCTGCACTACAACGAGCGTGCTCCTGACTCGGCCGATTCTGCGGCTGGCGCTCCCTCCACGGCCGCCCGATTCTTTTAGGGTATTTGAAAGCTCGGGACGGGAAAGCTGCAGGGCAGGTACGATACCAAAAACCAGACCCGAACTCACGGTAGCGATCAGCGTCAGCACCAGTACCGTTGAGTCAATGCTGAAGTTCATCCAGAACGGCACGTTGTCGGGGAGGGCAAGATTCAGGAAAAGCTCGGTTCCCCAGACGCCCCCCAGGACGCCCAGCACGCCTCCAATAATCGCCAGCAGGGCGCTCTCTGTAAGCATCTGCCTAACGATCCTTGAGCGTGTGGCTCCCATCGAAAAGCGCACGGCCAGCTCCCGCTGTCGCGTAGAACCGCGTGCCAACAGCAGGTTGGCCACGTTTGAGCAGGCGATGAGGAGCACGAACACCACTGCGCCCACCATCGTGAGAAAGATCGGCCTCACCTCCGACGCCACGTCCTCGGAGAGGGGCCACATCCAGGCGCTCATATTTCTATTGGTATCCGGAAAGCGCTCGGAAACATTGGCCATGAAGGCGGCGATTCTCTCATTAGCGCTCTCCATACTCACACCCGCGGCGAGCCGCGCCGTCATCTGATAGGCTCTGAAACCGCGGTCGTCGCGCCAGGTCGCTGGTGGCTCGAGGGGGAGCCAGATGTCTTCCACCTCGGGAAACCGCACCTTCTCCTCCATCACGCCAACAACCGAATACGGAGCACCATCTACGGTGACAGCACTTCCAACGATGCTCGAATCGCCGCCAAACTTGCGCTGCCAGAGCCCGTGGCTGAGGACGACCACCTTTCCGTCCAGATCTTCGTCGGGACGAAAGAAGCGACCAAAAGCGGGTTGCAGCCCCAGCATTGGAAAGAGCGACGCCGTAACGCGCGCCCCCGAAATGCGCTCGGGCTCTGCTATTCCTCCAACGTTCCAGTCGCGCGTTCGGTAGAGCCCGACTTCGGAGAACGTGCCGTTGAGTGTACCGACGTCCTTGTAGTCGGAGTACGACCAGTTGGCCCAGGTGAGCCTGGGTTCGGTGGTCCGCCAGGTGTTTACGTGCATCAACCGGTCCGGCTCCTTGTAGGGGAGCGGGCGGATCATGATCGCGTTTACAGGACTGTAGACAAAGACATTTGCCGCGATACCGAGTGCCAGGCAGAGTGCCGCGATTGCGGTAAAGCCTGGTGCCTTTAACAGGGACCGGGCGGCAAATACGAGGTCCTGGCGAAGCGAGTCCATGACTGAGCTCCCGCCGGACCTCAAGGGTCCGGCGTCGAGAGAAAAAACGCGTGCTGTGCTGTTACCTGCTTACATGGGCGCTGCGGCCATCTCGTCCACAACGCGACCGTCGAACAGGTGGATCGAGCGGTCCGCGTGACGTGCATAACGCGGATCGTGTGTAACCATGCAGATCGTGGCACCGCCGCGGTGCAATTCGCGCAGCAGTTCCATCACCGCTTCTCCGTTGGTCGAGTCCAGGTTTCCCGTGGGCTCGTCAGCGAGGAGGATTGCAGGATCACCGGCAACCGCACGAGCCACTGCAACGCGCTGTTGCTGACCACCGGAAAGCTGCGATGGGTAGTGCTTCATGCGGTGCGACATCCCCACTCGTTCGAGTGCTTCCTGCACGCGCTTCTTACGCTCGGCCGATGCCATTCCGCGGTAGGTCAGCGGCAACTCCACGTTTTCATAGACGTTGAGGTCGCCGATCAGGTTGAACGCCTGGAAGATGAACCCGATCTGACGGTTGCGAATACGGGCGCGGTCGGCGGCCGAGAGGTTGGATACATCTTCACCGCTAAGCACGTACTTGCCTTCCGTCGGAGTATCGAGAAGCCCAAGGATCGACAGCAGCGTGGTTTTGCCGCATCCTGACGGGCCGGCGATGGCGCAGTACTCACCGGGCCGGATCTCGAGATGGATGTCGGCCAGTGCGTGGGTCTCTACCTCATCGGTGTAGAAGATCTTCTTGATCCCCTCCATTCGGATGAGAGCGTCGGCCGAGCCGTTGTCGTTTGGGAGCGTCATACGTTTCGAAGGGTTCGGGTCAACTACTGGATCTGCCTAACTGCGATATGTGTAAAATTGCTGTCCTGGACTAACGTTCTATGCGTATCCGTTCGGAGTTGTCAAACCGCGTCATATCCGAAACAATCACGCTGTCCCCCTGCGCCAACCCCTGCTGTACCTCGATCGTACTGACCGAAGCCCTCCCCAGTTTCACGCTCACCCGATCTGCCGTCTTGCCGTCGGCGCTGATCTTGAAAAGACCCACTGTGCTCTCGGGCTGACCATACGCTGGCCGCGAGACGTACAAGACGTCGCTGAGACGTTCCAATTCGATGGTCCCGTCGACCGAGAGATCGGTCCTCGCGCTCGCGGGAAGCTCCCCTTCAAGGCCAACTTCCACCGTTACCGTGGCGTTCTGAGAGATCGGATCGATTCGAATCACGCTCCCCTTGATGATGCCGTTGCGTGTGTCGATTTCCGCCCTCTGCCCCAGAGCCACGTCTT
>CAZYTS010000184.1:0-7156 GCA_964649855.1 uncultured Gemmatimonadaceae bacterium
GGTACTTCTTCCATCGGTCCTGGCTACGCAGGCCAAGGGTAACCGAACAATCGACGCCGACGGCACTACGGTGGGCGAGGCGATCTCGCAGGTCGTGTCACGTTTCCCCGATCTGGGACCCAGGATCAGGGACGAAAAGGGCGACCTCTACCCCTTTGTGACCCTCTACTTGAACGACGAGGATGTACGTTTTCTGGGGGGGTTCGAGGCTACGGTAAAGGACGGTGACGAGCTTTCGGTCGTCCCGGCCGTTGCGGGAGGGTAACCCAGGTGGCGACACTCATTGGATACGAGAAGGAGACGGACGGCGTGGAGCTTCCCGAACTGAGCCGTGAAGAGCTGCAGCGTTACAGCCGGCACTTGCTGTTGCCCGAAGTTGGAGTAGAGGGGCAACGGAAGCTCAAGGCAGCGCGTGTGCTGCTGATTGGAGCGGGAGGGCTTGGGTCTCCAGCGGCCCTCTATCTGGCAGCGGCTGGGGTTGGGACTATTGGTGTGGTGGACTTTGACGTGGTGGACGTGACGAACCTGCAGCGGCAGATCATTCACGGGACAAGCGACGTCGGTCGTTCCAAGCTCGACTCCGCTCGTGACCGGCTGCGGGAGATCAATCCGCATGTCCGCGTCGAAGCACACGAAGAGCGGCTTACATCGGCAAATGCGATCCAGCTCTTTGAGCAGTACGACCTTGTCGTAGACGGCACAGACAACTTTGCCACGCGGTATCTGGTGAACGACGCCTGTGTGCTGACGGGAAAGCCTAACGTCTACGGTTCGATCTTCAGGTTTGACGGTCAGGCGTCGGTCTTCTGCACTGAGGAAGGTCCCTGCTACCGTTGTGTATATCCCGAGCCGCCTCCTGCCGGGCTGGTGCCCAGTTGCGCTGAAGGTGGGGTATTAGGAGTGCTGCCTGGCCTCGTGGGTACGTTGCAGGCAACCGAGGCGCTCAAGCTCATACTTGGCGTGGGAGAACCGCTCATCGGCAGGCTGCTGCTCGTCGACTCGTTAGGTTCGAGGTGGAGGAGCGTCAAGTTGAGAAAGAATCCGCAGTGCCCTGCCTGTGGTACGCATGAGATCAAGGAACTAATCGACTACGAGCAGTTCTGCGGTGTAGGCGCCCATGCTCCAAAGACAGAAGGCGAAGTCCCGGAGATCACGCCGCGTGAGGTTGCTGCAAAGCTCGCGGCTGGCGACGACTTTGAGCTCATTGACGTGCGCGAAGTTCATGAAGAGGCAATAGCGCGTATAGAGGGGGCGAGGCTTGTTCCGCTTGGAGTCTTTGATCAGGAGATCCCTGCGCTCGACCGGAATCGCGACATAGTGGTTTCGTGCAGGAGTGGCCAGCGCAGTGCCACAGCTGTGCGGAAGCTTCAGGCTGCGGGGTTCACACGGGTCTGGAACCTTGCGGGCGGGATTCTGCGATGGTCGGACGATGTTGATCCCACGATCGTTAAGTACTGACGCTATCGCGACCCCTGCGAAAGCAGGGGTCTAACAATAACCGCGACCCCTGCCAAAGCAGGGGTCTAACAACAACCGCGACCCCTGCGAAGGCAGGGGTCCAGTGTCTCTAGGCTTTTAGGCAAGTATAACGACGCTGGGCGCCGGACCTCCGCTCACTACGTTCGCTCCGTCCGGCGCGTCGGACTCGGAGTACCGCGGCCCCTGCGAAAGCAGGGGCCAAGTGACTTTAGGCCGCGGAAGTACGCGGAATAACGCGGAAACTGCTAAGAACGCGCCCCCGCGAATGCTGCGGCTAGTTGCCTTTAGGTCGCGTAAGTACGCGGAAACTGTGTCGATCGCTTTGAGTTCTGCTTCCATAACAGAAGCAGCTTTGGGGACACGGGCCGCAATCTAGAGCGCACTCGGTTCAACTCCGCGTTCATCCGCGGCTAGTTTGTCTTTTACCGCGTGAAGTACGCGGAATAGCGCGGAAGCTGCTAAGAACGCGACCCCTGCGAAAGCAGGGGTCCAGAGTCGTTAGGTCCTTAGTCACCCTCGTGATCATGACCGTGCTCAGGACGAGCAGTCTCATAGTGGCGCCTCAATAAATCCTCGCCGAAATCGTTCTCCAGATCGCGCCACACGCTGTGAATATGGTTGGCGTTACTCTGCGTGTTGTCGTACTCGATCAGAACCGTGGGGCCATGAATCCGGTAGTAGTGCGGACCACCAGGCTCAGCGCTCCCTGCCCAGGCAAAATGAAGACGCTCGATCCCTGCTGCTTCAATGCGCTGTATCCGCGCCCGAGCAAGTTCCGGCTCAATATTGTTCACGTACTCGGCCAACAGCCTCATAAACAGCGCACGCTGCTCGGCGTTCATCTCTGCAACGGGAAGACCTACCATGCTCTCGATGCTCGCCTTGCGCGAATTGCCGGTCACGATATCTCGTGGCGCTGTTTCCGAGATCACGACCCGCTGCAATTGCGCCTGATCGAAGGTGCGCAGCAGTGAACGGCCGAGGTCTTCTTCGTGAGCAAGAAGCCTCCATCCGGCAAAGGGGCCCGAAGGCACACGCGCAGGATGGGCACCTATGAACGACGGCGTCGAAACCGTTATTCCGTCTGCTGCGGTAAAGTTGAGGGAAATGTGGTGCCCCTCGAATCGCCAACCCCAGGGTTGATCTAAAGACGGCGTGCCAAAGATCCAGAAATGGTAGTTCTCAGGGTCCCGGCGATCGGGCCTCTGCTCGAGTTGGCCCAGGATCTGCTCCAGGCGCATAACACCGGTAGCCTTCTGGAAACCTTGACTGCTGGTTGCACTTTCAAGCAGCGAGAGCGCAGCTGAGCGCTGCTGCTCCGTCATCTCCTTGAGCGGAAGGCCACGACGCTCCACGGGCGTAAAGAACCACTGGAAACGGTCGTCGTGGTTGAAAGCCCGCGTCGCCTTGGTGCGAGCAGCCTCGTCAAGGGTCCCAAAGAAGGTCGTGGCCGCATCCACAATGCGCGTCTGTGCACGCAGAGCCTGGCGTTGAGTGACCTGTGCAGCGGCGATGACTGCTACCGACGCGAATGTCACGGCGGCAATCGCGTACCTCGTGTGGCGCGACATGGAACCTCCTTGGGCCTATTGGCCGATCACTACATATCCTTGTGCGGCATATACGGCATGTGCCATGGTCGCAGACGTTGCGACCTTAACAAAGGGCAATAGCTGGTCACGCGGCACTTTTCGGTTGATCAGGGCAACGCCACATACCACAACCTCCACACCGGCATCGTGCAGCGCCTGCAAAAGCGAAATGCTACCGTTGTCGCTACCGGTCATTGCCTTGTAGGCTTCATTGTTGAGCAACGAACGTGTGGCGGTACCATGCACGATGATCGCGAGCTTGACGTTGGAGCGTGGTACGCCGTTGGCGTCAGTCATTACCAGAAAGTTGGCTGGCGCTGTGAACCCGGGAACGACGTCAGCTGCCTTTTCGGGAGCCGCGGTCACATGCCACGCCACCTTGTATTCCAGGTTTGGAGGAGCTGGAAAGGTCGGGTCTGCCACAGGGGGACCAGCCCCGACTTTCCTGATCAGGTCCTCTCCCGATTGAGCCTTAAGTCCCGATGAGAATGGGACTAGAAACAGTGCGCCAAGGGTGATGGAGCGAAAAGTGCTGGACATTGGGCCTCCCGGTTCGTCCGAGCGGACCCCAAGCTACGGCGCGCTGGCGCCTGACTCAAGTCCGATCGGTTCAAGACCGGCCCACCAACCTCGGCGATACTGGACATATTCCTACGCGATGAAGCGCCATCGAATGCAGTACGGCGAGTTCGACCCCGACCCCGAACTACGGCAATGGGTAGCCAACTACTGGAGTCTTAGCGTCTTGCCTTCGGCGGGAACGGGGCCGGTCAAACACATCGTCCCGCCCGACGGCTGCGTGAGTATCGCCATTTCGACGCGCCAGGCAGTGGTGGTTGGTCCTCATACCGCTCCCCTCTTGCCTCCGGTCCAGGGTGGAGACCAATGGTTCGGAGCCAGACTGAGGCCCGGCGCTGCCCGAAATATCCTGGGTATCCCCCATTCACTCAAACTTCATAATGCTGTGGTCGTAGCGGCCACTGAGCCATCCCTTTCCTGGCTTCTCCAGCTACCGGAGCAACTAGCTGCTATTCGCTCTGATCGCGAGAAGACGGTGGTTCTAAATGGCGTGCTCCGAGCGCGAATGCCCTTTGCCACAAGGCCCGACGACGTCGTGGCGCGTGCAATACATTCTATTCTTAGTGCCGATTCAGGTATCGCAATCTCTGGCCTCGCCGGCGATCTTGGGATCTCGGAGCGTCAGCTTCGCCGGCGCTTCATCAAAGCAGTAGATCTCTCGCCGAGCGAGTTTCGAGCGATCTGGAGGCTACGACGTTGCCTCGTGGAAATGGTGGCGCGACCGGAATCGCGCTGGTCTATGCGTGCCGCGGGTAACGGTTATGCAGACCAGAGTCACCTCACTCGAGAGTTCCGTCGTCTCCTGGGACTGAGCCCGCGCCGCTTTGCTGAGCAGACTGCAACTATCTCACACGGCGATCTGAGATTCCCCGATCCCGCTGCAGGCAATCGTCGTACATGAGCGCGAGGGCGTTAGGCTGCCTGCTGGTTCTTGCCCACCCGTTTTGTACGTCTCCTCAGCCGACGCGGACCACAGCCTTTGTGGGAGTCCACGTGCTGACCATGACCAACGACAGTCTGCTGACAAACCAGAGGCCACGTCTCTTATCCTGTTCGGCGTTCCCGCCGCAATGCGTACGCGATTCGGATACCTGAACTCAATGGTGAGCCCGGGGTTGAGTGCCTGGCACTGGTTGCAATGGATGGTTTGCTTGACTCCGCAACCTGTGGTCGTATAAGGATTGCGAGGAGGCGCTAGCTGTCACTCCTTGTTCGGGCGGCATCCAGCAGAATTCGCTGCTCAGCCCTCGCTATCATCGCACGCGTGCGCTCAACCGCATCGGGCGTAACCGAAATCGAGTCGATCCCCAACCGCACCAGCAACTCGGCGTACTCCGCATGAGTCGATGGTGCCTGTCCGCATATTGAACACGTTACACCCAGTTCCCGGCAGCGCTGGATGATCTGCCCTATCGTCGCCACCACCGCAGCATCGCGCTCGTCAAAGAGCTCCGCCAAGGCTTCGCTGTCTCGATCCACTCCGAGCACTAGTTGCGTGAGATCGTTTGAACCTATCGACACACCGGTCGCGCCCAGCTTGACGTACCCCGGAAGCCAGTGAACCACAGAAGGCACCTCGGCCATGACCCAAAGCTCCATTCCACGTGATCCCGCAAGCGGACTTGCATCGATCAGCTTCTTGCACTCTGCAAATTCCCATCCCGTTCTCACAAACGGCAGCATCAAATGAATGTTGGGATACTCGCGCCGGACTTCTGCAAGAGCGCGCAATTCCAGCGCAAAGAGTTCAGGTTCCTTGATGTACCTGTAGCAGCCACGGTATCCAATCATTGGATTCTCTTCCACAGGTTCGTATTCAGCGCCGCCGTCGAGCCCCCGAAACTCGTTGCTGCGGAAGTCAACCGCGCGATAGATAACGAGCCGAGGTGAAAAGGCACGCGCGAAGATCCGTAGTCCGTCGGCAAGACGACTGACCACAGCGTCAGATTTCCCCTCAGCCATCCATGCGCGCGGGTGTTTCTTTTCCAGGGCAGAAAGCAAAAGAAACTCGGCACGCAGCAGCCCGACGCCATCCACGTCCATTGCTGCCACGGCTTCGGCGCGATCTGGCTCGCCCACATTTACATAAAGCCTGGTTGCAGTAATAACACGTGATGTCACTGGCGTCAGCGCGGCGGCGACACTCTCTGCTCTCGACTTTACCGCTGCGAGACCCGACACGACTGTCCCGCGCGCGCCGTCTACGGTAACCAGCAGACCAGTATGCAAAGCTGTTGTCGCATTGCCAGTTCCGACTACGCAAGGAATCCCTAACTCGCGCGAAACGATTGCTGCATGCGATGTCATGCCACCGGTATCTGTAACGATTGCTGCAGCCTTGCGCATCAGCGGCACCCAGTCGGGAGATGTCATTCGTGTGACAAGAACCTCCCCCGGCGCGAGCTGTGCGGAGTCCTGAATACTCGCGAGCAGGCGTACGCTCCCGGATACCAAACCCGGGCTTGCACCAAGGCCCCGCACCAGCACCACACTTCCCTCGTTTGGCCCTGGCATACTTCTTGCATTATGACCAGCGCCATCGGGTGCCGGCCGATCGTCCGTCTTTCCCAATGTAGTGATCGGACGCGACTGAACGAGGTACACCTTGCTGCCCTCAATTGCAAACTCCACGTCCTGCGGCGTCCCATAATATGACTCCACGCGACGTCCGAGATCGCCAAGTTGCAGGAGTTCGCCGTCGGTGAGCACTCGGGCTTTTTTGCGCAGGTCGTTTGCGAGGTCAATGCGTCGAGAGCTACCGAGAGTCCGGTCTGTCTCCAGCATGAAGTCTTTTGTCCCCACCGCGAACTCGACGAGCTTTAGGTCGTCCTTTGATAGTATGTACCTGTCAGGTGTCACCTGCCCGAGCACTACAACCTCACCCAGACCCCATGCGGCTTCGATTACCATGCGTCCAGCGTCGTGCGACGAAGGATCCACGGTAAACATGACTCCTGCCTTGTCGCTCGAGGCCATCGCTTGCACCACCACCGCCACTGGCATCTCTGCCGGCAATCCCTGCTTTAGACGATAGAAGAGAACGCGTGCGTGGAAAGTTGACGCCCAACAAGCGCGTACGGCCTTTAGGAGTTCCTTGCTCCCGCGCACGTTGAGAAAGCTTTCGAACATTCCTGCAAAGGAGTACTGGTCGGTATCCTCGGCAGTTGCCGAAGACCGCACGGCAACCAGGAGATCGGGCTTGTCAACTTCGGCCGCTAGACTTGCCCACGCGTTCACGATTTCTCGCTCGAGGTCTTGCGGTATCGCCGCTTGCTCCACCAGGGCGCGCAGTTCCGCTGCTACCGAGTTAAGCGCACTCGCGTCGTCTATATCGAGTTTGGCAAGCCGCGTTTCCAGCTCGATGCCGATTCCAGTTGCACTTCTAAAGTGCGCGTACCCATCGATCGAGATGATAAAGCCTGGAGGTACGGGGAGCCCCGCGTGAGTCATTTCTCCCAGATTGGCTCCCTTACCTCCGGCACGCGGTATATCGGCGCGTCTCAGTT
>CAZYTS010000185.1:0-758 GCA_964649855.1 uncultured Gemmatimonadaceae bacterium
ACTGACAGGGAGAATGCTGGCATCGGTCAGCTGCCGCCCGGTTGTCGCAATGTCGGTTTCGAGCTGGGCAATGCGGTCATCGAGGACCTTAAGGCGCTGTTCAAGACCAGCTCGCACCTGACCTTCGGTGCCGTGGAGTTCTCCGACCAATTGCTCGCGGCGCGAAGCCGCCGACTGAAGCTGGTTTGAGAGCTCGGTTCTGGCCGCTCGGATGGCAGCGACCTCGGCCTGCGTCATCCGCATTGGGCCGAGCACAGGAGCCGGCACAACTACTACTGGATCTTGGACTTGCACGTCCTGTACCGTCACGGCACCCGGCTGCGCTGGGGCGATGGTAGCGGTTTGCTCAATTGCCATAGACTCACCTACGGTCGCGGGCGCTTGGGGTTTCCGGTCAGAGGGACCCATCAACCTGCGCAAGACGGGCGCCCGCTGCTACCCTTAGAGGTATGAAGTCGAAAGTACCTTGGCACCGATACTCGGACGAGCGGCTGATGCGGGTTCGTCTCAAGGATCTTGGCCTCACGATTGAAGGAACGCACCTGGAAGGAATCGTCCAAAAGCTCTACGACGAACTCGAAGGACGAGGGCTCAGGTTGAGGCCACACGTGTGGCTTTCTGATGAATGGTTTTCGCCGGGTGGCGTACCTGGATTTGCCGTCCCCTTCTATCTCGCTCACAAGCGTTTGCGACGCCTGGAGCAGCGACAGCTTCTTGATGTAGAAGGAGCGTCGCGCGCCGAGTGCCTTCGCATCATG
>CAZYTS010000185.1:768-7054 GCA_964649855.1 uncultured Gemmatimonadaceae bacterium
GTCATGAAACGGGACACGCTTTTCAGCACGCGTATCAACTGCACAGACGCAAGCGTTGGCAACAACTCTTTGGAAAATCGTCAACGCGATATCCCGAGTACTATCGTCCCAATCCTGCCAGCAAGCGTTATGTGCAGCACCTGCGCCTCTGGTACGCGCAGAGCCATCCTGATGAGGACTTTGCAGAAACCTTTGCCGAATGGCTTCGCCCCCGATCGGACTGGCGTCGTCGTTATGCGGGATGGCCGGCATACAAGAAGCTTGTATACGTCGATCAACTCATGGAGGAGATAGCCAACCAGAAACCGCTCAATTCAGCGCGTCGCAAGGTTGAACCGTTGCATACTCTCAAGCGCACATTGGGAGAGCACTACTCGGCGCGGCGCAAGAAGTACACAGTGCAGTTTCCAAACATTTACGACGCTGATCTGACACGCCTGTTCTCTGATCAGCCGCAGCACCGCAAGCGGGAAGCAGCGTCCAAGTTTTTGCGACGCCATCGCAATGAAATTCGCACGATGGTTGCTCGCTGGACGGGAGAATACCAGTACACACTTGATATCGTGTTAGGCAATATTATCGGGCGTTGTGGAGATCTGAGATTGCGCGCCGTTGGTCCAGAGCGTCAGTTGTTGACTGATTTCAGTGTTCTGTTGACTGTTAAGACGATGCATTTTCTCTACAGCCAGGGGCGGAAGGACTGGATTCCACTATGACCGCTTGATGAAAAAACTGCGTGTGCTTGTGCTCACGCATCCGCAGTCGGTACCTCCAGATGATTTGTCAAAGCTGACGGAGAATGAGCTCATGGAGCTCCAGACCGACGTGGACGTGCTTCAGACGCTGCGCGAGATGGAACATGACGTGCGGCTCCTTGGCGTCTCCGACGAGCTTCAGCCAATCCGAGACGTGGTGAACGACTTCAATCCCGACGTCGTCTTCAACCTTCTGGAAGAGTTCCACGGCAACACGCTGTACGATCAGAACGTGGTAAGCTTTCTGGAGTTGCTGCGCGTGCCGTACACGGGCTGCAATCCGCGCGGGCTCATACTTTCGCGCGAGAAGGCCCTGGCCAAAAAGCTTCTGATCTATCACCGGATCCACGTTCCGGCCTTTCATGTTTTTCAGCGTGGACGCAAGAACCGACGTCCGCGAAGTCTTGGCTTTCCACTCATCGTAAAGAGCCTGACCGAGCACGCATCGTTAGGTATTTCCCAGGCATCGCTGGTCAACAACGACGAAGAACTTGCCGAACGCGTTGCCTTTGTTCACAGACGCATAGGAACGGATGCCCTTGCCGAACAGTTCATCATGGGTCGCGAGATCTACGTCGGGGTTCTGGGGAACGATCGTCTCACCGCCCTGTCGCCGCGGGAACTGGTCTTCGAAAAGGCGTCGCCCGATACCCCGCTCATTGCTACGGCTCGGGCCAAGCACAATTACGCCTATCAGGTGCGACACGGCATCGAACAACGGGCCGCCGAGGGGTTGCCACCCAAGGTGGAAGCCACGATCGGAGAGATCAGCAAAAGGATCTACCGGATTCTCGGATTGAGTGGTTACGCGCGTCTGGACTACCGCCTCAGCGCCGACGGGCAACTCTGGTTTCTGGAAGCCAATGCCAACCCTGATCTGGCCGATGGGCAGGAGTTTGCGTCATCTGCAGCCCAGAGCGGGATCCAATATCCCGAGCTGTTGCAGCGGATCATTGCCCTTGGGATGAGGGCTGGGGGACGGGACTAGTTCTTAGGATCAGGGGGTCTGACCGAGTGTGACTAAAGTCCCTTTGGGTTGGGTCCCGGCGGGCCATGGAAATAGATGCAAATGGCCCTTGCCAGTTGCGCCTGTATCAGGTAGGTTTGACCGTCCGGTTTCAGGGAAAAGAGCCGGCGTACACTTACCGGGGCCCCCGCTCTGCGCGCTGGCCCCACAATTGTTTTTAGGAGCAGAAGAACACATGCGCACGACCGGTACAGTAAAGTGGTTTAATGATGCAAAGGGGTTTGGCTTTGTCACCCCAGAGAACGGCCAGAAAGATTGTTTTGTCCATCATTCGGCGATTCAGGGCAGCGGCTTCAAGTCGCTCGCTGAAGGCGAGCGAGTAGAGTTCGACATCGTGCAGGGTCAAAAGGGCCCGGCCGCTGAGAACGTCGTCAAGCTCGGTCGATAACGCATGGTTCAGGTCACACTAGGCGAAGGCGACAACGTCGAACGCGCATTACGCACGTTCAAAAAGCAGGTACTCCGAGCTGGAATTCTCAAAGAGCTCAGGCGTCGGCGTCATTACGTAAAGCCCAGTGAAGCGCGGCAGCTCAAAGCAGCCGCCGCGCGCCAACGCGCTCGCGCTAAGCGTTAAGCGAGTAGCGGGAATGGCCAAAGAGGAAATGTTGGAAATGGAGGGCGTTATAACCGACGTCCTCCCGAGTACCACGTTCCGCGTTGCTCTTGAAAACGGTCACTCAATTCTTGCCACTATTGGCGGCAAGATGCGACAGTACCGGATCAGGGTTCTCACGGGCGACAGGGTGAAAGTAGAAGTCTCACCCTACGATCTGACCCGGGGACGGATAACGTTCCGACATAAGGACTGAGAAAAGGGTGGACCGCACGGTCCACCCTTTTTTTATCCCTCGGCGCCCGCGCCAGGCGACCTTTCGTCCGATACGGTAGAGTCCGGCTCGAAAGTTGAAGTAAAGACCGGGGTCCCCCCAAAATCCCCCCGCGTACCTGGATGCTGCACCTCCGAATACCCATAAGCGCACGCCTCGCCTCCTGGCTCTTTGTTGGAGTCGCGGCCCTCGTTTCGCTCGATGTCCTGATCACGATCGGTCATTTTGTCCTCGGCGTCACGCTCCCAGTGGGTGTGGCCCACGCGATCGATCTCGCCGCCGAAGGCAGCATACCCACCTGGTATGCGTCGGCGCAGCTGCTGCTGGCGGCGTTGCTGCTGGGCCTAATTACGACAAGCAAGTGGCGGCAGCGCGACAGCTATCGCCTGGCGTGGGCGGCACTCGCCGTTGGATTTGCGTATCTCTCCCTGGACGAAGCCGCCGAGATTCATGAGATGTGGGGACTGATGGTCGGAGATTCAGTGGGCCAGACGGGGATTTTTTACTACCAGTGGGTGGTCGTAGCTCTCGTCCTGCTGCCGGTTCTGCTTCTGGTCTTCTGGCGCTTTCTCGCGCACCTGGATTCCAGGACTCGGTTTGGGATGGTTTTATCGGGCGTGGTATTTCTGGGTGGGGCGGTAGGTCTGGAACTCGTGGGAGGTGCGCTGGCCGCCAACGGTGGACGCGGTTCGTATAGCTACGCCATGCTCAATGCCGCGGAGAACGGTTGTGAACTGCTAGGCATTGCGATGTTCATTGCGACCCTTCTCAGGTATCTCGGCCGCAGCAATCAGGGTAGAGTAGCGGTGTGGAGTATTCGTGGTTCAACGCTTCGTGCGGCGCTGGCAGCAGGGTTGGTGATACTCATGGGCCTCAGTGTAGGCACGTCGATGCTCGAGGCGCGCGTTCCTGGGACTCCATCTGTGATCTCTTCGCTCTTTAGCGTTGTGCAGGAGCGCAATGTTCCGACGTGGTATACGTCGATGCTGCTTGCAGTTTGTGCGTTTATGACAGCTCTGTTGATGGCAGCGCGGCGCAATGTAGCGAGCGGATTCAAAGGAGGGTGGACGGTACTGGCCGCGACGTTCGCAATCTGTTCCATCGACGAGATGTCGGAGCTGCATGAAGGGCTGATTGGCTGGCTTCAGCTGCAGGGCTACACAAGCAAGGTCTTGTGGCCAGTCATCGGAGGCGCGTTGCTCCTCTGGTCGTTCATTCTGGCGTATCGTACCTTGCGACACCTGCCATCTGCCGAAGGACGCGCGATCTCGGCTGCTGCCCTGGTTTGGGCAGGAGGCGCTTGGCTCTCTCCGATCGTGCTCCAGGTAGCCCTGGCCCGCGCAGGTCGCGGGTTTGGTATTGGGTTGTTAGGTGAGGCCCTGGAGATCGCGGGCGCTTCTATGATGGTAGTGGCGCTGGCGCGTTATCTTTCCTCGTTTGGAGTCGAGGTACGGCCGAGCGTGAGGGACGCTGAAAGACAGATAGGTTCTGAGCAGTTGGTCAACGTGTGACTATTCGCACATAGCCTGTTGTCGAAGAAAGCCGCTGACTCAAATGCCTGGTTTGGGGAAGAAAGTTGTGAGGTCTTCGAGAAACGCGGCCAGGTCGTTAGCGCCAATGGGAGTTCCTACGGTGCTCGAATACTCCCGAATGGCTCGCATTCCGGATGAATCACTGCCTGAGAACAACTCGCTTACTATTCTCCTTGCCCCTTCGACGACAGCATCTCCATCCAAACGGTCTCGAAACCGCGCCGCGGCGTTGTAGTCTGTCTCGTCCATCATGGCGATGATCCGATAGAGGTCGAATGCATGGTGCCGTCCAAGATTTTTCTGTTGATCATCCTTCCGATCGTGATATGCGAAGAGCTTCAGGAGCATGAAAGAGTACGGGTGAGGAATGAACACGTCGACCTGTATCGCGTTGTCGCTCAACGTCAAACACAGGGCCTCTTCCGCAATCGAGAACGCCTCAGGAGTAGTGTGGGCGTGAATTCCCTGTGAAGCGCGGGGCCGAATCCTGCGAGCATCAACGTGCACCTTCTCAAGAAGTTCCGGGTCTCGTGGCTGTGGTGCCAGCAGGTCCACTTTGATCTCAGAATTGCCACCGCGGTAGCTCACGGCCTTCTTAAACTGGTAGTATTCTGCCCCTTGGATCGGTGAGTAGCCGGAGTCTCGCAGTGCATCGCGAAGGACGCTCATTTTTCGGGCGTCGGTTATGATCTCAGACGAGAGTAAAATGTCAATGTCATTTGTAGAACGAGCGTAGGGCATTTCTCGGACGGTCTGGGTTCCGCTACGATGCAAGTATTCCTGGCGAAGCAACAAACCGTAGCCACCACCAACTATTAGGGGTATGTCATCCGCGCGCAGAGTGCGCGCCAATCCCAAGAGTTCGGTCCTTAGAACGTCGTCGGTTCTGTTCATTCAGACGACCCTGCCTGGCCCAGAATCTGCACACGAAGTGGACCTGCAACTTCCTGCTCACGCTTTCCTCCCTGCATGAGCTGAAGGTACGTCTCCAGCCGCGAACACCACCTAAACCCACCCTCTTCGACAGTGTCGAAGAAGACCGTGGGATCTTCGACCGCACGTAACGAAATGTTGGCGAAGCGCCGCGAGACTTCTGACTGAAACATTAAGCTGACGTTGGTGAAACCACGGGGCTCGATATACACAACAATTCGCTCGTAAGGCTCAGGGGCGATAACGAAACGAGCAGGATCGTAGCCAGCGACCCGGGCCTTCGCTTGGCTAGCCCCAGCAACAATCGTCGCGAAGAGTTCGGGCCCAACGTCCGCCTTCAGATCCACTTGTTGTACAGCAGTAGGTGGTCCATAACCATCGACTAGTGAATCAAGCAGGCGCTCGGGAGCCACGAGCCGGACTCCGTTATCGGCCTTCTCTACAACAAGATCCTCCTGCAGTGCTGTCAAGACTTTCGAGATTTGTCCCAAGCTCAGTGAACCTTGCCGTCGCTGAATCTCGCTCTGCAAATCAGCCAGATTTCTAAAGCGAGGTTGCGAAAGAAGAACTCGTCCTACGAGAGCACTCTTTCCTCGATACGGTTCACGAGATCGTGTCGCTTGACGAAATCGATTCTGGGATCCTTTTTGAAACCAACTCCATCGTTTGGGAACGCATATACATCCATTGCCCGAAAGATCGATGCCGTTCATGCGTTCGGCTCGAAGGTATGCCAACCAATCGTCGCTCAAATAGGGTACGACAACCAAGGGTTGACGTGCGGACTCGGCGGCCCAACGGCGCGCTTGCACCGAAGCAGATCGTAATGTTCGGAGATCTCTGACATCTTTGTACTCTGCGGCAAAAGGCACGTCGTCGCCCTCCCAACCGAGTGAGAGGAACGCGTCCGCTCCGCCGGGCGGCTGAATTTCCTCGATCCGTACCGTCAAGGGGCCGAGGTCCAGATCTAAGAGGGTCTCTGTGAAGGCGAGCTGGCTTGCCATTTGCCTTTAATGAGGAGTTTTCCTGAACAGGAAAATATGCCCATTCTGGAAAATGGTCAACCCACGCCCAGCGAGCCCGGCGAGTATATGGGGATTAGCGGCTGTGCAACGAGGATAGCGACGCAGCGCTATTGCCACATGCGAATCGCAGAACCTGCCCTAATCTCGGCAACCAAGTCGTGCGCAAGTGCTCCCACAAACGCTTCCC
>CAZYTS010000186.1:0-6979 GCA_964649855.1 uncultured Gemmatimonadaceae bacterium
CCGGAAGGGGATGGTGATCGTTTTTGATGGCGATCCCTGTCGTGTCATCGACTTCCGCCACCACACGCCGGGCAACCTCCGCGCGATGGTGCAGACGAAGATGAAGAACCTCCGAAGCGGGTCCAACTTTGAACACCGTTTCCGTGCGGACGATTCCATTGAGAAGGCGTCGATGGAAACGCACGAGTTGGAGTTTCTCTATCAGGGTGGTGACACGTACCACTTCATGAATTCGGAGAACTACGACCAGCTTGAACTCGACGAGGAAGCGCTGGGTGACAACGCTCAGTGGATGGTGCCTAACATGAAGATCATCGCCGAGTATTACGATGGGCGACCGATCAGCGTGCAGCTCCCCAACTCGTTGAGCTTTGAGATAGTTGAGACTGCGCCAGTGATGAAGACGGCCACCAAGACGTCGTCGTACAAGCCGGCAAAGCTGGACAATGGAGTGACGATCAACGTGCCGGAGTTTCTTGCTACTGGTGAGCGAGTGCGCGTGAATCCGTCGACCGGTGAGTATCTGGACCGGGCCAAGGACTGAGCGGCTAATTGGGGTCAGATTCGAATTAGGCGAGGTGGAAGGGGGCGGTTGAGTGGGGAGCGGTTGCGTTGATAACCCCTGCCGTGCTGATTACAATCAGTCCTCGCCGGAGGGTGGCGGAAAGCCGTCGGTCTGGCGTAGATGGTGGCTGTAGCTCAACTGGTTAGAGCACCGGACTGTGGCTCCGGGGGTTGGGGGTTCAAGTCCCCTCAGTCACCCCTTGTGGAGGATGTGAGGAGCGTTGTGGTTGTGGGGCTGTACCTATCACCGGTCTAGTGCGGACTGGGACTCTAGGTCAGTAGCTCAATTGGTAGAGCACCGGTCTCCAAAACCGGCGGTTGGGGGTTCGAGTCCCTCCTGGCCTGTTGAGTAGTGGGGAGGGGAGTGGGGGGCGGGAAAAAATTGAGGCGGTATCGTCTAGGGGACTAGGACACAGCCCTCTCAAGGCTGGAACACGGGTTCGAATCCCGTTACCGCTATGGGAAGAGAAAGGGAGTGTGGTGGGTGGCGGCTGCAGCGTGCTCACGCAGCGTGCAGCGTGCATCGTGCAGCGTGCAGCGGGTGGGGAGGTTGGGGCAGCGGGGATACGGCCCCATCGTCTAGCGGTTAGGACGGCACCCTTTCACGGTGCAGACAGGGGTTCGATTCCCCTTGGGGTCATGTAGTTAGTGGTACAGGATGGCCAGTTGGGTTTGAGCGCGAGAAGTTTTTCGTGTTTGGAGTCAGGGCCGTCAGAAGAGAGGGGCTGTAGCTCAGCTGGTTAGAGTGCCGGTCTGTCACACCGGAGGTCGCGGGTTCGAGCCCCGTCAGCCCCGCTCGAGTGCTGTGTGTGTGTTGGTGGAGTTCGGGTCGGATCCAGGAGAGAGAGAAGGTTCCTGGTGCGTCCGGCTCCGGGGATTGCCCTGGTGGTGAAATTGGTAGACACGCCATCTTGAGGGGGTGGTGCCGAAAGGCGTCGCGGTTCGAGTCCGCGCTTGGGCACTCGTTAGGCTCGCCAGCGTAGCTCAGCGGTAGAGCACCCGATTCGTAATCGGGCGGTCGTCGGTTCAATCCCGACCGCTGGCTCTTGATGTGTTTGTGGGGCTCAGGCGAGCTGATCCGGCTGAGCGTACTGCGGCTTCAAATTGCTGGGACTAAAACAAAAAAGCCTCCGGGTCATTGTCCGGGGGCTTTTGACGTTTGGAGGAATCGCGCCGAGTTGTCTGTGACGGATCGAACAGAGGTGTGTGGCGCGGTAGCGGGCCGCAGCGAGGAGCTTAGCCGTGTCGAACGTCGCCGACTCGTTATCCGTCGTCGAGGAAAACGAGCACCTGTCCCGACTTGACGACGCGCGAAAGCGCCGGAAGCACTGTAGGGCAGACTGCCTTTGGCCCCAGGCTCTGCAGGTAGGCGAGCGACTCGCCGGGATCCATCGCGTTACGGTAGGCGCGCGGCGAGGTGAGAGCGTCGAACTGATCAGCCGCGCCGATTATGCGTCCGCCGAGTGAGATGGCGTTGCCTTTTAGTCCACGGGGATAGCCGCTGCCGTCGAGGCGCTCGTGATGATCAGCGACGTACTGGAGCACCGGCCCCAGGTGAGTGAGAGGTGCAAGTATGTCGAGGCCTATGCGTACGTGCTCACGCACATGGGCGAACTCCTCGGAGGTGAGCGTGGCGGGCTTGTCCAGCACAGCCTCGCGAATGCCGATCTTACCCACGTCGTGCAGTTTACCCGCAAGCCGGATCTGCTCAACTGACGCGTCGTCCAGCCCCATCTGCTCGGCGATAGCTGCAGCGGTGGCCGCGACCCTGTGCGAATGTCCACGCAGGTAGGGGCTCTTGGCTTCCATCGCGTTGATGAGTGCTTCAGCGATGCCGGCCGAAAGCACCTCCAGGCGGCGCATTTCGTCCGAACTCAGGAGGAGGTCCTCCTGGCTCAGCAGGTCAACGGGGGTCAACATTAAACAGCTCCAATGAATTAAGGCCAGCGGCCGTCATTAGCTTAGGACGGATTGTAGGGGATATTTGCAACAGGATCGGGGCGCCTGAGGTGGGCGACGGGGCTCTCGGCACTTCGATACAGCGACGTTTTTAGCCGTTCTGGCGCGATGGGATGTGGCCAGGAGTGGGGCAGGATCTGGCTACCGAGTGCGCTTACGTTCGGGTAGGTTTGGGGTCACTAATGCGGGCGTAATTCAGTTGGTAGAATGCCAGCTTCCCAAGCTGGACGTCGCCGGTTCGAGTCCGGTCGCCCGCTCTTGGATGTGGTTTGGCTTTGAGAAGTTAGAAGCGCCTGGCAACCATCGGCCCCCAGGCGCTTTTTCGCGGGGGCCGTTGGTGTCAGACGAGGCCGTTCGCATGCACGACGGACCGTGCAACGCGGGGACTGCCAAATGATCCAAAAACGCCGCGTGGCCAAGGCCGCGCGGCGTCTCTCATCATCGGACTTTGCTCTACTCTTCCGGCATCTCCTCTTCGAACGCGATTCCGAGATGCTCGAGGAGTCGATTCTCGATCTGCTCGCGAAGCTCTTCGTCTTCGAGTGCGCCGATTCGTTCGAGCAATCGTGACTTCGAGATCGTCCGCACCTGCTGCGGCATCACGATGCTCTCGTGATCGGTCGTGATCATCCCCGCCGGAAGCAAGACTTCGAACGGATACAGCTTTCTTTTCTTGCCCTCGGCCTTGGTCACCGAGACGATGGTCACGACGGGAAAGACCCCGTTGAATCCGTCATTCGAGACGACGACAACTGGCCGCCGCTCGCCTTTCTGCTCGCTGCCGACTCCGGGTTCGAGATCTGCCCAGAAGATGTCCCAGCGATGTACTGCACCGATGTACGCCATTTTTCTTCTCGCACACAGCTCCTACCATTGATGGTGTGTCCCCCCACACCAGGGTCGTGCATACGCCGCCGGTCATTCCTCCGAGCTACTGCGCATCGTCGCCGACCGTAATGTCGAACGCACGATCAGTGTCGCGCATCTCCGCCATGAACTCCGGGTCCTGCGCTGCTTCAGCGTACGCCGCGTAGATCTTTTCGCGACGGCGCTCACGCAACCGCTCCTTCACTGCCTCTTCCACAAAGACGTTGGCGCTCGGCGCCTCGCCCGACTTCACCACGGCGCGGATTGCGTCCGCGATCGACGAGTGAAGTTGGAAGCTCATCTTCTGGAGTGGTTCTGCGCTCGCCGTCCGTCGCCGCCGCACGGGAAGGCGGCCGGCGTCCTGACTGTTCTGATTCCTCATAGCCTGAGCCGGTGGATGGCGGCCTTTTGGACCGGCCATGGTGCGTGATGCTGCTCCTACACCGCACTATAGCGGGTGTATAGTATGGCGTCAAGTATGGCGTATAGTATGGCGCTATCTTATCTGAGCTTCGAACTAAACCCGACTCTGGGCTTTCCAAACAGCCAAGGTCAGATAGTTTCGGCATATGTTCGGCATAAGGTTTAGGAGATGAGCCGGAATTGGACAACTAGGCGAACTGCGGGACTGCGTGGCGATTGCAGGTAAATTCGGTATTTGTTCTGCCCCGCTAGCGGGTGGTATCGCTAATCGAGCTGGCCGTTTCCGGTTGAAAATCAACGACTTACGCAACGACCCCACTAGCTTCGCGCAGCTTCCCAAGCTGGACGTCGCCGGTTCGAGTCCGGTGGCCCGCTCTCAAAGTGCTTCGCTTGAACCGCCGGTGTTGGTTCCGGAGTGAATATCGCTCCCTCGCATGCCCTGCTCACTGCCTCTGGTCAGCTCCGCCGTCTGGCGCCTTGCGACCACGAGTGATCCTGGAGCAGCTCGCCCGCAGCTGCAAAGTGCTGCTCGACATCGAACCTCTTTGGTTCGATTACCGCCTGTAGCGCACAGCCGTGCACCAGGCTCACTGCAACGGCAGCAAGGCCATCCGGTGTCGGTGCTGTACTCAAGCCCCCTCCAGCACCATTCCGCCCCGTGGAGTCGCGCATCCCTTCCACTACGGATTGAGCGACGCTTCGGATCGACGTGCGATATCCCTCCAGTGCCGCAGCAACCCTTCGTCGGATCGCCGCGTTTCGCACACCCAAAGTCCAATACTCAAGAAAGAGGCGGAAGTGACGGGGTTCTGCGGAGAGCCGTTCCATCTCGACACGAAGGAGTTCGAGGAACTTGTCGGAGGGCCGCGTCAGCTGATCGACGCTGTCTGGAGTCCGCAGAGTGGCGGCCGCATATAAAACCCGGTCCAGGAGCGCACTCACGAGCAGTTCACGTTTCTTGAAGTGAAAGAGCACGGTGCTGTGGCTCACACCGGCACGCGCAGCAACCGCATGAACTGTCAGTGCTTGAATGCCGTGCCTTGCGGCAACGTCGTATGCCGCACGCAAGACATCTTCGTTTCGGGCTTCTTCAGAGACGTTGAGTACCTGGCTCGTGGACATTTGTGGGCTCGTCAGATTATGAACTTGCGAAATGCGACACTCCTAAGCGGCAGCGAGAACGTCGGCGTACGCTGCGCGCAGTTGCTCGACGTACCTATCCGCGAGCTCATCAGACGTGAGAGCAGCGCCCGCGTCAGCGACCGGGCACCAGCGCCAGCTCTCCTCGCTCGAGGCAGAGACATTGACCACGTCCTCCCATAGCACCGCTGCCGTGCTGACTGGAGCCGCGTGCTTGTGCTCGGGACGTTGAATCTGCTGCTTCGCCACACTTCCACGCCAAACGATAGCCAGCAGCTGACCGTCAGGGACTGAATCAAAGCGGCCACGAAGCCACGCAACACTAAGTGCCACTGGCCCAAGTTGCGCGATGTACCGGTCCGGCGAGGGCCGCGCCACCGCGGCCTCAGTCGTGCCGCCGCGTGAGAGTTCCAGGACACGCCTTCCAAGTTCCGCAAAGAGGTATGCCCGCTGGCGCACGCAAACGCCCCGCGCACGATGGGAATCGATGAAAACATGTTCATCAAATCCCAGGTGCCTCGGCTCTCGCAAAGAACTCGCGGGTAGTTCGGGAGTCTTAACAGGCCACAGGGGTTGTATCATCGAATCTGTAGTCATTGTAAGTCGACCTCGAGGAAGCTGGTGATTCCTTTCACGCTCCGCATCGCCACACTGAGCTGGAGCCACCGTGATTGCGCACACCCGGCGTTACCATGCTCGAACGCTGCACATGCATGTTCTTCATGGTTATACGCTTCCCAGAAGGGCACTAACGAGCGTAACCGGATACAAAAAGGGCCCGCTCGCAATTCGGCAGGCCCCATAGTCGTTCGGAACGTGTCCACGCGCATCGGCGCATGTGTCGCTAAGACCTAAAGCTAGCAGGTCGGACGTTCTATGGCAACCGCGGCTCCGCCTCGACTGCTGAAGCTCCAGGTGTTCCAGTTGGTGTAGCTGAGCCGGCGCCACCCCTGCATCCACGTGCCCCGCAGGGCAACCTCATGACGGATCCCGCCAGGTGACGCGACGACTCTCGCGCCCTCTACAGCATCCTTCCAGTCAGGATCACTGCCTGACAGCGCTTGTAGGGTAACTCCCGCTTGCGCCACAATACGCGCTTCCCATCTATGAGCAACAGGCGAGACAAGAGCGGCCGGGGGGTGTGTTCAGGCTCCCTCGGCTCTCCATCAACTCAGCCCAAGGCATAGGACGATGACCCCTCTAGCGGGAGGTTCCATGACGTCGCAGCGCAGCTCCACCAGGGACGGCATTGTAATTGGCCTGATCGGCTACGCAGCAGTCGCGCTCTTCTACAGCGCCTTTGACTTTCTCGCCGCGCGCGGGACCCTACATACGGTAAACATGCTGGGACGCGCGGTATTTCGTGGACTACGCGACCCCTCGATCCTGTTGCTGCCAGTCGAGCTCGACACGCAAGCGATATTTCTCTACAACGCGCTGCACCTCGCAATTGCGCTTGCCATCGGGTTCGTTGTCGCCCGACTCGTTGCCGTAGCCGAAGACGATCCCATACTGCGGCGTACCGTGCGCTTTGTAATCATCGCCGGATACTTCCTCACGGTCATCGTCGTAGGCGCACTCACCATGCCGATACGCGAAGTCGTGCCCTGGTGGTCCATCATCATCGCCAACGCTGCCGCCGCGATAATGGCAGGAACCTACATCGTCGCCCGGCACCCAGGACTCTGGCGACGCCTCGCCCTCGAACCCAGCTAGTCAGCGCGGCAACTCGCTCAGCACCTGAAACATCCTTCGCTCGGCGTCGAACGTAATAACTAGCGCTCGCTCCGGGAGGAACGTCAGCATCGTATCGAGTTCGACATAACTCGGGATTGCAGCCTGCGCGCGCCGTTCGCGCTCCACTACCTCACGCTCGGCGCGCCCCAGATAAAGCCCCGTGTCTGCCCGTGCACCGCTGACCGGAGTGTGAAGCGCCGAGTCGCCGTTACTCTTTTCGCGTCGCTGAAAGACCACACGCAATCGATGCTCGCCGGGATTCATGCCGATCTCGTGCAGCAGAAACATG
>CAZYTS010000187.1:0-6917 GCA_964649855.1 uncultured Gemmatimonadaceae bacterium
AAAGGTCAATGGTTTTGAAGGGAGCACCTCCTGAAGCTTCCCAAAGGCAATGAGGCTGCCGCAAACGGTGAGTGAACCGAGCGTTACCTCGATCGCGAGAGCGCTCATTTTGAAGGCGCCAAGTCCAGCCGCGTCGGGCCCTGCAAAAGCGTGGCTGTATTCGGCTACGCCAACAAGTGTGGCGGCCAGTGCGCCAAAGGTCTGCGCGATCGCAATGCGCTGCGGCATTGCCGTCATTGGCACCCACATGCCTAACGGGTAGCCAATCAGCGCCCCGACACCGAGCCCGATCAAGATCCACTTGTAGGTTATGATCTCTGCGGAGACCAGAGTGCCAATGATGGCGAGTAGCATACCCAGCGCAGCTACGCGCATGCCGCGCAGCGCACGATCGGGCTGAGTCAGTCCACGCAGACCAAAAATGAATGCAATCGACGCCAACAGATACGTGACCTGAATAAACAGCTCGCGTCCGTCTAACGAATCCATGTCAGCGCCTCAGGCTTTGGGAGCCGCGTCACGCGACGCGCCCGCGCCGCGGTCCCGCTTGAACATCGCCAGCATGCGGTTGGTAATCAGAAACCCGCCAACCACGTTGGTCATTGCCGAGACTACAGCAATGAAGCCGAGCAATGTGGCAACCCAGCCATAGCGACCACCGGCAGCAATCAGCGAGCCGACGAGCGAGATTCCCGCTATCGCGTTGGTCGCGCTCATCAGAGGCGTGTGAAGCAGGGCTGGGACCCGGCTTATGATCTGGTAGCCGAGAAAAGCAGCCAGGATGAAGACGTAAAGCTGGAGGATATATGTCATGGTTTCACTAGGGTGCTATCGGTCAGTTTCACGTGGTCCTTGATTCAGACACGGACCGTGCCGTCGTGCGTGACGCACATCGGTCCGACGATTTCATCCTGAAGGTCAGCAGAAATCTTTCCGTCTTTGGTCATGTGCTGCAGGAGTGTAAAGACGTTTTTTGAGAACATGAACGAAGCATGAAAAGGCACGCTTCCCGCCAGATTGACCGGTCCGATAATCGACACTCCGCCGATCGTGCGAGTTTCGCCGGCCACGGTGCCTTCGCAGTTGCCGCCGGTCTCCGCGGCGAGATCGACGACTACCGATCCGGGTTTCATTGTTGCGATCATTGCGGCGGTAACGAGTACAGGGGCACGTTTGCCGGGGATCTGCGCCGTTGTCACCACCAGATCCTGATCCTTGATGTGCCGCTCCATCGCCTCCAGCGTTTGGCGCTGTTCGTCCGCTGTTTGTGCACGCGCATAGCCCCCGGCAACCTCCGCGTCTTTAGTGGGCTCAGGTCCCACGAATGAGGCGCCTAACGAGAGGACCTGTTCGCGCGCCGCTGCCCGGATATCGAAACCAGAAACCATCGCTCCGAGCCGGCGCGCCGTTGCAATTGCCATAAGGCCTGCGACGCCTGCTCCAATCACGAAAGCCTTTACCGGAGGAATGCTCCCAGCAGCGGTTGTGAGCATGGGGAGGAGTCGCGGCGAGTGCGAGGCCCCAACAAGTACGGCCTTGTAGCCGGCAATCGTGGCCTGCGAAGACAGGATGTCCATCGACTGCGCCCGCGTTATGCGCGGCACCTTTTCGAGCGCCAAAGCGGTGACCTTGCACGCCGTCAGCGCTGCAATCTCCTCTGAACTGGTAGCCGTCGGGAGGAGCGATATCAGGATGCTCCCCGCGCGCATCGCACTGCACTCGTCAATCGAAGGCTTGTGAACCTTTACGACAACGTCGCATTCACCAAAAACCTGCGACGCGTCGGACACGAGTTCTGCCCCCGCCGCTTCGTACGCCTCGTCTTTATAGAATGCCGCACTACCAGCACCACGCTGCACGCGAACGTCGATGCCGCTTTTTTTAAGCCGTCCCACACTGTCGGGGACGAGCCCCACGCGTCGCTCATCCGGCGCTGATTCCAGGGGCACACCGATCCGCATGCGAAAGACCTCGTGGAAAAGACGCGGGAGTTTCGCCGGATGACCAGAATAAGACAAGGTGCGAATCCTGCCGAATGACGAGGGAATCCCTTACGGCACGTTCGCACCCGGTATGGCTTAAAGCCGTCCGACTGATCTTGTCGGGAATGAACCTGGGGTCGTGTGGAGTTTCGTTACGCCACGCGGGCGCGGTGATGGGGCCGGGAGCGCGCGGAGACTCGCGATCTTAAGCCCCTCGCACCACGCCTAACGCGGCAGGTAACGCGCCGGGAGTTCGTTACCTGGTCGCTCGCTATCCCAGTAGACAGAGACGATCCACCAGCGATTGCCGTCCTTGAGGAGCTGGATCGAATTGATGCCGCGCGCAAAGGGCTTTTCGCTGAGATCCGCGGTGCGCCGTGACTCGTATGTGCTGAAGGCGTGGAGGATGTTACCGTACTCCTCGACGGTTCGATGGATTTCTCGTTCAAAGAACCCATTGCGCTCGAGCCCGGGTCCGGCACGATTGACATAGTCATCAACGCTTAGCACCGCGACTGAAGTCCCTCCTCCCTGGCGTTGGCCGGTGGGCATCAGTCGTGCGTGTGGTACAAAGATCGAACGCATCCGGTCCCAGTCGCGCTTTTGTCCCGCTGGTCCGGAAATAACGTCGTAAAGCGTCTTGAGGATCGCATCAACGGAGGCAACGTCGGCCGGGTTTGCAGCGGGGCGCGCCACGCTGTCGACCGAGGGCGCGCGCGGAACGGCCTGGCCCTCTGCAGCCTGGGGGAGGACAAAGGCTGCAGCAACTATCAACGCTTTGGCGATTCTCATAAGAAAGTGGCGGTAAGGGTGTTGGACGTGTGGCAGGTCAGAGCTTGCGATGCGCTTGCAACCAATTAATAGAAGCGCGCATAAACGCCGGTAAATCTCCCGGACCACGGCTCGACACGATGTTGCCATCGATAACCACCGGTTCGTCAGACCAGGTGCTGCCGGCATTCACCAGGTCATCTCGAATGCCAACCGAACTTGTAAGGCGACGACTGGTGACTATCCCAGCAGAGATGAGAATCCAGGGTCCGTGACAGATAGTGGCAACCAGCCCGCCATTTTCGTGAACGTTTCGTACGAGCTTGAGCACGTCCTTGTCACGCCGAATCTTGTCTGGCGCCCAACCACCGGGTGCAACAATACCGGCTAGCTGGCTCGCGTCCCAATCCCTGGCGTCTCCATCTACAGCACAGGGATAGCCATGCTTTCCCTTGTAGGACTTGTCGCCGAGTCCTGCCAGGGGAGCGTCGTACCCAGCCTCTTCGAGACGAAGCTTGGGGTACCAGACTTCAAGGTCTTCGTATTCGGGACCCACGAGAGTGAGAACGACCGACATAAGATTGTCCTAAGCGAGGTTTAAACGAGCCCATGCCTTGAATGTGCACGCTATCAACGTGCGACACCGCGTGGCAACCTCGACTGGCCAGCCCATCGGCCGCTCATCAATCCCCGCGCTCTCAGCTCCCGCGTGCTTGGCTAACGCGCGCTCAGCCCCTCAGCACCTCGCTCCCTCGCAGTTACGGCCTGTACACCACGCTCACGTACGGTCGGATCTTCTCGTCATACGGGCGATCGAGCGAGTATCCAAGGCCGAAGCGGATCCTGGTTGACGGGAGGCGTGCAAAGCCGATTCCAGTCACATTGATCTCGTTCTCGATGCCGTAGATGCGCTGGTAGTGCCCGATGCTGTCGCCAGCCGCAACAAACACGACATAGGGCTCGAGCCGGAAGGCCTTGATTGAGCCGCGGAGCATTTCAAAGGTGCGACCACCGGTGTACCCAACGGGCACCGATGGGAGCGAAATGCGCTGGCTGAGGAAAGATGGGTCAAAGAACGGGACCACGTTTCCTCCCACGGCAAACTGCTCAAACGAACGACCGAACTCTCCGGGACCGGCGTCGGTAATGGTTCCGCGAGTGCCTTCCACGCGGATCGATTTGCGCGAACCGCCGAGGGTAAAGCCAGCGGTGAGGATTCTCCGCGACCATGAATCCCCCCCGGTGCCACCTTCGGATGCGTGCGCTCGTCCGTAGGGTTCAAAGACGCCACCACGCCACGCCCAGGAGAGCCGCAGGTTGGCTTCGCCAAACCCCATGGCGCGTGATGCAGCATCGAGTTGGTTCCCATCCACGCGTCCAACAGAGCCGCCGAGTCGGAGGCCAATGCCATAGGCAGCGCGCTGCCTGTCGGCGTTCATCGAGAGACCAAGGCCCGTGTATCTGGAGTCGATGTTGACCGAGGCAAACTCTCCGGAGCGCTGCTCGGATGGCGCATGGTCTGTGTACCACACACCACCTTCAAAACGGACTGGGTAAGTGCGCAGTGCAGTAGCGAGCGAGCCACCACGCCAGGCGCCCCTCTGTCCATAGCCACCCTGCAACAGACTTGTCCACCGACCGACAGGATCCGTGTTGGAGATCATGAGGAGGCCCATGTCGCCGTCCGGTCCCGAACTGAGTCCGGGAAGTACGCGCCAGCCACGAGGGCCAAGGCCGTAGTCCTCCGGTCCACGCACTGGTCCTTCGGCGAAGGTCATTCCTGCAGTCCGTGCTGGCGGAGCCACAGGTGCCAGCGAGTTGTCGAGCGCCACTGTTCTACTCGCCGAAGAAGTCATGGCATCGCGTAGCGGAATACGGCGGAGGTCATTACCTCGCGCGTGCAGCGCAAGGAACCAGATGCGCCCGTCAGGGCCTACATCGGGATTGCTAGCGGCCCCTGTCACCCTCGTTAGAGTTTGCGCGATGCGCGTTTCTGGATCGATCAACTCCAGGTTCGGTACTCCTCCACGCTCGCTCACAACAACCAGTCTTTCATCGGGTGCCCAGTCGGGGGAATGACGGCTCACAGCATCGCCGGGGTTGAGCGTCTGAACCTCGCCCGTGGTCCAATCGACGATAGCCACGTGCCACGCGCCATCGCGCTGGACAGCGGCTGCAACGCTCCTTCCATCTGGAGACACGCGCGGGCGGTTCCACACTACAAATGGCGAACCTGCGGCAAGCGTCGTCATCTGTCCGTTCGACAGATCGATACGGACCAGGTCGCAGATGCCGTTTGCGCAACGCACGGCCGCAGCCTGCCTGCCGTCGGGCGTTGGATCAGCCGCACGAATACCGGCACCCTTGGTTACACGCTTGAGGCGGCCAGACCTGCTGTTCCAGATAAAGAGGTCTCTTCTGGTGGCGCCTTCTCCGATAGGTTCGTCGCGGGTGACGAGGAGGCGCTCGCCATCAGCAAACCAGCGAGGTGTTTCGTGACTGCGACCGCGGTTTGGATGCAAAGTGGCAAGCGCTCGTTTGGAAGCCGGAAAGGAATCAAACGGCGCCACGTCGCGCGGATCGCGTTCGATCATTCGGCGGCGTGCTTCTGCCACAGAGGGCTCGAGACCTTCGTCGGCGGTGCTCCATACGACAATGCGGGAGGGCTGCTCCGGGCGTCTGATCACGATGGCGAGCTTGCTGCCATCCTTTGAGATCGCAGGTTCGTCCGTTCCCCAGGCAAGTCTCTGAACCAGCTGGCCCTGAACGAGTCCTGCCTGACGCAGAGTGCGACGCGCATCAAAGGCCTTTTCCATGACCTCGGTGTAGAAAGCGCCATACATCTCGCTTGGCGATGCTCCGTAGACACCGCGGAAGGCGTCGTCAAAAGAACGGCGTTCTTTAGCGCTCATGCGGCGCCACACGTGCTGGAGTGACGCTTCACCCTTTTTGTCAGCGAGCCATTCAAAAAAGGCTGAGCCTACCAGATATCGCATCGCGCCGCCGAGGAACGGCGAAGTGCTACCAAGCTCGTTATATTTAGGGAGCTGCCCTTCGAGCGCCCACTGTCTCAACACCGCGGCACGCCCGGCACTTCCGGGCCTGCCATTGCCGGTCAGCCGTCCTTCGATCCACGTGGCGTAGCCTTCGATTACCCACGCCGGTGACTTGCGCGCGACGGGACCTACTTTGGCAGGGACGAGCTGCCAGAGTGCACGCTCAGTGCCGCTTCTTGTGGGGATGGTGAGATGAGCAATATGGCCGTATTCGTGAATTGCCAGTATTTCGCCCCAACCACGGTGTGCGCCAAAGGTCGGACCAGGAGACGGGGGCGTGGGCCAGAGAAAGATCGTTGGGCCGCCGAGCAGTGGCAGGGCGAAGCCGTTGGATCTGTTTGACGGATCCTCGACCATTACAGTGGTCTGTCCAGATGTAGCGCTCCCGACGAGTGTATTGACTGCCGTGGCGTAGCTTTCCATCCGACGCGCAATGGGCTGCACCCAGGCTCGCATTTCGGCCGGATAGTGAAAGCGGAAGTGGTCGGTGGAGATGGTTTCCCATGCTCGGCCGGGTCGTGTGAGGTATTGAGCACCAGCGCTCGCGGGGGCGAGACAGGCCGCGAATATGAGAGTTAGGAGTTTCCGCGCGCTCATTCTATGGACTCGGGAATGTGATTTAGGGTGCAACGCTTTTTGGATGACACGGATCCATTCTTCAAGAGAAGAACAGCAGGCGGTACAGTAACGCAACCGGATGGGGGTCACATTGGGAGTGTGAGGCCTGCCGCGGAGTGCCACGGAAACTACGTGTGAGGCCGCAGGGAATCAGAAAGCTCAGCCGCGGAAGAACGCTGAAAAAACAGAACTAACGCCGCAGAAGAACACGGAAAAATCAAAAACCAAAGCCGCGGAAGTACGCGGAAGAACACGGAAAAATCAAAAACCAAAGCCGCGGAAGTACGCGGAAAAAAGCGGAAAAACCAAAAAAACAAGGCCGCGGAAGTACGCGGAAAAATCAAAAACCAAAGCCGGGGAGGTAAGCGGAAGAACTCGGAAGAATCAAAAACCAAAGCCGCGGAAGTACGCGGAAGTACGCGGAAGAACGCGGAGAATCAAAAACCAAAGCCGCGGAAGTACGCGGAAGAACACGGAAAAATCAAAAACC
>CAZYTS010000188.1:0-6902 GCA_964649855.1 uncultured Gemmatimonadaceae bacterium
GCCCGGTTTGCCGCATTCTGTCTACGAGATCCCACAGCTGTCTGCGCGACTGCGGATCAAGTCCCGTTGTAGGCTCGTCCAGGAAAACCAGGTCCGGGTCACCTACGAGCGCGCACGCCACCGAGAGCCGTTGCTTCTGCCCACCCGATAGAGTACCCACGCGTGCCGACGCCTTCTCCTCCAACTGTACAAGGCCGAGTACTTCGTCAACTGAATGGCCGGAGTCGTAGAATGAGCGGAACAGCCGGATCGTCTCAAGAACCGTCACCTTCTCGGCAAACTGCGCCTCCTGCAGCTGTATACCAAGGCGCTGTCGCAAAGCACGCTCGTCCTTTTTCCACTCCATGCCAAGTATCCGGACAACTCCTGCATCAGGCGCCAGCAGCCCTTCGCAGATCTCGATCGTTGTCGTCTTTCCTGCGCCGTTGGGTCCCAGAAGTCCAAAGCACTCTCCCGAATGTACGGCGAGATCAAGGCCGTCAACCGCTACCACTGTTCCGTATCGCTTGACCAACCCACGTACGTCCAGCGTCAATGAACTGTTTTGAGGCATAGCAGTGAAGGGTAATCGCGTGCAGAGCGACGCAAAGCCCCGCCGGACGAGTCGCATCCATTTGGCGCCAACCCGCTGCAATCACATCCCGCTATCGCCATCTTTACGCAACACCTGCGCATGCCACGTCCTTCACTCAGTAGCCTACTTGAGCGCGCCGTCGACCAGAACATCGTGTCGGCAGATCAGGCGCGCCGACTGCTCGAGCTAGATGCGACCAGCGCTGAACCTCGCGACGAAGCGCCGGGCGGATTCAACTGGGTGAATGTGGCGTACTGGGGCGGAGCGCTGCTGGTGCTCTTTGCCTGCGCCTGGTTCCTGATAAAGCAATGGGAGAACCTTGGTCCGCTCGGAGTGATGGGGGTGACGCTGCTGTATGCAGCTGGACTGGTCGCCGCTCAGTTACGCCTTAGATCACTTGGATTCGAACGGGCGGCAGAGATGACTTTGATGCTGGCCGTGTCGCTGACGCCCCTCGTGGCGTGGTCCATTCTTCGCCTGACGGGCGAGTGGCCCGACCCCAACGACCCCGTTCTACTCCACTACGCCAGTGGGTGGATGGCCACGCGCTGGGTCGTGCTGGAGCTCGCTACCATCCTGGTGGCTTTGCTTGTGTTGCGCGTCCACCGTTCCGCGGCGCTGATGCACCCGATCAGCATAGCACTCTTCTGGCTCTGGTTTCACACATCTCAGACGTTCGACCTTGCGCGCTACTCACCTTCATACGGTCGTTGGTTGGCACTGGCGGGGTCCTTTGTCATCCTGGCGGTAGCCGAGGAGGTCGAACGGTGGCAACGCAGCAGCGACGTCGACAGATCACAAAGGGACTATGCCGGTCCGTTCTGGCTTGTGGGATGTGTGGCGATGTCGGCCTCCTACTTCCTGCTCTGGCTCAGGCTCGACGATTGGCGCCACCTCATGCCCTTTCTGGCGATCGTTCTCGCCGTCGTAGCGCTCGTCGTCAGGCGCCGCAGCCTGCTTGTTGCCGGAGCTGTTGGTGTTTTTGCATATCTCGTGTATCTCGCCAGTGAAGTGTTCAGAGATAGCGGACTTTTTCCAGTCGTGCTTGCTGCGCTGGGAATTGCGATGATAATGGTAACGGTGTGGACGCAGCGTCGCTTTCCTTCACTTGTCAGGCGTTTTGCCGGGGTCAACGGTGGTCCGGCTCCTTCGGCCCAACTTCCCTGGAGTCGCGGAATGGCCTGGCTCCCCGCATTCTTCTGCCTCGGAATGGGACTCATTGCTCTGGCGGACGCAGGCGAGGAGCGCCTCAATGCCGAGTTTCGCCAGAGGCTGATGATCCTGAGGCAGCATAGCGGCTCCCTGCGCGCCAACTCCCCACGCCCCGAGCCTCCTCAAGGCGATACCGCCTCAGGCCGCAGGTAGTAGTCGATGCGGCCCCCTATGTCCTGCTGGGGCGAAACTGCCCACCGTCATGAGCCGTAACTCTGGTGTCCACGACTGTAGGGAGATCGGCTGTAAATGCTGGTAACCGCTTTGACCCTGACCCTGGCCATGCAGGTGACCGTTACCACTGGCCAGGAATCCGACAGTGCTCGAAGAGCGGCGCGTCGTGACTCCATTCGATTTGAAGCGCGACTGCGTGCGCGAAATCGCGAAGAACGGCCGGTGCGGCGCATTCCGGTTACAGAGGAGCATCTGCGCTCGGCGTTTCGCGACTCGTCGGCGCGTAGTCTGTTGCTTCGCGCGAGGGAAGCCCGACTCAGGCAGGACTCCACGCTTCTCTCCTACGACGCGACAGCATATCAGCGCCTCTCCACTGGGATCGGCTTCCGGGCCAGCGCTCGCAAGCGACTTCTCTTTCGGACTGAGAATGTGTCGCGCGTGCAATGGTCGCGGCAGAACGGAATCTTCATTGATGTAAAGGGACGCCGCACAGCTTTTCCGATGTTGGACGAGACTGAGCGCAAGGAAGTCGACGAGGACATGTCTGACATGTCACCGATCCCCTACTTCCCCGGTCGCGAGGCGCTCTGGGTGGGTTCAGGAGGTATGAGTCGCGCCGAGGTGGATGAGTCGGAACTGGTTCATCCTATCGCTACCGGCGCGGAGGCATACTACAAGTATGAAGCAGGAGACTCGCTTACAATCACCCTTTCTGATGGCCGCGCCATACGGCTGCGGGAACTACGTGTGCTTCCGCGGCGTCCCGAGTGGAAATTCTCGGTCGGTTCCTTCTGGTTCGATCAGGAGAGCGGCCAGCTTGTAAGGGCAGTTTACAGATTCGCAGCGCCCATGAACATATGGGCCGTGGCCGACGAGGAGAGCAGACGAGAACGGCAGCAAGAGGGCTACAGGGATAGCAACGAAGTGGCGGATGAGGCCGATGAAGTACCAGGATGGGTCAAGGGCATGCTCTCGCCGATGGAGGCGAACCTCGAAGCAGTCACCATAGACTACGGACTCTATGGCGGTCGCTACTGGCTGCCGCGCGTTCAGGCGGCAGAGGGATACGCTCGTGCATCGTTCATGCGCGTCCCCTTCAAGATGGAAGAGAGCTTTCGCTACGCCAGCGTGAATGGTGTGGACTCTGTACCTCCCCTTCCGAGGCGAATGAATATCTCTGCCATTCGTGATTCGCTCTTTCCGGATTCGGTCGATCTAAAGGATCTGGCCCCCGAGGAGCGCCGCGCGAGACGCCGCGCGATCTATGAGGCAGATTCCACTCTACGCGCGCGGCAGCGCGCAGAGCGCGAAGAGTCGTGCCGATTGCACGGTTACTACACCGATGCTGTAGGGCGTGGCTGGATAGACAACGACATTCCAGTCGCCGTCAGGCAACCCTGCGACGAGAGTGCACTGGCTCGTTCCCCAGACTTGCCCCCATCGATCTACGAAGAGAACGAGGATCTCTTTGGCAGTCAGGACCGGATAGAGTTGATGAAGGCTCTCGACTTTGGACTGCAACCAGTCTGGGCCCCGATGCCAGTTACGCTCACCTATGGTCTGCCGCAAACGCGCTACAATCGAGTTGAAGGCCTTTCGACGGCGATTATGGCGTCTCAACAACTCGGTAGTGGCTACATATGGGATGCATCCATTCGAGGTGGTACGGCCGATCATAGCATCTACGCAGAAGGAGGAATCAAGCGCACTGATGGCAGGCATGACTACCGAGTCGGTGCCTACCGGCGTCTCGCGGTGGCTAATGACGATTGGGGGAGCCCACTCTCCTTTGGCTCGTCGATAGGCGCACTCTTCTACGGACGCGACGAAGGATTCTACTACCGCTCCTGGGGCGGCGAACTGCGACGCTCACTCACGCAGGGCGGTGGCCTCGAAACGCGGCTCTTTCTGGAGAAGCACAGTCCTGCGACGTGGAACACCCGCTTCAATATTGCACGCGCACTCGGCGGTGGCTCCGAGTTTTCCAGCAATATCGCGGCCGAGCGAGTTACAGTCGCTGGTTTGTCACTTCGGGCTCAGGCAGCACGTGGACTGGATCCGCTGGGGTGGCGGCTCTACGGCGATACGAGAATTGAAGGAGGCTACCTGCAAGAACGTGAGTTGGAAGATACGGCAGGCAAATCCTACGCAAGGATTGCGGGTGACCTGACCGTATCACGCGGCTTCGGACCAGACTTTGCCGCATCGCTCACCGCGAGCGCGGGCTACTCCGTCAATGCTCCTGTGCAGCGGCAATTCATGCTCGGTGGAGCGCAAACTGTGCGCGGTCAGTTGGCGGGAACGCAAAGCGGCCCCGTCTATTGGCTCGGGCGCGCCGAATTCAGCCGGGCCACGGGAGCTGTTCGTCCTGTGCTGTTTGGTGATATCGGCTGGGCAGGACGATGGGAGGACCGTTCACACCCGGGGCGCCCGCTGAGCGGCGCAGGTCTTGGCGCTTCAGTCCTCGACGGTCTCATAAGACTCGATCTCTCGCGCGGTATCCATCCGCGTACCGCCATGCGACTCGACCTCTACGTAGAAGCCAGGTTCTGAGTAGGAGAGCGGCTTGTCGGTGGAACAGCGTTCGAGTCGTGACGCCCGCTACCGTTGACACGAGCACAAGATGGAGGCACGATCGGCAGTGACGATGCGGCTGCACTGATTACATTCGGCCAGTCGCAACCGCCGTTTTCGGTCCAAACCTCCAACCCGGAGTTCTCCCTTATGTGGGAAGATTTCAAGAAGTTCCTTGTCAAGGCAAACGTCATTGCACTGGCGCTTGCCGTGATCGTAGGTGGTGCGGCCGGTGCCCTGGTAACAGCGATGGTCGACGACTTCCTCATGCCGGTAGTGGGAGCGGTTACTCCGGAAGGGAGCTGGCGTGAATGGACACTAACGCTGGGAAGCATGCAGTTCGGCATCGGCCACTTTCTTGGCACCTTCCTGAACTTTGCAATAGTGAGTTTTGTAGCCTGGCAGATCGGCAAACTCTTCATCAAGCCGGAGCCGCCTGGACCGCCAACCAAAGTGTGTCCCTTCTGCAAGAGCACCATTCCAGCCGACGCAACGCGCTGCGCCAGCTGCACAAGTCAGCTATAAGGGATTTACCGGGGGCGCTTCAAATGGAGCGCCTCCCATTCACAGCCTCAATCGGCCCTCGGTCATGATCACCGTGTCGCCGCCCACGCGAACGGCGCTGACCTTTCCATCCACCTTGTCGGTCTCGATTTCCAGGATGCTTGGCCGACCCATCTCATAACCCTGTTCGACTATCCAGCGGAGAGTCCCGCTGTTTGTACCGTTGCGCCACGCGAGGTAACCGCCCAACCCTGCACACGCGCTGCCGGTGGCAGGATCCTCGGGCACCTTCGATCCCGGCCCGAACATGCGCGCGCGCACCTGGTGGTTCCGATCCTCGGCATCCATCGCAAAGACCATCACCATGTGATGGGGCTCGTGCGACAGCGTCTCTTCCCAGAGATCGAGCCGCAGACGCGCGCGTGCCACTGCGCTGCGATCCCTAACCGGAATAAACGAGAACGGTACGCCGCAAGAGACCGCCTGAGGGTGGTATACGCCGTCCAGCAGGTCGTCTGTTTCAAGCGACAGCATGGGTGCGAGGACGTCACGAGGCGGGAGCGGTGGAGATGCCTCAGGGAGTTTGGCTGCTGTTAGCTGACAGAACCCGGGCTGGCCATCCTTGCTTCTTATCAGCACCGGTACTGGTCCAACTCCTTCCTGCAGCGCTACGCGAGTAACGTCACCGGTGAGCGGAATCTCTCCCAGCGCTGCCAGAACGTGAGCGGTTCCTACTGTTGGGTGGCCGGCAAATGGAAGCTCGCTGGCAGGAGTAAAGATCCTCACCCTTCTAATGCAGGCCGTGTCTTCTGGCGGCAAAACAAACGTCGTTTCCGAAAAATTGAACTCCCCAGCAATGCTTTGCATCTGTTCGCTGCTCAGACCACTCGCTTCGGGAAAAACGGCCAGCTGATTCCCGCCAAAAGGCGTTGCGGTAAAGACGTCGGCTGTTACAAATCGGTAGGACGGCACGGTGGTTTTGAGTGGTCGGGTTTACAAAAACGCGATGGACCCCGGATAACGTGGTCCATCGCGTAGTGAAACTCCAGAGCGTGTATCCGAGACGCTACTCTGCTCCCATGAACGGATAGCGGTAGTCCGTGGGCGGCACGAATGTCTCTTTGATCGTGCGTGGACTGATCCAGCGCAGCAGATTCAGCTTTGAACCAGCCTTGTCGTTGGTCCCTGACGCTCGCGCACCACCAAACGGCTGCTGGCCGACTACAGCGCCAGTTGGTTTGTCATTGATGTAGAAGTTCCCGGCCGCGTTACGAAGGTTAACCATTGCATCGCGAACGCCGCTGCGGTCGCGGGAGAAGATGGAGCCGGTGAGTGCATAGGGCGAAGTCTGGTCAACCGTCTGCAGGGTGTCGAGCCATGATTTGTCGTCGTATACAGACACCGTGACGAGCGGGCCAAATATTTCTTCGCACATGAGCCGGTAACCGGGTTCTGGGGCTTCAACCAGAGTGGGTTCGATGAAGTAGCCCTGATCTCCACGCGCCTTTCCGCCGGCTATGACGCGGGCGTTCTTGCTGGCGTCATCGAGGTATCCTGAGATGCGATCGAATGCCTTTTTGTCGATCACCGCGCCCATAAAGTTGCGGAAGTCTCTTACGTCACCCATGCGGATCTCTCCGATCATCGCAGCAACGCTGTCGCGCACTTCATTCCACATTGAACGCGGTACGTAAGCCCTGCTCGCTGCGGAGCACTTCTGACCCTGGAACTCAAACCCGCCGCGTGCTATTGCCACCGCTACTGCGGCCGGGTCAGCAGAAGGATGCGCGACGATAAAGTCCTTGCCGCCGGTTTCTCCAACTATCCGCGGATAGGACTTGTAGCTTCCCATGTTTGCCCCGAT
>CAZYTS010000189.1:0-6863 GCA_964649855.1 uncultured Gemmatimonadaceae bacterium
ATATGTGCAGCGGGATAGTGCCAGAATTCGCCAGGTAGAGAAGGGACTCCTCGTCGTCAGCCACAAAGTACTTGATGAAGCGGCCGGTATCATTGCTCCATATAGGAACTGTTCTCAGCCACTCTGGAGCAAAATCGGGTGCATCCTTCTGATAAAAGCTCTTGCCATCGATTCCATCTGGAAAGCGCGTCAGGACGACTGGACGGTTCCTGAGGTAGGGCAGCAGCCAGGGCGAAATCTCGCGGTAGTAGTCGATCATGTCGCCCTTGGTGTACTTCTCCTCGGGCCAGAAGACCTTTTTGAGGTTGGAATAGGCGACGTTTTTCTCAACTGGAGCCGGAGTGGCATCAACTTGCGGCGCAGGGAGTGCCGCCGAGTGCGGGGAGCTGTTCTGAAATCCCTGTCGCTCACAGTCTTCGGGTGCCTTGTCGTCGCGCATGCGCAGGAACGCCGGGTGGCGCAGCACACCATCGGGGGTCCACTCGGTGTAGCGAACTTCGCAGACGTAGCGCGGCTCCACCCAAGTCGTGGTCTTTATCTCAGGAATGTCCTCTACAGGTTCGGCCTCTTCGTCGGCAGTCGCCACGGGCCCGTAGCAGGGAGGAGTTTTGCGGATGTCCGGCTTTAACATCTCGTATATCTCCGTCAACTGACGGTCCGAAAAGCCGGTTCCCGCACGCCCTGCGTAGACCAGGGTGCCCTTGACGTAGTCCGCCAGTTGCAAGGCGCCAAAACCGGAGCGCTTGCCCTTGGGGGCGGTGAAGCCAACAATGACAAAGTCGGCTGTGCGATCCGCCTTGATCTTGAACCAGGCCGGTGTGCGAGCAGCCTTGTAAGGTGAGTCGGCCTTTTTGGCGATGATACCTTCGAGGCCCATGCTCGAGACTTGCGCCAGCATTGCCTCGCCCTCGGCTTCTATGTGGTCCAGATACCGCACTGGACCAGTGTCGGGCAGCATTTCCTTGAGCACTTCCTTGCGCTTGAAGAGAGGAAGGTCGCGCAGGTCAAAGCCTTCTATACCCAAAAGATCAAAAGCGAAAAACGTGGTGGGGATCTCTACTGCCGCGCGCTTTATGTCGTGCTCGTTGGAGAGCGCTCCCCTCTTTTGCAGCATGGAAAAGTGCGGCACTCCTTTGGCATCGAGAGCAACAACTTCCCCGTCTATGACAAAGCGGTTGAACGGGAGCGCAGCAATAGCACGCGAGATCTCCGGAAAAACTGCGGTGTAGTCGTTGCCTTTGCGCGTAACAAGGGAAGGTTCGCCTCCTTCTTTTGACGCGAGCAACCTGTAGCCATCCATCTTTAGTTCAAATATCCACCCCGGGGCGCTGAACGCGTCGTCGCGGGGCTCGGCGAGCATGACTTTTGCAGTACGGCCGTCTACGGGGGTCTCGGGCGCAACACCCTTTAGACTTTTGACCACTGCTGCAACCGGTGTTTTGCCTGCCTTTACTTCCTCTACCGTAAGTCCCGAGAGCACCGATTCCTCATTGAACTCGTCGCCTGGAGACTTCATGTAGGCGTCGCGCTCCTTGATGAGGAGCCAGTCCTTCTCGCTCTTCTTGATCTTTACCAGGGTCCAGCGGCCGTGAAGTTTGTAGCCCTTGAGCTCAAAGAGGAGCTTTCCCTTTTCCAGACCCTGCCGCCAATCCTCCAGCGGGATCCATTCGCCGCGATCCCAGACTATGACTCCTCCGGCGCCGTAGTTGCCCTCGGGGATCACTCCCTCAAAGTCCCCGTACTCGATTGGATGGTCCTCGACCTTTACCGCGAGTCGCTTGTCGGCCTGATCATATGAGGGTCCACGCGGCACTGCCCAGGACCTCAACACTCCGTCCATCTCCAGGCGGAGGTCAAAGTGCAGCTGCCTGGCAGCGTGCTTGTGCACCACAAAGAGCCGTCCCCCGTCTGCCGCTACTGTCCCGACCGGTTCAGGAGAGCGGTCTGGCGATCGCTTGGCGCGGTAGGCGGCGAGAGCGTCAGGCTCCTTGGGCTCCTCGTTCGGGATCGCTGGATCGCTCACAGGGGTAGACGCCGGTGTCGTTGCGGGTCGGGACGAATGATCATGGGACAAGCTGTGCGCGGGGCTCCGGGGGAACAACCGAGCGCTTCGGTGCGGCAACGTAGGGGGTGCCGGTTGCCATTGCCACCCCTCACTGCCAGACTGAAGGGCCAACAAACGTCAGAAAAAATACCAACATGCCAGCTCGTTCAATTGGTACAGCCACAATCTCCTTTGGACTCGTTTCCGTCCCGATCAACGTCTATTCGTCGGCGGAATCGCGGCAGAGCGTCTCCTTTAACCTCCTCTCAAAAAAGAGCGGGACCCGGGTAAAGCAGCAGTACATCGATCCCAAGACAAACGAAGTCGTGCCTCGCGAGGAAATGGTCAAGGGTTACGAGTTCGCCAAGGATCAGTACGTCATATTTGCGCCCGAAGAGCTCAAGGCGTTGGAAGAAAAGGCAACACAGACAATCGACATTGCGGAGTTTGTCCCGCTCGACAAGGTGGACCGCGAGTATCTGGACAAGGTGTACTATCTCGGACCGGACAAAGGAGGAGACCGCGCCTACCGCCTCCTGGCACGTGCCCTCGAAGAGACGGGACGCGCAGCCCTGGGGCAGTACGCTGCACGCGGGCAATCTCACCTGGTGCTATTGCGACCCCGCAATGGCGTGCTGGTAATGGAGCAACTGCACTACGCTGACGAACTGCGTCCTACCAGTGAGGTGCCGGTCGGAGATGGAGAAGTAAAAGCGACGGAACTTGCGCTCGCCAAGCAGCTAATTGAACAAACTGCCAACAACGACTTCGAGCCGGAAAAGTATCACGACGTCGTGCGGGAGCGCGTACTCGAAGCCATCAACCGCAAAGTGGAGGGCCAGGAGATCACCGCCGAGCCGGCACAGGACGCGGGTGGCAAGATCATCGACCTCATGGAGGCCCTCAAGGCAAGTCTGGCACGCAAGGGAGAAGAAGGATCTGATGAAGGCGAAGAAGCGGCCGGCGAAGAAGAAGAAAAGGCCACAAAGTCAAAAGGCGGAAAGAAACGAAAGGCTTCGTGAGACTACTTACCGGTACCAGCGGGTACGCGTTCAAGGAGTGGAAGGGTCAGTTCTATCCTGAAGACCTCAAGGATGACGGTTTCCTTGGGTACTATGCTTCACGCCTCCCAACCGTCGAGATCAACAACACCTTCTACCGGCTGCCCCGTGAAAGCGTGCTTCACGACTGGGCAGCGCAGGTGCCTAACGGCTTTCTCTTTACCATCAAGGCTAGCCAGAGGATTACACACTTTGCACGCCTGCGCGACGAAGCCGCGGGCCCGCTATCGTACCTCCTCAGCAACGTTGAGGCGATGGGTAGCAAGCTCGGAGCCGTACTCTTTCAGCTACCCCCAAATCTCAAGAAAGACCTCCCCAGGCTTCAGGCTTTCCTCGCTCTGCTGCCGCCTGGCAAACGCTTTGCCATAGAGTTCAGGCACGCGAGCTGGTTTGGCGACGACGTCGTCGACGAACTCAAAAAGCACAATGTGGCCATGGTTGTCATAGAACAGGAAGAGTTCTCCTCGCCCATGATCCCCACAGCAGAGTGGGGTTACGTGCGGCTGCATCGTTTTGACTATGACGCAGAGCGTCTCGACGTTTGGGCTCGGCGACTCATGGACGAGCCCTGGAAAGAGGCCTACGTCTTTTTCAAGCACGATCTGGGCCCTGGCTCCGGGCCCGCCGCGGTGGAGATGTTCAGGCACAGGATAGGCGACTCAACTGCGCCGCCCCAGGAATCACGCGCCCTTTAGGGTCCCACCAGGCCCATTTCCGCAAGAAAGCGCAGTTCTCCCACCGGTTTCTCGCCACGGCGCCGAGCCCAGGTCATCACCAGACGATCACGCGTGCGTGTCATGCCGACATACAAAAGGCGGCGTGCTTCCTCGATCTCTGCCTTGGACCATTTTTCGGGTGCACCTACCAGGAGGTCCGTGTCTGCAACTCCCACCACGTAAACCCTGGAAAACTCCAGGCCTTTGGTAGAGTGCAGCGTCAACAGATTCACCCGGCTCTCAGTCGTGTCGATCCCGTCCATCCGCGAGAGGACTACGCGTTCCAGAAAGTGCGACATCTGCTCATTGAGCGGCACATCGGGTACGCTGTCAAGCAGCTTCTTCATGCGCGCCATGGCTACGGGGTAGCGTTGCACCGCGTCCTTCTGCGCACGGATCTTGAGCATGAGCTCTTCGCCGCCCAGTCGCGCAATCAGGTCCTGACGTGGAGGAACGCTTTCATCCTCCATGGCCACCCGGCGCGCCTCGTAGTAGTCCAGGCAGTCGCTGTACTTGCCTAACGCGTAAACGCGCGACAGACCACGAAAGCGATCGACCTCTTCACCATGCGAATCACTCAGCGCCAGGGCGACGCCGAGGTGATCGAGCACGTGGGAGAGCACCGCCTTGCGGGAGCGCACGACCTTGAGTTCATGGAGGCGCACAAAGATCGAGGCAAGGGCGCGGGTGTCAAAGAGCGCGTCGTGCTCCTTGAACTCTTCCATCCCAAAGGCGTGCGCCAGGTCCCCTAGCTTTCGGCTCCCGGGGTGGAGGTCGCGGGCCAGGGGAAGCGTATCGTACGTAAGGTTTCCAAACTTGTCGCCAAGCCCTTTTACCAAACGCCTCAGTATCGGGAAGTCGTACGAGAATCCATTGTGCGCAACGCAAAGATCATTTCCCAGGAAGTCACGAAGCGCCGGCCACAGCTCTCCAAAGCGCGGTGAATCGGCGACCATTTCGTCGGTGATCCTGTGAACCTCGGTCGAGTCCGCCGGAATCGGGATCTCCGGATTTACAAGTGACGAGAACTCCCCCACGACTTTGCCATCACGCACACGTACCGCAGCAACCTGTATGATGCAGGCCGTCTTTATATCCTTGCTGGTGGTCTCCAGGTCGACACAGGTGTAGTCACGGAACTCATTGGCAAAAGGGCGCGAGGCAATGAGTTGAAGAGCCTTGAACATGCCTAACGCGATACCCAGTGACGGCACATCGGAGGCGCGAATGACCTCGGCGTCGCTGCGTGTGGGCTGTTCGACAAGGAGCCGTTTGAGCCCGGCTCCTGAGATCATGCCGCGGAGTGCAATCTCCACTCCCTGCATCGGCTCAAACTCGACCGTGCGACCGCCCGATGCAGCCTTTTCAAGACGCTCGGCGAGTGCCACCACCTCTGGATTGCCAGCGGGGTCGCTCAACTCGTCGTGTTGTTCTTCGAGTGCAGAACGGTATCGGCCGACGCGCTGAGAGAGGAGCTCCTCCACCAGATTCTGGAGCGAGGTGTGGCGACTGGCGAGTGCGGGAAGGTTGCGCAGTGCATAGAAAGCGCGACTTATCTTTCGCGCGTCCTCGTGCTGACGCGGAAGCTTTCTCAACTCCAACTGCATCGTGCGCACGACGTCGTCACCACTTTCTTCGGCGTAGGCACGAATCTGCTCAAAGAGCGTTCGTGGAAGGACGATCTTGAGGAAAGCAGCTTCACGAATCGAATCGCCCGGACTGGCTATGACTCGTAGCGCTCCAATCACGTACTCCACGACGGGATCTTCGGCTAGTGCCCGTCCCGCGGCCAGACGGCAAGGGATGCCAGCCTTGAGGAACTCCGCTTCGATCGAATTTCCAATTGAGTGGCGCCGGTACAGAACGCCAACAGCTCCCCAATCGTGCCCGTTGGAGCTTCGATCCTCTCTCAGGTCGTCCAGCACCCACGCCACCTCTTCGTCATCGGTTTCGAAATCACGCGTCGTGACTTCAAAGGGCGAGTCCCTTTCGCTCTTTATGCTTTTGGTAAAGATCGACGGGTTCGTTTCGACGAGCTTTCTGGCGAGATCGAGAACCTGGCGCGGGCAACGGCGGTTGTCTGCGAGATGGATCTCCTCGTGAACCGGGAAGTCGTGCTTAAAACGCTGAAAGACCTCGGGATCGGCACCGGCCCAGGAGTAGATGGCCTGCTCGTCATCGCCAACTGCAAAGATGTTGCGATGTTCTGCTGCAAGGCTCCGTAAGAGTAGCCACTGCGTTGGGTTGAGGTCCTGGAACTCGTCGATGAGGATGTAAGACCAGCGCGGTCGGAGTTTGCGAACAGCGTCGTCGTTTTCCGCGAGTGCCGCAGCGCGCGTAACCAGCATGTCAAAGTCGAGCACGTTGCGCTTTTCGAGATAGCGCTCGTAGCGACGCAGCAAATTCTGATCGCGGTCGCTTAGCGGTTCCTTGCCACGCAAGCGCCACTCGGCAATACGCGTGAGAAAGCTCTTGCGCCAGCGCGCGGGGTAGCCGAGTCGCGATAGGACGAGCTCCTGATAGGCTTCGTCGGCGATACCAAAGCCGCGGCCTACGCCGACGTATTCTCCAAACTCCCTCAGCAGCTCGGCGCAGAAGGCGTGTATCGTTCCCTTGTGGACCGCGACGGCGTGTGGACCCAGGTCTGCAAGGCGGTGCGTGATTTCTTCTGCCGCCTTGTTGGTAAAGGTGAAGGCGCAGATCTGGTTCCCGGGCACTCCTTCGATTTCGATGAGGTGCCGGATACGCTCGATGAGGCAAAAGGTTTTCCCGGCTCCTGGCCCGGCAACCACAAGGACGGGCCCGAGAGGCGCCGTGATGGCCTGGTGCTGAGTAGACGAGGGCTGCAGGATGTCGGCGGGCTTCGGATGGCGATGAGCTCATCAGGGTGAAGAGCTCCCGATGGCGAAGATGGCTAGACGGGCGTTGTCTTCGCTATGCTGGCTGTCTTCGCCTACTTCGCCTACTTCGCCTTTTGAGCATCCTCGGACTCGTCGTCAACTTCGCAGTCGTCGCTCTCGTCGCCCAGGAAATCGTGATTTA
>CAZYTS010000190.1:0-6808 GCA_964649855.1 uncultured Gemmatimonadaceae bacterium
GCGACTTTGATAGAAGAGATTGGCCCGCGGACCTGCGTTCGCCTTCGCTCTCTCTGCAGCGGAGACGACCTGCAGACGTGCTTCGTGCAACGCACTAAGCCTCGTGCCGGAACTCCCGCCCTCGCCACGCCCGCGGCCGGACGAGGGTTGACGCCACGAGTCGCACCCACGCAAGCGGGTCACTAAGCGGCGATAGCCAGAAACCCGCTGTGCGCTTTTGGTAACTTGGGGCAAGCGCCAGCAGCATTAGTATGCGGGTTGCAAGAATCATGCCAGTGACGCCTAGCAGAATGCTGCGCCAAGTCCCATCCTCCGACAACAACCCCGTAAAGAACAGCACGATCACCGCCCAGGGCAACACTTGTACCAAAAAGAGGAAAGCGACGTCCAGCCAGTGACGCCAGCGATTCGAAGCATCCGCCAAATCGAAAGACCGACCCCACTCCTTCCACATCTGCCCTGCACTCTCGTACGCGCGCACGTCATAGAGTCGGCTCCCATCAAGAAACCCCACAACTGCACCACGCCTCGCCAGTTCCCGCGCCAACGCCACGTCGTCGGCCCACGAACTGCGCGCCAGCTCGTACCCGCCGTTCCTCTCCAGAACCTCCCTCCTGGCAAGGAAGCACTGCCCGTTGGCCAGCATGCTCTCAGCTGATTGTCTTGGACCCCCCGCCGCACCAGATCTGTAAACGAGCGTGAGCAGCATCGATGGCTGCAACCATTGCTCCAGCAAACTCATGCCAGCAAAACGCGGCGAGAACGAAACCACATCAAATCCAGCCTCAGTGGCCTCAGAAAGAACGGCGTCAACCATCCCCTCCTTTGGAACTGTATCAGCATCGACACCCAGCACCCAGCTTCCTCCAGCCACACTAAGCCCATGCTGCAGCGCCCATACCTTCCCCACCCATCCCGGTGGTAGCGGCGCATCTCGCTCCAATCTGAAGCGCGGATCTTTCGCCTTCGCAATCTCGACCAGTTCGCGCGTACCATCAGTCGAACCTGAATCCACTACAATAATTTCCCTCACCGACGCGCCCTGCTTCGCAAGCCCCTCAAGGCACAACGCCACGCGTGACGCCTCGTTGAACGTTGGAAGGATCACAGACACAACGCCCTTATTCTGGGGATTGCCCTTAAGCATTGGTGCAGCTGCCGGCCTACGGTTGCGACCCGACGACAGCCGAGCCATCAGCACCAGCAGCGCGACAAACTCCAGAAGTGCCACAAGTACGATCATTCGACCTCTACTCGCTTGGCTCCGAGAACGCGGTACGGGCCCCCAGGCTTTGTGCCCGGAGGCCCGTTTATAATGCGGCTATAACCCCCGCACAATCAGCGATCTGCAGTCGTGCCGTCTGGCTTGAGGTAGTGCGTGAACCACTGACGCAGCCTACCCAACCGGTCCACCAGGAGCCAAGGCTCACCCGTGCGAGAAAGATCGTGCGTGGATCGAGGATAACGAACCATCTCGACCGGCGTTCCCTGCTTTTTGAGACCTATGTACCACTGCTCGGCGTCCGTCATTGGTGTTCGATGGTCCTCCTCTGACTGCACGATCAGCGTTGGCGTCTGAACCTTTCTGATGTAGCGGATCGGTGAGAGCGAATCATAAAGCGCAGGATTGTCCCAGGGCTTTCCGTAAAACTCGAATTCAGTAAGACCCTGTGCGTCCGAAGTCCCATACCATGACCACCAGTTGGAGATCATGCGATCGGCCTGTGCAGCTTTGAATCGGTTGGTTTTGGCGGTAACCCAGGCAGTCATGACACCGCCATACGACCCACCAGTTACTCCCATTCTCGTGGAATCAACATCGGGCCGCTTTGCCACAACATCCACGGCTCGCATCAGGTCCTGATAGTCCTCGGCAAACCATCGGCCCCTCGTTGAGTAGGTAAAGGGAGCGCCGTAACCCGAGGAGCCGCGCGGATTGCTGAATATCACAAACATTCCCGCACCGGCCAGGTTCTGGAATTCGTCGAACCAGTTCTCGCCGTAGGCGCTGTGCGGACCTCCGTGAATGTAGAGCACAGCTGGATACTTCTTTGATGCGTCGTAGCCGTAGGGCTTCATGAGCCATGCCTCGATTTCAAGGCCGCCCACGCTCTTGAACGTGAAGCGCTCCGCATCCGAAAAGGCAACCTGCGTCAGCAGCGAATCGTTGAAGCTGGTGAGTTTTCGCTCATTTGACCCGTCGACGTTGGCGATATACAGCTCCGTCGGCTGCGCCATGCTCGTGGACACGTAGGCGACCAACCTGCCCGCGTCGTCGGTGCTAAAGCCACTCAAACGACGGCGCCCACCTATCACTTCCTTCATCTCTTTAGTTGCGGGATCGACAATAAAATAGCCCGAGCTTCCACCGATCGACGCCGACATCCCGATCTTTCCATTCGGGAGCCACTCGTACCCTCCCGGCTCGTACTTCCAGTTGCCGAGGATGTTGGCCGGCTCACCACCAGCCGCATCCACTATGTAGAGTCGTTCGTTTGTGACTCGTGTGGGAGACGACGAATACGAAATCCACTTGCCGTCGGGAGACCACTGAATGTCTCCCTCAGACCCCATCGCGTTTGTGAGACGGCGCGGCGTACCGCCAGTTACCGGAATGACAAAAATGTCGTTGTCGTTACGGGGAGCCTCGTCACGCTTTGCGTTGTAGGGCAGTCGCGCAATCGAGTCCCTCTCTGCGTCAACAACGGAGTCTGAGCGCTGTCGTGAATCTGCAATGTAAGCGATCCATTTACCGTCAGGAGACACGACTGCGGATCGTCTCGAATAGACGGTGCTGTCGATCATTTGCTTTTCAGACTTACCATCCAGAGCCTGCTTCCAGATCTGTGTAGGCCTGTAGACGCGTGCCTCTCTCGGTCCAGGAAGGAATCCAGGTCCGTTGGATTTGTAACGCATCTCGGTGACATGCCGACCATCAAAACGCTTGGGATCCAGTGGCTTGGTTACTGCGCCAAAGGGCGGCCTTGCCATGGGCTGCATCTGCCGGTACGGATCGTCGCTTCCGGATGCGCGCTCTGCAGTGTCTCGCGACGTCCCCTCGCTCCAGACTGCGAATGATTTGTCTGACGGAGTGGAACCGTCGGGGTAATCGTCAGTAGCCGCGGCTTCACCTGCAGGAGCGTCCATACGAATGGCCCACGTGCGCCCACGCGCCCCAGGCCTCTGCGACGAGAACAACAGATGGGTCCCGTCTGGAGACCAGCGTGGATTTGAACTCTCGTAGCCAGGACTCGTAAAGCGCTGCGGCGCGCCGCCGTCGGTAGCTACGACCCAGACCTCGCTGTGGCGTTTGTTCTCCGATTCGCGAACGGTCGTTACCGTAAAGGCCACAAATTTGCCGTCCGGAGACATCGCAGGTGAACTCAAGGTGGTGAGTTTGTACCAGTCGGCTGGGGTGAATGCGCGCTTTGCCTGTGCCTGCATAGTCAGGGGCACGGCGAGCAATGCAATCAGGGTTGCGGTCCTATTGGTGATCATTGAGGTTCTCCTGCATGAATGCAGTGTCAGTCGGGGGCCCGCTTGGGGTCGCGGTTGCGGGAATGTATCGCCTGTGACTCATCTACGCAGTCTCAGGCTCAAGCGCGGCAGCGACAAGGCCGGCGCCGACCGATTTCCCTTTTCCGTGCCCGCAATTGGGACCCTGGATGTCCTGGAGTTCCTGGGTCCAGTGACTTTTCTCGTTGGCGAGAACGGCTCTGGCAAATCGACCCTCCTTGAAGGTTTGGCCGCAGCCGCCGGGCTCCCCACGGTCGGATCAGTGGAAGTGGCTTCCGACGCCACTCTGGCGGAGCAACGACGCCTCGGCGATGCATTTCAGCTCACCTGGCACCATCGCACACGGCGCGGGTTCTTTCTCCGCGCCGAAGACTTCTTCGGCTTTACCAAGAGCTTGGCGCGCATGCGCTCGGACATGCTCGCCGAGTTGGAGTCGGTCGGCACCGAGTACGCATCTCGTTCGGAACTGGCGCGCAAACTACGCGAAGGGCCACTTCGGTCCTCCCTTGCGGATATGGAACGCCGCTATGGTGTTGATCTCGATGCGAATTCACATGGACAGAGCTTTCTCAAGCTCTTTCAGAGTCGATTTGTACCAGGTGGTCTTTACTTGCTGGACGAGCCAGAGGCTCCACTCTCTCCACAGAGTCAGTTGGGCCTGCTATCCATGATCAGAGAGATGATTGCGCAGGATGCACAGTTCATCATCGCAACACATTCCCCGATTCTTCTGGCATTCCCAGCTGCAGCTATCTATTCGTTCGACGAGACCCCGGTGCGCAAAGTTGCATACGACGATCTGGAGCATGTGGTCCTCACGCGCGATTTTCTCAAGGATCCTCAGCGCTACCTTCGTCATCTCTAGCGCCTGATGAGCCGGGCGCACGACCTCTCGCCCTGCGCTGAGCGTCAGAGGGCAGGTCTACGCGCGTTTCCGACCGCGAACTCAACGCCGCAGCTGTTGCGGCAGGCGCCCTGCGACACAGACAGGAAAACGATTGCACGCGAGAGGGGTTTATCCTACAGCACTTCGCCGGCACCTCGGCGAGATTGCAATAAACGACACAACGAGGCTTCACTTTATGAGAACCATGAGCCCGCTGCGCCGACTGACGAGTACAGGCCGCCTCGCAGCACTGCCCACCAACACTAACCCGCCTTTCGTCTCCCTGTATCAGAAGACGCATAGACATCATCCCGACAAGGCGCAGGACCCGATTCGTTTTCGGAACTCTCTGCGCGATCTTGAGTCACTGCTAAAGGACAAGCACCCCGCTCGTGAAATAGTCGAGTTGCTAGAGCGTTTTAGCGAGCTCTCGCATGACGGTGACTTTTGGAACCACCGAACCGACGGATTGGCAATTCTCGCTTCGCCGGGAGTGTTTGAGGTCTTTGACCTGCAGCGCCCAGTGCGTGACCTACTGGTTGTGGCCGACAGTTTTCACACAAAGCCAATGCTGCGGGTCCTGCAGTCAGCGGACCGCTATCAGATCCTCTGTCTGAATCGGCACGACGCGAGATTGTTTGAAGGCAATCGCGAGTCGCTCGACCGAGTCGAGCTGGACGGTGTTCCGACCAGTATCACCGAAGCCTTGGGTGATCAGCTCACGGAGCCGCACGCCGGCATGCGTTCTTCGGCAGGAGGGGGTGGCGGCCAGGGCGCGGTGCACTATGGCTACGGACAAAGACGAGACGAGGTCGACGTGGACCTGGAACGTTTTTTCAGGGTGATCGATCGCGCAATCATGGAACAATACTCCAAGCCAACGGGGCTTCCACTGATTCTCGCTGCCCTACCGGAGTATCACTCTGCGTTTAGGGAAATCAGCAAGAACTCGTATCTTGCCGCGGAGGGAGCGATGGTCAACCCTGACGCACTTGATATAGACGAACTGAGAAACGTGGCGTGGGACCTGATGCAGCCGCACTATCTCGATCGCCTTGGCAAGCTCGTAGACACGTATCACGCCTCCAGAGCCCGCGACCTGGGAACCGACATGCTCTCTGACGTTGCGGTGGCAGCGGTCAACGGAAGAGTCGATACACTCCTTGTTGAGGCCGACCGCTTCATACCAGGAGCCATCGACCGGCAGACCGGGGAAATACAACTGAGCCAAGGGTCCGACTCTGCTGTGGACGACGTCCTCGATGATCTGGCAGAGGAAGTGCTCAGGACAAAGGGCGATGTAGTCGTGGTACCAGCGTCACGGATGCCCACCACGTCAGGAGCCGCGGCTACTTTCCGATATTAGGGGTTGGGAAGCGAGAAAGTTGGGAAGTTGGGAAGTCTGCCTGAGAGGTTCTGACCAGCGTTGCGCTTTAGGCGCCCAGGCTTCCTCAGGGCGACTGGCGGACTAACGACAGAACGTCGTTTTCGAGTTCGCCAGTCGCCTTGCATGTTATCTGTTTCGAACCATCAGTGACTGGAAAGCTCGCTGAACCTCCCGATACAAGCCTTATCGTCGCCTCGTTCGACAGCGGGTCACCGCCCTCGGCCGGCTGCGCCTTGGTTGTGCGACGTACGGTGTACTGTGCGTTGACTGTTACTCGAGTTTTTCGCGCAGCCAATTCCTCGAGAATTACGTTGAGTTTCCCCTCCGCACTCATCGACCGGTCGACAAAGAAGAGTCTGCCATACGACATCACCTCGTAAAGCTGGTTTGCCTTGGCCGCCGGGAAAACGTAGCTGCGCTTGCCTCTGGCATTGCTCACATGAGAGGAGATCTGCCCGCAATCGAGGTAGCGCTCGGTGCTTCCGCTCCAGTTAAGGTTGAGAAAGCCCGAGCTGCGATCGATGTTGTTGATAACAAAGAATCCCTTTCCAATTCCCGCGATGAGCTTGTTCCAGACCTGTGCCCGCGGCTCTGACAGCTCAATGGCGTTGCCAGGAGCCGGTTCAGGAGCCGGGGGCTGATACTCGAGTTTGCCGCAAGCACCCAGAAGGGCTGCCAAAACGGTACCGACGAGCAATGGCCTCATCGCTGGAGTTACTCCTTGTTTGATCGTTGCGGGGACATCCATCACCTTACACGCGCAGGTCCGGCCCCAACTGGGTCATCTGTCGTAAAGCGTGGCTCTCCGACCCCGTACCGCGCCGGGTAAGCAGCGGACTCTCACAACTTCCAACGGCTATGGCACGAAATGATGATCCCTCGGCACCAGGCGCCCAGCTCCTGAAGAGATGGAAGCGCCTCTCGCGCATCCCAGGGGGGCGATCGCTCTTCAATCGTATCCTCGGCCGAATGGTCCCCTATACCGGAGCCCTCGGCGCTAGAATCGAGTCGCTGGAAGC
>CAZYTS010000191.1:0-6737 GCA_964649855.1 uncultured Gemmatimonadaceae bacterium
TAGTGGTCGCTCAGCGTGTTGCGTTGGAGCAAGTGAGCAAATCCACAGATCCTGCAACAGCTGTCGCTAGTTTGACCAAAGATCCCTCCGTTGAGGTCGTTCCACTTCTGGCCGACAACCTTGAACCAGGGTTCGAAACCGAGGTACGGTTTGCAAAACTCGCTTTTGCGATTCTGGGGCTTCTCGCTCTGCTCGTAACCTGCGCTAACCTTGCCTCTCTCCAGACAGGACTCGCCCTGGCTAGACGGCGCGAAATCGCCATCCGCATGTCACTCGGTGCTCAACGCGTTCGCATAGTGCGTCAACTAGTCACTGAAAGCGTCCTCCTGTCTGTTTTTGCTGCGTTTGGTGCGGTTGCCATTAGTTTGGGCCTGATTCGCGCGATCCTTGCGATCGTCGGGACCTTCTCCGTCGAACTCGTCTTTGACGGCACTGCACTCCTGTTCACTTTTGGTGTTGCACTTATAGCTGCGATGCTCTTTGGCCTATCACCTGCGTTGCACGCCACGCGGATGGCCATAGCCGGAGTACTCAAGGACTCTTCTGCTGCGATAGCTGGAGGACGGGCGCGACTTCAACGTGGACTCGTCGTCGCACAGATCGCGCTTACGCAGCCACTGGCCGTCTCGGTCGCATCAATGGTCTTCCTTGGAGTCGCAGACTACCGAAGGAACCCGCCCAATCCCTATGGAGAGAGCATCGTCCAGCTTAGGCTCGCCTCGGCCGGAGAGCGGGCTATCTTTTCAGCGAGCACGGACTCGGCGACACAGGAACGCGAACGCAAGGAAACGGAGCGACTGGTGGAAGCGTTCGCCCAGGTCCCCGGCGTGAGCCGCGCAGTTTTAGTGCCGAGCCAGGTTCCGGTCGGCTTTGCGGCATTCAAAGTCGCCAACGTTGGGCGCTCCGCACCAGACGATTCTGAGTTTTATCTGATCGGTCGCGCTGCCATGCCAGGCTATCTGGCGCTTGTTGGTAGTTCAATCATCCTCGGCAGGGACCTCGAGACAACTGACACTGCAGGGTTCCGAGCAGGTGCTGTCCCCGTAGTAATTGGCGACGATATGGCGCGCAGCCTCTGGGGCGACGCCACGCCGATCGGTCGTCGCGTAGAGCGCGCGACTGGAACGGAGTCGATGATGCTTGAGGTCGTTGGTGTCTACGTTGAGGAGGTGGACGCACTCGGGCATTCACGCAACCCATTTACGGTCTTTGTGCCGCCCGATCCTCGCGGAGCGAGTCTGGCAGCGGGCCGCCTCATCATGCTCCGCCTTTCGGCAGCTGCCGAGACAGTTGTGCCGACGATCCGACACGTCGTGCGGACCGAGTCGCCACGCTCAGCAATTACAGAGCTTCGCACTCTTGCATCGTTTGAAGCCGAAGAACGCTTTGTTCTCCGCGGTGTGATCGCTCTCTTCTCAACCGCCGGCCTGGTGGTCTTGTTACTTTGCGCGCTTGGGCTCTACGCCGTGGTTGCATTTGCAGTCGGTCAGCGAACTGGAGAAATCGCCGTGCGGATGGCAATCGGCGCGCGCGCTCGACAAATCGTGCGTCAGTTTTCTTCTGACGGTCTCAAACTCACCGGCGTTGGTGTGGCCCTGGGTCTACCACTCAGCGCCCTGGGGCTGTATGCGCTGGTCTCGCTTTCGCCCAACGGCCCCAAGGTTAACGTGGCGATGGTAATGGCAACCGTAGCGATCGCGGTCCTTGGTGTAGCGAGCCTGGCCAGTTGGATCCCTGCCAGTCGCGCTGCAGACGTGGATCCGTCCTCGATCCTTCGAAGGGAGTAGAAGTTTCACCGGTACCAGCGGCGATCTGATACCGCAGGCAAGTCTTTGCAGACAGGGGGCTACTCGACATTATACGAGACCCCCATTCCTCGGAACTTGTTTTCACGCCTTCTTTCGCGCGCGACTGCCTGCACGTTTTTTGCCGCGGGCATCGCCTTGCTTTTCCTTCCAGACACGCTGTTGCCCCAGCTTATCCCGTCGTTTCCACGCGGGGGCGCGTGGCTTGGCCAACTACTCGCTGCGTCGTTGTTAGGGTTTGGCACGCTTAATTGGTTTAGTCGCGGCGCAATCCTGGGCGGCATCTACGGCCGGCCGGTCGTAGCCGCCAATACCGTGTTCTTCTTTGTCAGCGCTACCAGTTTGATCAAGGCAGCGATCTATGTGCCACAGTCAATGCTTCGTTGGGCCCTGGCTGGAGCCACAACACTGCTTGCGTTTACATATTTCTGGCTGATGCTCAAAGGCCCGCTCGAAAGTGACTTCAGGTTTCACTCAGGTACGCCGCGGCCTCCGCAATGACTGCCGCTCTTCTGCGGAGACTCACTTGACCTTCGAGGAGTAAGCGATGCCGGATGAGTTGTCATGCAGTCGCTGTGGTTCTCAATCGGTAATTCCGCGATCCAGGGTGGTCGAACGGGGCGAGGATGGTGTTCGCCACGATGTACAGCTCGAGATTCAACGTCGGCCTAACGCCATGTTTTTCAAGCGTCCCGAGCGTCTCAACGTGCTGGCTCGGGTATGCGGCGACTGCGGGCACGTGGAACTCTATGCCGACAAGCCGCGAACACTCTACCTGGCGTGGCTCGAAGCTGAGGCCGATCCAACAGTCTCTGCGGCTGAAGAGCTGGAGCAGACGCGTGAAGCCCTGGCGGATTCCTATCTTCGCCTTCAAGAACTACAGGAGAAACTCGCTGTGGTGGAGGAGTTGCTGGAGCGCACCCCCTCGCAGGCTAAGCTTCCGAAGGAGAAGTAAACCGCTGAGTCGGAGCTGCTAACTGATGGTTGTCCCGTAGCTGTACCTGCCTGGTGGGGATGCCTTACGTGCGAGCGGCGCAGTTGATTTTGCTTACGCTCCATCCGTCTCCTTATGATCCATTTCGACGTCGCATCAACTACAGAACACTTCGAGCAGATTGTCGACCTCCAACGGCGCAACCACACGAGCACTCTGCCCCTCGAAGTCCAGAACAGTTCAGGGTTTGTTTTTGCTGTGCATACTGTTCCGATACTCCAGCGAATGTCGGCCGAGCTTCCTCAGGCGATTGCTTTGGCGAACAACGTTGTGGTCGGCTACTGCCTGGCTCTTGCGCAATCGCTCCGTGACGAAGTTGCCGGTCTGATACCGATGTTCGATCATTGCGAGAGCTGTTCGTACCATGGCCGTCCCCTGTCCAGCTTCAACTTCTTTGTAGGTGGTCAGGTCTGCGTTGATTCAGCGTTTCGCGGACGTGGAGTCCTCTCCAGGCTCTACGATCACGTGCGGAAAACGGTGCCGCAGTCGTACGATCTCTGCATCACCGAGGTAGCTGTTAGAAATTCCTTGTCGATTCGCGCACACGAGAGGATGGGCTTTGAGGAGATTTCGCGCTATAACGACGGCAGCGAAGACTGGGTCGTTGTAGCATGGGACCTTACCCATCCAGCGATTCTGCGAACTGTGGACATCAGAGAAGAAGCGTTGCATCAATCGGATGACACATCCGTCGTCATAGACCCCTTGGAGCCTTGATTCTTCCAAAGATTCGCGATGCGCGGTTCATAACGATACGTCGCGGCGGTACGCTTACGGACTCTGATCACCGGCTTCTCGCCCTATGGGCGGCCGAGTGTGCAGAGCACGTCTTGCATCTTTTTGAGTCAGTGCAACCTTCTGACCCACGGCCTCGACGCGCTATCGGGCAGGCTCGTGCATGGGCGCGCGGTGAGGTCCGGATGATGGAGGCTCGTGCATCCGGTGGTGCTGCCAACACAGCGGCCAGGCCATTGAGCGGCGCACCACGATTTGCGGCATACGCCGCCGCTCAAGCGGCAGTGGTGGCACACGTAGCCGCTCATGAACTCGGTGCCGCTGCTTACGCTATCAAGGCCGTGCGCGCTGGCGTGCCTAAAGATCAGAGCCATGAGGCTGGCCGCCTTGAGTGCAGCTGGCAGCGGGAGCAGCTCCCGCCAGAGATTCGCGATCTCGTTCTGGACGATCAGCGGCTCAGAAATGATATATGCTGGTCGGTGTTCGACTTTTCCGATTGATACTAACTGACTACAGCTTCAGTCGTACCAGGTGTTGGCGGATCCAGCTAGAGAGCGCTTCCTCGCTCAGCGACCCTTCGGCGAGTGCGATCATTGCCTGGACGACTTCTCCTTCGGTCGCGTCGAGGTCCTTTCCATTCAGACCAAGAAAGATCATCGCCGCCAGAAACGCGGCACGCTTGTTCCCATCGTTATAGGCGTGCGCCTTTACGATTCCGAATGCGTAGGCCGATGCTAAAGTCGCTAGATCGGAGTCGGGTTCGTAGTGAAGTTTTTGCTGCGGTCGTGCCAAAGCCGCCTCCAGCGCGCTGTCATCGCGAACAGCAGGGAGCCCCCCGTGTTCGCGTAGCTGATCCAGATGCGCTGCGTCCAGAACGACGCGCTGCACCCAGCGCGGCGAAGCCACTGCTATTTCGCCAACTCGCGCAGCGCGTTCCTGAACTTCTTGGCCGCGTGCGCCGCGACTGCAAGACCAGCTTCGACTTCGGGGTCGTAAGGCGTAAGTAAAATGCCGCGGTCCGTTTCTACAGCGAGTACGCGGTCACCAGGCTCCAGATGCAAACGCTCGGCCATGTCTCTTGGGATGGTCGCGCCGATCGAGCCTCCGACCTGACGCAGGGTTAACTCACGCACCATATCAGACTCCGCAGCATTGGTGCTTCAAATGTAGCACATAAGTGCTACCGAACAAGGTCCATCCGTAGCGACTGAGTGCTAACGTAAATGCCTCGCGACAGCGTGTGAGTGGGTTTTGTGGGCATTCGGAGGAGTGTTCAAATGGTAGCGTATATGATGGTCAAACAGGAGCGTATATGATGGTCAAACGGTAGCGTATACTATGGTCAAAAAGCAGTGTTACTACTCGCACCGCGGATTAGGTATCTATCCGCGACTGCTCCAGGCGATCCTCCGGGCGGAATCGGTCGATGCAGAACGCTTCTGGATCGGCTATGCCCCCGAGAATCACGCCTCCCGCTCGGGCATTCAAAAGGCGGGCTTCAAGGATGTCGTAGAACTGTCTTTCGATCAGACCGGTCGCCCCGCTCTGCGACCATACGACGCGGCCGATACGCCCGCGCTTTCACGCCTACTGGATCTTCCGATCGCTACAGAGTCGCTCGCTCCATGCTGGCGCTGTGTTCGAGCTGGGCGGGGAGCAATGGCGTGCAACGGAAGGTGTTCGTGCGACTACCAGCGTCCGACGCACGGCGGCGCTATGTGATTGGCGCGGTGTTAGAGTCGAGCATGTCGTTGTTTGTACAAGTCATCCCGGAGATGCGCGAAGTCACGCGAGCGTTGTTCTCAGGACGGACGCAACGACGCCATCTCCTGGCGCAATGTGCGTCCAAGCCAAACCCCCGCAAGCAGCAGTGCAGCTATACGTAGCGGTACGCCCACCGCGGCTATTCCGTACGCCGCAGCAAGCGGGGGCGCGGCAAACCAGTAATAGAGCGCAAAGGCGATAGCTCCCAGCACGGGAAACATAAGCTTTGCTTTGAGCCGTGCGACAAAGGTGAGGACGGCGACCAGAGCAAAGCTTATCAGTGCCGCTAAAGCAACGTGGGTGTAGACTGGGAGTGCCATTCCCACGTCCCCATTTTCAAGGGTGAAGTAACCAACGATGAACCCGGGGAAAGCCGCCGCAAAGGTGCCAAATGGCGTCGTTACCCACCCCGTGTCACGACGCGCAGGACCCACGGTTTGAGGAATCGTCTTGGAGTTTGCCAGATCGATGCAGCCGATCGGTGTGCACAACGAACAATCGGTGCATCGCGGATTCGCGACTCGGAGCAGCGGCGCCTGCCCGTACAACTTTTCGACTGGAAGCACCGGACAGAGAGCATTGCAGAACCCCGCTCGTCGCGTAAAGAGGAGGCCGGCGACTAAAGCAAGTAGCGCGACCGCGACAATGGTTGCTGCGAGAACCAGGCCGTTGCCATTAAAGAGAAAACGACGCGCCGGCACGAGTAGCGCGAGCAGTGCGATGCCGGCCACCCACGCCCATCCGGCCAGATCGCTTCCTAACGAACGCGAGCCAACGCTGCGGCCTGTCCAGGAGTTGAGTGTGGCCAGAGGACAAACGTTCCGCCACAGCAACGGGTTTACAAGAAACACAGCCGGGAGTATCGGTATCACCATATCCCAGAGCACGTGTAGAGTCGTAATGGGCCGCGCGATCAGACCGGCCAGCAATACGAGGGTCAGCATGACCCCAGCTGCTTGTGCCCACCTCCAGAGCGGAGAGGTGGCAGGGTTGAGCGACAGGGGCGCGACGGTCATGGTGAGGAATAGGAGTGAGACATGACACGATTCGGGCCCAGTGGCACTCTTGCCATCGGGAGATGCTCTACGCGACGCAGGAAAATCCCCTATTGCGCGCGCCGTGGCAGCTACTCCGGGGCAGCCGTCAGGCCGCGTCGGATCAGTTGGATCCCGCGACCATCCATTTCCGATTGCTCCGTTCCATCGCTCAATCGACGCGACTCAGACGCGTCGTTGATTGTTAGAGATGAAGCGAGTCCACCGTAGCGCTTGCTGCCAGATGATGGTAACATCACGTCAGCCAGCAGGAGTGTTTGTCAGGATCGAACCCATGATGAAGCTCATTTGCGGATTGTTTGCGGCCAGCGCCCTTCTTGCGGCGCTACTCTTTAGCCAGCGCGCAACAGAGGCGGCGGCTATTCCAGCGACGCGACAAATCTC
>CAZYTS010000192.1:0-6660 GCA_964649855.1 uncultured Gemmatimonadaceae bacterium
GCAGTGCTTGCAGTCGGTGCCAACAGGCTTGTGGCTGCCTCAGAATCCCCCTCTCAGGCCGCACTCGACGACGCCACCATTGTCGCAATCTTCGACGCGGCCAACACCGCCGACATCGAGACCGGGAATCTCGCAAAGACCAAAGGACAGTCTCAGGAAGTCAGAGACTTTGGGGCGATGCTCGCCCGCGACCATACGCAGGTGCGTCAGCTCGGGCGCGACCTGGCAGCCAAATTAGGGGTCACTCCTACTCCGCCTAAAGACGGTAAGGCTGCGGCGGATCACGCTGCCACCATGAAGCGACTCTCGGCTCTCAAGCCCGCCGAGTTCGATCACGAGTTCCTCCGATACGAGGTGACGTTCCACAAGAACGTGATTGACGCGGTCAAGACCACGCTGCTTCCAGCCATCAAGAATGATGAACTCAAGGACCTGGTGACCAAGGTCGCACCGGCCTTTCAGGCCCATATGATGGCGGCCGATGCGCTTGACAAAAAGCTCGCAGCGGGAGGCAAGTAGAATGCGCGCGTCATTCGTCGCCCTTGCCCTGTCAGCGTTGGGCGCGGGAATGCTCCTCTCCTGCAGCGACGATCCGTCCGGTCCAGTGCTCGAACCTCTCGACCCTGCGCTGGTTGCTGAAGGTCGCGAGATCTTCCGGTTCGACACCTTTGGTGACGAGAAGTACTGGACCGACACGCTTCGAATGCACGAAGTCATAGCAAGTGCGGTGACCCCTCGCGCTGCACTCGGCGTCGGCCTCAAGGTCGACGTTGAGGCGCTGCCGGAGGCGGTGCAGGCGGCTTTGGCTGCCGGACAGGTAGACCTGGATGACCCTGCCACTACGGTGACGCTCCTAAAACTCAACGCAGTCGTGGGCGTGATGGGTCAGGTTGACCAAGTCAACGGAGCTGATCGTCTGGTTCGAGTTGGAATCACTTGTGCTCTCTGTCATTCAACAGTTGACAACTCTTTTGCCCCTGGAATCGGCAAACGTCTCGATGGCTGGCCGAATGGAGATCTTAACCCCGGAGCCATTGTGGCGCTGTCGCCAGCGGTACCAGCCGCTACAAAAGCAGTACTCAATTCGTGGGGGCCGGGTAAGTACGATCCCCGAACGAACTTCGACGGATTGAGCACCCCCTTGGTACTCCCGCCGGCATACGGCCTCCGTGGGGTGGACCTCGAGACCTTTACGGGAGAGGGGCCGGTGTCGTACTGGAACGCGTACGTTGCGGTAACGCAGATGCACGGTCAGGGAAATTTCGAAGACACCAGGCTTGGCATCCACGTAACTCAGTCGCCCGATCTTGTCACTTCCAAGCTTCCAGCTCTTCGAGCTTACCAACTGAGCCTCGACGCCCCTGCACCACCTCCTGGGAGTTTCGATCCTGCCGCTGCTGAGCGCGGACGTGCGCTGTTTAATGGCGTGGCCACATGCGCGAGCTGTCACCAGGGTGAAATCCTCAGCGATGTGAACGCTGGCATTCTGCACCAGCCGGCGGAAACGGGCATGGATCCGAATTACGCAGCAAGAACGAGCCAGAAGGCATACCGTACGACGCCCTTAAGGGCTTTATGGCAGCACCCGCCCTATTTTCACGATGGAAGCGCAGCTACTCTCGCGAACGTGGTTCAGCATTACAATAGTGTATTGAACCTGGGACTCACGAGCGCCCAGCAGTCCGACCTGGTCGAGTATCTCAAGACGCTCTGAGTTTCATCAGGACAGAGACTTCTGTTCACGTCGTACTAACTATCGAAGGACGGGACAAATTGGCACAGCAGGATGGTCAGTTGGAGGGTCCGGACCTGGCACAGGGAGTCCCCGTTGGCGATCTGGCCGAGAAGCGACCGCTTCTCGGTCATGCCGACGGCGAGGCGGTGATCCTGACGCGATGCAACGGCAAGTTTTTCGCCGTTGGGGCCCACTGTACGCACTATGGAGCTCCCCTTAGCGACGGTACCGTAGTTGACGGGACAATCCGTTGCCCCTGGCATCACTCCGCCTTTGATCTTGCAACCGGCGCAGCCGTGAGACCGCCGGCTCTGGGAGATCTGCCTTGCTGGGAGGTGAGCGAGAACGAGGGCGTGGTGAGCGTGATTGGCAAAAAGAATGCAGCGCCTCACGCGCCAGCCGCTGGGTCAGCCGGTCATCCGGAGCGGGTAGTTATTGTAGGCGGCGGGGCGGCCGGCGTAGTTGCTGCCGACACGCTGCGACGCGAGGGATATGGCGGGCCCGTAACGATTCTCAGCGCTGACGAATCTCCACCGGTGGACAGGCCGAACCTCTCCAAGGACTTCCTCGCCGGGAACGCACCGGAGGAGTGGCTGCCGCTTCGTCCGCCTGAGTGGTACGCTGAGCACAGCATAGAGCTTCGACTCGGCACCAGAGTCAAAAACATCGATATAGCCACAAAGACGCTGCAGCTCGAAAACGGCGAAAAAGTCTCCTACGGCGCACTCCTCCTGGCCACCGGTGCACGGCCGGTGCATTTAAATCTGGGAGAAGGTGCCCGGGTCAACTATCTCAGAACCACTGAGGATTGCCGGGCGATCATCGATGCCGCCAAAACGGCAAAATCAGCCGTCGTGATTGGTGCAAGTTTCATTGGCCTCGAAGTGGCTGCCTCGCTCCGCACGAGAGGACTCGATGTAACAGTGGTCGCGCCCGAGTCTCAGCCACTCGCCAGGGTACTCGGCGCAACCGTGGGACATTTTATCCGCGAAGTGCACGAACAACGCGGCGTAGCGTTCAGGCTCGAAAGAAGTGTTGCATCTGCCAACGACTCCGGTGTTCAGTTGGACAATGGTGAATCGCTTCCTGCTGACCTGATAGTTGCCGGTGTTGGAGTCCGTCCGGAGGTCTCACTGGCTGAGTCCGCGGGGCTCAAGGTCGACCGCGGCGTGATTGTAAATGAGTTTCTGGAAACGAGTGCACCGGGCGTATTTGCAGCGGGTGACATCGCTGCATGGCCCGACGTGCGATCTGGCAAACCGATAAGAGTTGAGCACTGGGTAGTGGCTCAGCGCCAGGCGCAGACCGCCGCTCGCAACATGCTCGGCAAGCGCGAGCGATTTGACGCCGTGCCATTCTTCTGGAGCGCGCACTACGACGTCGTCATTTCCTACGTCGGTCATGCGGAGAGCCCCGAGAACTTTGAAGTCGATGGAGATCTGCGGGGGCAGGACTGCACGGTGCGGTATTTCGAGAACGGTCGCGTGAGTGCGGTCGCAACCATCGGACGCGATCGCGCCAGTCTGGCGGCGGAAGCTGAGATGGAGCGAAGACCCGGTTCACGCACTCCGGAACGAGTCGCCAGCGTCTGACGCGATCCGCTCACCGCTGCCAGATTGCTAGAGAAGGCGCGCCCTCAGTGGGCGCGCCGCCTCCACCACTCGTACATGGAACAGGTTCTCACCCGCCAGCAGTCTGAACTGGTAGCCCGCGAGCGTCGTGTGATACTGCAGGTGCGCGACGTGCTTGCCGCCGCAGGCGGTGCCCGCAGTGATCTCGATCGCCTTACCAAGCTCGTCACAGAGATGGACGAGCTCTTTTTGCTGGTGGTGGCGGGAGAGTACAACGCAGGAAAGAGCACTTTTATTAACGCGCTCCTTGGCGATGAAGTGTTTGCCATGGGGGATCTCCCCACCACGCGTTCGATTTCGATCCTGCGCCATGGAGAAGAAACGTCGGTTCAGTCGCGCGGTGACCACACCATGGTGCATACGTACCCCGCTGAGTTCTTGCGCGACCTCGAGCTGGTGGATACGCCGGGGACAAACTCTCTCGAGCGAATGGAGGAAGAGATAACGCGAGAGTTCGTGCCTCGTGCCGATCTTGTTCTCTTTGTAACCACTCTTCTGCAGCCTCTCACCGCGAGTGAGATGACCTTTTTGGGGCACATACGTGAGTGGGGCAAGAAGATCATCTTTGTGGTAAACGGCGTAGACCGGCGGAACAGTGACGAGCAGGTTGAGCGTGTGCGCGAGTACATTGCGCGCGAGACCACCGCCAGGCTTGGCGCTGCCCCAACTATTTACTGCATCAGTGCCCTGCAGGCGCTGCGCGCCAGAATGGCCGAACGTACGGGAGCCGCCGGAGAACCCGGCGACCCTCAGAACGAATTCCCCGCACTGCAGCGCTATCTCCTCGACGCGTTGCGCAACAAAGAGCGCGTGGTTCTCAAGCTCATGTCGCCAGTGGGCGTCCTCAGGAACGTCCTCGAGCGCAACGTCTCGACTCTCGAGCGCCAGCAGCAGGTGATCGACGAGGATTCGCGCGTACTTGGAGCCGTGCACGCCCAGCTCGTGAACTATCAGTCCGAGATGAAGTCCGATTCGGAGCGCTACATCCTAGAGCTCAAGTCGGTATTGGGTGAGCTCGAACGTCGTGGACGCAACTGGCTCGAGCGCAACATTCGTATTGGCAACATCAGGCTCCTTCGCAACAAGGATGCCGTCGAGAACCGTTTTCGAACCGAGGTCGTGGCCGACGCACCGCGCGACATCGAGAACGTGGTGCATTCCATGGTCGACTGGACGGTGAAGCGTAATCTTAAACTCTGGACTGCAGTCTTCGCCGAGCTCGATGCTCATACGGCGCGACTGCGTGCATCCGGAGCACTAGCGCCGCAGGGCGACTCGGATTTTCAGTACAATCGTGAGGAGCTCTTTTCAAAGCTGCGAGAGCCAGTGGAGCGGAGGCTCAGCGCCTTCAGGACCGAAGACGAAGCGCGCCAGGTTGTGGAGTCGATGCAGGAAGCGGTGGCGCAGGCTTTTGGTGTGAATGTTCTGGCAATCGGACTGGGCGCAGCGCTGGTAGCAGTGTTTACTACGGCCACGCTGGACGTTACCGGAGTTCTCACGGCTACGGTATTTGCCATTGCCGGCTGGCTTCTCATCCCCGCGCGCCGTCGGAGACTTATCCGCGAATTGGAGGAGAGGATTCAGAAGCTGAGTTCGGACCTTACGTCGTTATTGACGGCGCAGTTCGACGACCAATTGCGTCGCTACGAGCAGCAGTTTGTGGAGGTCGTTCAACCTTATGAGCGTTTCATCGAGGCGGAGCGCGTCAAGCTCACGTCAGGCCTCGAAGGGCTCCGCGGCGCGCGCGCCGAGGTGGACGGTCTTGAAGGCGCCATCGGCGCACTGCCTACTTAGGTATTCGACACTGCTGTGTTGGGAAGTTGGGACGTTGGGAAGCTGGGATGTTGGGAAGTTGGGACGAACGTCGCTTGCGCCCGGCTTCGGGACGAGAGGAATGGCTTCTTGTTCCAAACGCCTCCCCGGCCAAGCGCGCAAAGCGCGCGCGAGCCGGGGTCCAGCGTCGTTTGCCATCGCCTCCCCGGCCAAGCGCGCAAAGCGCGCGCGAGCCGGGGGCCAGTGTCGTTAGGGCTACACTCTCACAGCGTCAACGCGCGTAAAACTCGACCACCGCGTTCGAATTCACCTGGAACGGAACATCGCGCGCCGTCGCCTCACCCAATACGCGCCCGGTGAACTTGTCGTCCGGATCCAGCGCCAGACCTTCGGGTAGACGCAACTCGGGACCCTTTTCCACCTGCGCCACCACGCCTGGTATGTTCCGGCTCGTCTCTGCCAGCGTCACGGTGTCACCACGGCGTAAACGCGCCGAAGGCCGGTCAAGCCTCTTCCCGTTAACCAGCACGTGGCCGTGGCTTACCAACTGACGCGCTGCGGGGATCGTCGCCGCAAAACCGAATCTGAAGACGATGTTGTCAAGCCTGCGCTCCAGAAGTGCAAGCAGGTTGTCACCCGTTTTGCCCGGTAGACGCGCAGCCTCCTTGAGCGCCGTTCTCAGCTGGCGCTCCGACACACCGTAGTTAAAGCGCACCTTCTGCTTCTCGGCGAGCAGGCGCGCGTATTCGCTGATTTTTCGTCTCTTGCCAGACGGTCCGTGCTGGCCGGGAGGATAGGCGCGCTTCTCGGCGTCCTTTCGGGTAAGACCTGGGAGCTGCACGCCCAGGCGGCGTACGACTTTCAAACGTGGTCCGGGAGTTGGCATCTGTTACCTGAATTGGTTCAATGGGCGTGAAACTCTGGTGTACAGCTTTTGCCGCTTAGTCCTGCCATGACACCGTGAGTCCGCAACGCTTGTGCGGAGTACAAGAGGTCAGTGAGTTCGCGGGCTTCGTCCCGCGTAAAACGAACACCAAATCCGTTGTCCGTCAGATAGATCGGCGGGAGCGACGATCCCTTGGCTGTATGCGAGAGATCCGTGAGCGTTCGCGTCAGAAGGTCGAGGTCCGTTGGGCTCAGCCCTAACACAACGTTGCCAAAGCGCACCTGGATCGCGCCGCAATCGCCACAGGCAAACACGACTCCGTTTTCGCTCCGGCATAGAGCGCGCAGATGCGATGGCTGCTCGTGGTCTCTGTATAAGTGGGAGGACATTTGTCGGGATTATACCTGCGGCGATCTCGGCTTACTATCCGGGTGGCTACGTACGTGGAGGAGCGGGGCTCGCTCCCAGGCTGTGTCAGGAGGCGACGATCGCGCCTAACGAGCCCAACGGTCTTGTCAGTACAGCCGTTCGACGACTCATCCAGAACCAGGAGCGCTGGCTAAAACGTCAAACAGACTTTGTTCTTGGAGTTGCCCCTCCAGGGCTCGAACCTGGACTCTTCTGATCCAGAGTCA
>CAZYTS010000193.1:0-6347 GCA_964649855.1 uncultured Gemmatimonadaceae bacterium
GGGTGGAGTTCACCGTGGACATCCACGACGTGATCTACGTCCACATCGACAAGAAAAAGAAGTTTCCGGCCACCGCGCTGCTGCGCGCGTTTGGCTATGGCGGCAACCCCGACATCCTGCGTCTGTTCTTTGCCGTTCGCTCGCTTGATCTCACCAAGAAGCGTGAGGGACGGGCCGAGACGCGCGAAGTCCTGGGGGCCATCATTGCAGAAGACATAACGCTTGCTGGCGAGGCCGTCGATCCCGATGCCCCCAAAGCCAAGACCAAAAAAGCGCGTGCTGCTGCTGAGCGTGCTGCCGCAGACTTGCTGGTGCGCGAGGGCGACGAGCTCACCGAAGAGGTGCTGAATCGCCTCACCCGCCAGGGAATCAAGTCGGTCAAGGTCTTCTCGTCCTACATGACGGTTGATCTGCGCGATGAACTCGACGCCATCGAGCGCGGCGAGCGCCCGGCGCCGCGGGTGCTATCGCACGACGTGGTCGATCCATCGACGGGTGAGGTCGTTGCCGATGCTGGTCAGGCCCTGAAGGAGACGCTCATTAAGCGTCTCCGCAAAGCCGAAATCGGCAAGGTTCAGGCATTTGTGCCGTCGGGCCGCGCCGAGTCAGCGCTCATCAAGAACACGATTACCAAGGATCCTACCGATCCCAAGCATATCGAGGAAAAGGAGCGCGACCGCAACAAGTGGCCTTCGGACGCTGAGGCGGGTGAAGGGAAGGCGCTCAATTCCATCTACACCCTTCTGCGTCCTGGTGATGCTCCCAACAAGGACACGGCCAAGCAGGCGCTGGATCGGCTTTTCTTTTCTCCCAAGCGCTACGACCTTGGTCGCGTGGGACGCTACAAGATCAACCAGCGTTTGGGGCTCAATACCGATGCTGGCACGACCGTTCTCACCAAAGATGACTTCATTGCGATTCTGCGCTATCTCGTAGAACTGCACGAAGGTCGGGGTCACGTCGACGATATCGATCACCTCGGCAATAGGCGCATCCGCTCTGTAGGTGAATTGATCGCCAACCAGTTCTCCGTAGGCCTTTCGCGCATGGCGCGTCTGGTCAAGGAGCGCATGTCCATCAATACCGATCCCGAGAAGATATCCCTCGACGATCTGGTTAACGCGCGCACGGTTTCGGCGGTGATTCAGGCGTTCTTTGGATCGTCGCAGCTCTCACAGTTCATGGATCAGACCAACCCGCTCGCCGAGTTGACGCACAAGCGTCGTCTTTCGGCGCTTGGGCCTGGAGGTCTTACCAGAGAGCGAGCCGGCTTTGAAGTGCGCGACGTGCACTACTCGCAGTACGGACGCATGTGTCCCATCGAAACGCCGGAAGGTCCGAACATCGGACTGATGACGTCGCTCGCATGTTTTGCGCGGGTGAACGATCTCGGTTTTGTGGAGACGCCGTACTACATCGTTAAGAACGGAAAGGTGACCGGTGAACTCGCATGGTTGGATGCCAACCGTGAAGAGGACACGATCATCGCGCAGGCCAACGCCAAACTCAATCCTGACGGAACGTTTGCCGACGAGCTGGTGCTTTGCCGGCAGCGTGGCGACGTGCCACTAACGCCGCCGGACCGCATCAACTATATGGATGTAGCGCCGGAGCAGCTGGTATCGATTGCGGCAGCGCTCATTCCGTTCCTGGAGCACGACGACGCCAACCGTGCGCTCATGGGCTCCAACATGCAGCGCCAGGCTGTTCCGCTTTTGAATCCGCAAACGCCGCTCGTTGGTACTGGACTGGAGCACAAGGTTGCCCGTGATTCCGGCGCAGTTGTCATAGCGCGTCGCAGCGGAGTGATAACCAGGGTTACGGCAGACGAGATAATTGTTGACGCCGCGCCTGTGGAAAAATCGCGTAAGGATGGCGACAAGCCACTGGCCAGGCTCACGCAACAGGATCGCTACAAAATCAAGAAGTACTGGCGCACCAACCAGGACACGGCCATCAACCAGCGTCCCATTGTAAGGCTGGGGCAGAAGGTTAAAAAGGGCGACGTTCTTGCCGACGGTGCTGCTACAGAAATGGGGCAACTCGCGTTAGGCTCGAACGTGCTCGTGGCCTTCATGCCGTGGTACGGTCACAACTTTGAAGACGCCATTGTGCTGTCGGAGCGCCTCGTCAAGGACGACATCTATTCGTCGATCCACATTCAGGAGCTCGAGCTGCATGTTCGCGACACCAAGCGCGGACAGGAAGAGATCACGCGGGAAATTCCCAACGTCGCCGAGGAGTCGCTGGTTGACCTCGACGAACGCGGCATTGTGCGCATAGGTGCGCATGTAAAGCCTGGGGACATCCTGGTTGGCAAGATCACGCCCAAAGGTGAGACGGAGCTTTCACCAGAAGAAAAGCTTCTCACGGCGATATTCGGTGAGAAGGCCAAGGACGTAAAGGATTCCTCCCTCAAGGTTCCGCCGGGGATGGAGGGCGTGGTAATCGACGTCAAGATTTTCTCGCGCGTCGAGGACCAGGTGGTTGAAAAGGACCGCGGCGAGCGCATCGGTGAAGTGCGCCGGCTCGAAGGTGAGGACAAGGTGCACGTGAACGACGTGCGCGACGAAGAGCTGCGCGAACTGCTCGAAGGGCAGACTGTGGCACTGGCTCTCAAGGCCGGTACGGTCGAAGAGGCGGTGAACACCGGCACGGTGCTTTCGCCTGAGCTTCTCAGCGACCTGCGCTTTGCTCAGATAGACCTCAAGACTTTCCGCGTCGAGAACAAGAAGATCAACGACCGGATGCGCGAGATCATCGATGTAGCCAACGAAGAAAAGGCGCGCATCGAGGAACGCGCAGAGGAACGGATCGACCGCATCCTGCAGCCGGACGAATTGCCGCCTGGAGTGATCCAGCTGGTCAAGGTTTATCTTGCTGAGAAGCGCAAGGTGTCTGTAGGTGACAAGATGGCGGGTCGCCACGGCAACAAGGGTATCGTTGCCCGCGTGGTGCCTGAGGAAGACATGCCGTTCCTTCCGGATGGAAGGCCGGTGGACATCGTCCTCAACCCGTTAGGCGTGCCCTCGCGCATGAACGTGGGACAGATTCTCGAAACGCACCTTGGCTGGGCAGCGCGCATCCTTGGCTTCTACGCCAAGACGCCTGTCTTCCAGGGAGCCAACGAGAGAGAGATTGGTCTGCTGCTCAAGCTGGCCGGACTCACCTGGTCGCACCAGACGCTCAACCTGCGCTCAGCACCGCTCGAGGTCAGCGATTCGGACGTCAAGACGATCGTGGCGGACTTCCGCCCCGCTCGGGGAGCCGAGGAACGAGTCGAGCTCCTTGCTGAGGCGTCGCTCAATGATCTACACGGGCGAAGCATGTCGGCCGAGACGCGTGAAGTGTTTACGCGAGTCCGCGAGACTTTGGCGCAGGCCGCCAAAGAGCTGGTGGAGCGCGAAGAGCGTGAACTGGAGAATCAGAAAAGCTTCCACACCTCGGTTGCCGACGACGAATCGCGCAGTGCGCAGGAGCGCACCGAAGCGCGTGCGGCGCTCAAGGCAGTCGAGAAGCGGAGTGGTCGTGCGCCGGCCGATGTACTGACGGATCTGGAGCTTCCTGCGCTTGCGGCAATGCTCGGACCCAAGTCGGAGGCGGATGTAGACAAGGCTGCAGTGGAACTGATGCGTCTGGCGGGAATCACTCCTGCTGGAAAGATGTGGATCAGGGACGGCCGCAGCGGCGAGCGTTTTGCTTCGCCGGTGACGATCGGTGAGATCTACATGCTCAAGCTTTCGCACCTTGTGGACGACAAGATCCACGCACGTTCGATTGGTCCTTACTCACTTGTTACGCAGCAGCCGCTGGCAGGTAAGGCTCAGTTTGGTGGACAGCGGTTTGGAGAAATGGAGGTGTGGGCGCTCGAGGCGTATGGAGCGGCGCACACACTGCAGGAAATACTCACGGTGAAGTCAGACGACGTGAACGGCAGAAGCCGGGTTTACGAGGCCATAGTAAAGGGCCAGAACCTGCCGGAGCCGGGCACGCCTGAATCGTTCAACGTGCTGGTTAAGGAACTGCAAGCGTTAGGCATTCACGTCAAGATGGGTGCAAAGCACGACGGCAACGGCAACGGCGCCCTGCCTGGCACCGATGGCGAGGAGTAAGAGATGATCGACTTTCGCAGCGCGCGTGAGACACGCGCTTCATCGTTCGACTACATCCAGGTCCGCATTGCGTCTCCCGAAGAGATCCGCGGACCCAAGGATTCCAAGGAACGCGAGCGCCTGGAAATGCAGGGGCTCAGATCCTGGTGGTCCTGGGGTGAAGTCACCAAACCCGAAACCATCAACTACCGGTCCTTCAAGCCGGAAAAGGATGGACTCTTCTGTGAGCGCATCTTTGGTCCCGTAAAGGACTGGGAATGTCATTGCGGAAAGTACAAGCGCATCCGTTATCGCGGAGTCATCTGCGACCGCTGTGGCGTTGAAGTAACGCTCAGCAAGGTTCGCCGTGAGCGCATGGGTCACATCGAGCTTTCGGTGCCCGTAGCGCACATCTGGTTCTTCAAGACGTTGCCTTCTCCCATGGGCAACCTCCTGGACCTCACGCTCCGTGATCTGGAAAAGGTCATCTACTACTCCAACTATGTAGTGATCGACCCCGGCAACCAGGAAGTAAGGCCTAACGAGCTGCTCGATGAAGATCGCTTTATCGAGTTGCGCATAAAGGCACGCGAAGAAGGCGATACTGGCTTCCTTGCAGACATCGGCGCGCCGGCAGTACGCGAGATGCTCAAGCGTATTGACGTCGACAAACTCGCCGAAACTCTGCGCAAATCCGTAGCCACGGAAACCTCGCAGCATCGCAAGAAGCAGATGCTCAAGAGGCTCAAGATCGTTGATGCGTTCAGGACTTCGGGCGACGCAGGAGGCACGCGCAACAAGCCGGAATGGATGATCATGGACGTTGTGCCGGTCATCCCGCCCGACCTGCGCCCGCTCGTACCACTCGACGGCGGACGCTTTGCCACGTCTGACCTCAACGATCTCTACAGGCGCGTGATCAACCGCAACAACAGGTTGCAAAAGCTCATCACGCACCGCGCTCCAGAAGTCATTCTGCGCAACGAAAAGCGCATGCTTCAGGAGGCAGTCGACGCGCTGTTCGACAACGGACGACGCTCCAAGGCAATTCGCGGTCGCGGAAAGCGGCCCCTCAAGTCCCTGAGCGACATGCTCAAGGGCAAGCAGGGTCGTTTCCGCCAGAACCTGCTCGGCAAGCGCGTGGACTATTCGGGACGATCGGTCATCGTAGTCGGACCGGAGCTGCAGCTGCACCAGTGCGGTCTGCCTAAAGCGATGGCGCTGGAACTCTTCAAACCGTTCATCATCCATAAGCTCGTCGAAAAGGGAATCGCCGAAACGGTCAAGCGCGCCAAGAAGATCGTGGAACGCGAAAGCCCTGAGGTTTACGAGATTCTCGAAGAGATCATCAAGGATCACCCCGTGCTCCTCAACCGTGCGCCTACGCTCCACCGCCTGGGTATCCAGGCCTTTGAGCCGGTGCTCGTGGAAGGAAAGGCCATCCGTATCCACCCGCTCGTCTGTGCCGCTTTCAACGCGGACTTTGACGGCGACCAGATGGCCGTGCACGTGCCGCTCTCCTTCGAAGCTCAGCTCGAAGCGCGGCTCCTCATGATCTCGTCCAACAATATTCTCAAGCCCTCTGACGGTCGGCCCATTGCCGAACCGTCGCAGGACATCGTGCTTGGTTGCTACTTTGCCACCAAGGCACCGAGCGATTTCGACAAGATCTCCAAAGATCCAAAGGAGATAGCCAAGCTGCGGACTTTTGTAACAGCTTCGGAAGTCGAACTTTCACTCGCCACCGGGCGACTCGGCTATCACTCCCCGATCCGCTATTACGCGGAATCAAAGGGCGAAAAGTCCTGGGTGGTTACAACGGCCGGCCGCGTGATGTTTAACGCGATCGTTCCGAGCGAGGTAGGCTTCCAGAACCGCGAGATGAAAAAGAAGGCACTTGGAGAGCTCGCTTTTGAGACCTTCAGGGCCTGCGGACTCTCGCGGACCGTTGAGTTCCTCGACCGGCTCAAGGAGTTCGGCTTCTTCTACGCCACCCGCGGTGGTGTGTCTATCGGCATCGAGGACCTGCACATCCCGGGCGAAAAGAAGTCACTGCTCCAGGAGGCAGAAGAAAGAGTCGAACGATTCCAGAAAGCGTACGCCACCGGCAACATCACAAACGGCGAGCGATACAACAAAGTTATAGATACCTGGACACACGCCAACTCAGACGTCGCAGATGCGATGGTCAAGGCCATGCGTGAGTCCAACCGTGGCTTCAACCCGGTCTTCATGATGTTCGATTCGGGTTCACGA
>CAZYTS010000194.1:0-6326 GCA_964649855.1 uncultured Gemmatimonadaceae bacterium
CTGTCCATTCGCTTGACCAAAGAAGTACTGCTCGTATCGTTTCGATACGAGCAAGCGTCCTGACTTCGGGTCAAGGACTTCAATGATCGTATCGGTGCTTTCGTCGAAATATGCGAGCGGCGCCACGGGCGGTTCGCGCACGCCGGGTTTTCGGGGATATGGTGTCCATCGAGCCGAAGGAACACGAATCATGCTCCACAACATCCCCGCTTCATCGGACCAGAGATCGACGCTGACAGCTCTAGGAGGTGAAGCGTGCGATACTGTCTGGCTGTAGTCCCAGGGTGGAAACCAGGATGCGTTCCGCGAAATCGCATGTGCAAGGGCGCCGGAGAGTTGCCATTTCTCCAACTCATACCGATCATACCTCAGAGTCCATGGATCACCATCGCTTCCAATAGCGACATGTCGCAAATGTGCCTGAGGTCGGTCTCTAGACACCTCGGGCTTCAAACTTCCAAATGACCTGACAACTCTACCGTCGTTCGCGATTATGTGGAGTGGTAGTCCAGCCGCCGCCGCGCTTCGCACGTCTCCATAGACCAAAAATTCGTCGCTCGAAATGCGAAAGGCTCTGATGTACCGGCCGTGCATTGGGATGCTTCGTATTGGCGCATACTCAGGTGACAGCAAGGTTATTCGGCTGTTCGCGACATCGAGCACTAGTAGCGAGTCACCCTTGAGCACCTCTGCCCTCATGATAAATCCATACTCCCCCGGTCCGGCACCGGAACGGCCGATAGTGCGTAGGAACTTCCCTGAACTGTCATAGACACCAACTACAGCAAGATCAGCCACTGGAGCGACATAGTATCGGCCCCTGCTATCGCGTGACGCACCAATCTGGAAATGTGACGGAGAAATGGGGTCTGTAGTCGTCCCCAAGGTTGCGACATGCACCAGCTCCAAGTCGCAAGCAGCACAACCAGTTGTAGAAATCGTGGTCCTTGGCTGCGCAAAGGAGTCAAGTGGCAGGCAGATAATCGCACTGCAAAACAACACGGGAAGGAAGGACAGGCGCATTTGTCTCAAAACGAGGTGTGCAAGACCCTCGCTAAGTCGCCCTTCCCTGATTAGAGCCAAGTGGCATCGTACCACACGCATGCTCTTACTGTGTGCCCGTTGCCGTGGCGCCTACAGTAGTATGGCAGGAGGTACTGGTCAAGAGCACCGCATGGCGTACTAATCAAGCAGACTCAACATTTGCACTCCAGTCTGGGCGCTTCGCAGGGGATGGCTAGCGCTGTTCAGCTGTCCTAGCCCGATTCTCACGCATCAGCCTGCCTGCTTTTATAACTAACCATGCATGCGTCTGCCTTTTCACGTGACACTACAAGCACCTGCAACCAGTAGTTGTGTCATTTCCCCATCTCGGTCGGTCGGAAAGGCGACGGCCCTTCCGTGCAGCTGGAGTTCTTAATCGAATGCAGCCGAATCATAGAAAGCGGCGCACCACAGTGTGGCGCGCCGCCTCTTAGGAATTCCGCAGCACTTGCTGCCTCAGATCATGCGCCGCTTGAACTCCCGCTTCTCAGCCTCCGCGATCACGGGCGACTTGAGCAGATCCTTGATCCGCTCCGCACGCGCCTCCGTATAGCCAGGCTCCTTGCTCTTGGTCCAGAGAATTGCAGCCTCAAACGTGGCCCTCAGTTCCATCGAGGGATCGCCAAACTTGTTCGATTGCCGAGCCAGTTCGTCCAGCGTCGCAGCAGCGTTGCGATTGTCGTTGAGATGCAAGTAGTGCATCGTTAGATGCCACAGCGGCTGACGTGCATACTCCCCGGCCTCTCGCGCGTCATCGATCAACTTGCGGTAAATAGCCCGCGCCTCGCCAATACGCCCCGCAAACGTCAGCTTCTCGGCGCGATCCAGCGCCGACTGCATATCTGCCGAATCGGTCACCACGGCCGCCACAGTCGGTTGCGCAGATGGCGTCGATACAGGTGAAGCGGCAAAAGCCAAAGCAAGCAGCAAATGGTTAGTCATATCACGACCTCCAGACCAGATTGTCGTCAAAGTCACCAGGAGTAGCGCAGAATGCGCGGCTCGTGTTCTTGGACGAAAACGTCACTGATCGTTGTTTCAACGCGTTGACGAACCGTTCGTCACACGTGATGCACAGTGTCGGAGTGACCGCCACCGCCAGACGACAAGCGTCGATAGCAAACGGCCGCGTTCCCAGTTACACCGGGGAAACGCGGCCGACACAACACAAACGTGAAAACGACGCTAGTCCGACCTGAGAGCAGACGCCGGATCTACACGTGATGCAGTCCAGGCGGGTCCCGCCGCTGCCGCCGCAGCCACACCAAGCAGGAGCACACCAACTGCAACCATGACTGCAGGGTCTCCCGGCTCTATTCCATAGAGCAGCGACGCCACAAGCCGCCCGCCAGCGAGAGATAGGGCGACTCCGCCCAATACTCCAACAATCACGCTCCTCAAGCTTCCTCCAACCACCTGACGAAGGATATCAGGAGCACGAGCGCCTAGCGCGGCACGAACACCAAACTCCCGTGTGCGTTGAGCCACTCCGTAAGCCACAGTGCTATAGATGCCTATCGCAGCAACTACGAACGCCAGGAGTCCAAAGGTAGTAAAGAGCAAAGCACCGAGTCTCCACGGTCGGTAAAGGGGCTCGAAATAATGCTGCAACGTCTCGATCGAAGCACGTCCACCAGGGAAAGTCTCTCGAATACTCTGTCGTAGCTGCGCGCTGACCGCCTCAACAGCACCTGGCCTGGCTTTCACCACAAGGGTTCCGAACCAGGGGAGCGCCTCTTCAGGTTCACTCCCCATTGGCAGGTAGTACTGCGGCTGAGGCTCTTCGAGGAGTTTGTCGAACATCGCTGTCTCAACAACGCCAATGACAGTGTAGCACTCATCTCCTGTCGGGTCGCCAAAACGCATGCAGTGCCCAATGGCTTCCATCCCCGGCCACTGAGCCTCGGCCATCGCTTCGTTGACGATTACGACCCTTGGCATTGCCTCGCCTACTGCGTTGGGAAAGTCTGTCCCGCTGAGAAGACGCATTCCCATGGTTGAAAAGTAGCCCGGAGAAACCACACTGAACGGAGCAAAGGGCTTGGGATACTGCGTCGTGTCAACGTCCGGGTGGAACGACATCATCCGAAAGCCTCGCGTGGGAGCCATGCTCACCAGCGCAAGCTCCTCTACGGCTGGCGAGCCACGAAGCTGTTGCGCCAACGCGAGGAACGGCTGAGTCATGTTGGCTTCGCGCACGGAATCGCGAGTGTCAAACCTAACGGCGCCAAAAACCAGCTGATCCGCGTCGTATCCGGTACGCAGGCCGTGGATGTTACGCAAGCTCTGTATGAACAGGCCAGCGCCGACAAGCAGCACCACAGAAAGCGCGGCTTGAACCACAACGAGTGCAGGCTGGACGCGCGAGCGCCTGGACTGAACGTCCGAACCTCCAGCCTTGAGCGCTCCAGTTACTTCTGTCTTGAGCGATTGAACAACGGGCAGCAATCCCGCTACCAGCCCTGCCAACACTCCCAACGACAACGCCAATAACCCCACCCGCCAGTGCAACGGGGCGGAGGACTCTCCAAAGTTCACTTCCGGCAGAAGCAACGTTCTAAGGAGAATGCCACCCCAACTGGCCGCTGCAACAGCTCCCAAGGCGGCAGCGAGCGACAGTATAAGGGTCTCCGTTAGAATCAGTCGCGCCAATCGAAGTCGAGACACTCCCATGGCAAGACGCACGGCAATTTCCCGTCGCCGGCGTACGGCCCGCGCCATGAGAAGATTGATCACATTTGCACAGGCAATCAGAAGCACGATCCCAGTAACGCCAGCGATTCGCGCTGCGATTCTGACTTCCTGGTCGAGGTTGCCGGGACCACGCGCCGTTATTATCGAGCCCACGCGCACCGCGTTTGCCGTATCCCTCGGCGCTCGTAGCGCGTCCCCGGTGTGCAACCCAGTCGCAAGCCGCTGCTCCAGCGCCTCGTCACTAATTGTGCCGTGCGGACGAACGAGTATCTGAAATCCGTTCACGGAGTGAGAATGCCACCACGCTCTCCCCCCTCGCATTGGCTGCGACGCAATCGGGATCCACAAGTCAGTTGCATCCAGGTCAACTCCATTGAACCCCCGCTCAACAATTCCAACCAGGGTAAATGGACGACCGTTGACGAGGAGTTCCCTGCCTAACGCGCCCCGATCTCCGCCAAGTTCGCGTTGCCAGAAATTGTAGCTCGCAAGCGCTACCTCCGCGCCCGAGCCCAGTTCGTCTTCTTCCTCCGTAAAGAAACGGCCCAGTGCCGGCCTGACGCCTAACAGATTGAAGTACGCGTTGGTGACGTAGGAAGCGTGAGCCGTTGCCTCACTCTCTACCGTACCATAGCGAACTGACGACGGCGCAAGGTAAAGCGCCGTCTCCACCCTGTCGCCCACGGCAGACTCAACCCCTGCGTACTGCGGATACGAAAAGCCCGACCAGAACTGGGAGCCCGTACGGAAACGAATTTCCGTCCAGACCCTGCGTACCTGATCAGGCTCCGCAACTCCTGCCGGCGGCCTCAGAAAGACAACATCCAGAAAGCTGAACATTGCCATGTTGACGCCGAGGCCCAGTGTGAGCGTCAGCACCACTCCCACGGTAAAGCCGGGCGATCGTCGCAAGGATCTGAGGCTGTAGCCAATGTCCTGAAGCAGATCACGCATAGGCGTCTCTCGATATCAGAGGTTTGACCGGTTTGCCTGCTCCTGCCCTGCCAGAGAGGCGCTGGTCGACTTGGCGCCAATGTATTCCGTGTGTGCCAGCCTAGAAAGAGCAAGGTGCAGGGCCTCGACCGAGACCCTGCACCTGTAATGTAGGCGTTACCCTACCGCGTTACATGAGCTTTGCTTCAGGGACACCTGGGCGAACTGTAACCAGCCGGACAACGCTCGGGGTCGGGCGCAGCCGCGCTCGACTGACCACCAGGTCCGCCGTAGGTGTAAAGCGTGCGCTGCAATACCGCCAGTTCGGAGCCTGGCACGGGTAGCTGAAGCACCGTGTTCTCGGGTAGCATCTGCCAGCCGCGGGCATCCATGAACGCAATCACGCCGCTTACACCAACGCCCTCGATGCGCTTTTCGTAACGCAGCGCGTCCCAGAGACTGCCGCAATCGCCGTTCATCTGGCGTGGAACGCAACCGGGTTCGTCGGGTGGACCATCGACCCCAACTGGCGGAAGCTGGCCATTTGCTGTGCGCGTAATGTTGATGAGTGCCGCTGCGCCGGCAGCGTCTCCCTTGCGCAGCAGAGCTTCTGCCTTGAGCAGGTTCATTTCTGCAACAAGCATTGCAGGCTGCGGCCCGTTCTGCCAGCTAGTTCCAGTACCATAGCGATGGAAGTAGTACCACGAATACCGGTACGTTCCTCGGCTTGCAGTAAAGATGTTGTTCTGGTTGAAGCCAATGTATGTGCCGGGCGAATCCGGTCCGCCGTCTCCTTGAATACGCCGGTCTTTAGTGCGCAGCTGGAATCCGACTCGGCTCGCCACGGGGGCGGCCACCCAATTTACGAAGCCATTGGTTGAGTCAGCCGGACCAACGAGCCAGTAACTCGGCCGTCCAAAGTCACTGGGACGACCTGCTGTGCGAAGTCTCGCTACGAGACGCTTCCAATCATCCCAGAGAATGTCCGGGACAGCACTTGGGGCAAAGTCACTGGTAATTCCGGCATCGACTCGGGCAATGACCTCATCCCAGTCAATCGCTGCCCGGTCGGCAGCTGTTCTTGCCGTGTAGACAAGAATGCGCGCCGCAAATGAGTTGGCCAGCCGGGCGAACTGAGCGCTGTTCATGGAGGTGAACATCCAGCTGTCGTCCGGGAAGCTGAAGCTGGTGCGCGATGCGATGGCGATTGCTGAGTCGAGTTGTTTGACCGCCTCGTTCGCAACGAACGTGTAGTGATGCAGCTGTGGTACGCTAATGGTATCGAGCTGTAGCTTCTCGTCCACCACGAACGCAGAGTCGAAGTACATTGCCAGGTAACCGTGCGCCAACCCCTGCATGAACTTGCCAAAGGCGCGTGCGCGATCAGTGCTTGCCTGATCTCTGATCTCAAGTCCACCGTCGATGGCAATAACTGCGTCTGTTACTGCCGAGATGGTGGCGTAGAGGTCGTACCACGGGCCCTCGCTCACATTGCTGCGCGCGTTTACAGGGCTGTTGTTCCATGCGGAGCGGGGCTCCGCCGAGAGTTCCAACTGACCAAAGTCAGCAAAGCCAGAAGTGATTTCGTTGGCCATGGTAGAAAAGGCCCACGACGGATAGTCGTCGTGTCCGGCGCGAAGCCACCATGTTCTGAA
>CAZYTS010000195.1:0-6316 GCA_964649855.1 uncultured Gemmatimonadaceae bacterium
TGACGGACCCGTGCAGCAACGACTTGGTTCGCACGGGCTCCTTTTCATGGTCGCCGACGGACTGGGTGGTGCCGCAGCTGGAGAGCTCGCCAGCGCGACCGCTGTCGATGTGGTACTGCGCTACCTGCGCGAACACTGGAGCACCCTCGACGACAATTCTCCCGACAGATTCGTCGAAAGGCTCGAAGGAGCAACGCAGACCGCCAACGGCGTGATCTATCGCTATGCAGCCGAGCACACAGAGCTCAGAGGCATGGGTACGACCGCCACGATTGGAGGACTCCTTGGCGACACTCTCTACCTCGCACAGGTGGGAGACTCGCGCGCTTATCTCGTTCGAGAAGGTGAAGTCCGCCAGCTCACCAAAGACCAGTCCCTCATCCAGAAGCTCGTAGAAGCAGGCGAAATAACCGCAGAAGAAGCTGAGCTCAGCGAGCGGAGGAACATTATCCTCCAGGCTTTAGGTCCCGAAGCCAATATCAAGATCGACCTCACGCACCAGAAGATCAGAAGGGGAGATACACTTCTCCTTTGCTCCGATGGTCTCTCCGGAATTGTCAAAGCCGACGAAATAGGCCGTGCAGCTCGCGAGGCACCAGACCTTCCCTCACTCTGCAAGCGACTGGTATCCCTTGCCAACGAACTCGGGGGTCCAGACAACATCACGGTAGTAGCAGCCCGCTTTGACGGCGCCGGTCTCAAGCGTCCTTCGCAGGAGGACGAGGTCGGCCACCGCGCCTACGAACGGACGAACGCGGGAGGCGCCCCTGACGACGCGGCTCAACTCGATACCATGCTGCGAGAACGTACCGAGCAGCTGATACGCGGTACTCCTGTCGAGCCCTTCCCCGTCGTGCCGCTGGAACAACGCGAAAAACGCCAGCAGCAAACAGCAATGCTGCGCGCTGGTCTGGTGGCTGCAGCCGTTCTCCTGGGACTCTTCCTTCTCTGGCGCTTCTGGGACCGGCTCTCGGGCTGATCCGCCGACTGTCAGGCAGGAGTAAGTTTGCCGAGTACGCGCGGCCCGCGCGCTCCGGTGGCTCCAGGTACGTTGCCGGGCCGGCCCTCGAGGTGAAGCCAGCCTAACAACGCAAAGGCTACCGCCTCTTTGGCCTCAGCGTCAAAGAACTCGTCGTCAAAGCGCTTGACCTGCACCTCCCCGAGTCTTCTGGCAAGCTCACGCATCAGTACTGGATTGCGCGAGCCGCCCCCCGATACCAGAAGCTCCGTCACCGGCTCTGGCACAAAACGGCTGAAGCTGTCAGCTACAGACGCCGCAGTGAATTGCACGGCCGTCGCCACAACATCTGCAGTAGTTGCATTCTCCCTTTGGGCTCGGCATTCACTTATGAACCGGGCAATGTACGCAGCGTTGAAGAGTTCGCGCCCCGTAGACTTGGGCGGCGGCGCCCTGAAATACGGCTCCTGCAATGCGGCCTCGACCACCCCACCTATCGCCTCGCCACGGTTCGCAATTTCGCCGTCGCGGTCAAAGCGCAGCGACGGCTCCAGTAGCCGGGTTACTCCATCGATAATCACAACGCCCGGCCCAGTATCAAAGGCGCGAACACCGGCCAACTCACCCCCGGGCGGCACGATCGTTACGTTGCCGATTCCTCCAAAGTTCTGAAGCGCACGCCAGGAACGCGGGGCGGAAAACAGTAACGCATCAGCAATGGGAACAAGCGGTGCCCCCTGCCCCTCTGCCGCGACATCTCGCACACGAAAGTCGCTGATAACCGGCAATCCGGTTCGCTCGGCGATCACCGCGGCTTCACCCGTCTGCCACGTGCTGTGACCGGGCACATGCCAGATTGTCTGACCGTGAGACGCGATCGCGGCCACGTCCTTGCGAGCCACTCCAGACTGCGCAATCACATTAATCGCCGCACGAGCCAGCCACTCTCCGAGGTCCGCGTTGATGCGGCAGTATTCCTCCGCACTCGCTCCTTCCAGCGCGCGCGCCAGTCGCGCGCGTTGCTCCGGCGTGTACTCCACAACATCGTAGGCGAGGAGTTCACTCGTTAGGTGCTTCAAGGAGCCGTCTCCTTCTTCGGCAAACCTCACGACAGCCGCCGAGATGCCGTCGAGAGAGGTGCCCGACATGAGGCCGGCTACTACGCGCGCTGACCCCGTCTGTGACCTGGCATCCTCAGACATCGTTTGTCACAACCGGAGGAGGGCCACCTGCAATCCGTCTTATGATCCCACCACCGCGTTCCAGCGCTTCCAAAGCCTCGTCGCGACCCAACCCAAGCTTCTGCATCACTATGGCTACCTTGACGCTTCCGCCCGATCCCGCCAGCAGCTCGCGGGCCTGATCGCGAGTCACACCACAAACCTCCATCAGCATCCGTTCGCTACGGTCTTTCAGCTTGAGGTTTGTGGCACGCAGATCAACCATAAGATTGCCGTACGTTTTGCCAATACGAATCATTGCCCCGGTCGTAATCATGTTGAGGATCATCTTGGTCGCGGTCCCCGCCTTAAGGCGAGTGGAGCCTGTGACCACCTCGGGACCGACGATTGCGATGATCGTTGTCGATACACCGGCCGCGAAGGCAGGGTCGATAGGCGTACAGGCCACTATGACGGTGGTGGCACCCAGTTCTCTGGCGCGTACCAGAGCACCACGCACAAACGGAGTCGTGCCGGACGCCGCGATCCCTACCACCACGTCACGTGCTACTATCCCAACCTTGTCGATCGCGGCAGCACCGTCTTCGGGATGATCTTCGGCACCCTCCTGGCTTTGAAACACCGCCCGCTCCCCACCCGCAATTATTCCCTGCACCAGCTCCGGATCGCTTCCGAACGTTGGTGGGCATTCGCTCGCGTCCAGTATCCCAAGTCTTCCAGAAGTCCCGGCGCCTACATAGAAAAGCCGTCCCCCGTTGCGAAAAGCCGCCTCAACAGCATCGATAGTGCGAGCGATCTCGCTGCGGCACGAGGCCACCGCATCGGGGACCGAACGATCTTCGGTGTTCATCAGATCGACGATCTCGATCGCGCTCGCCAGATCGATTGAGGCCGTGCGCGGATTGCGGCGCTCGGTAATTCGGAGTTCAGGGATCTCAGAAGGGCCTGGCACGCGTTCGCTTTGCGGGGGTTGAGGCGGAAATCGGGAACTCAAGGGTAACTTACCAAGGCGCTTTTTGCGCTCACAACCAGCATCTTATGCGCCGACTGGCAACGCCGTTTCTGACCGTCCTTATGGTGGCAGCGACCTCCGCAACCGCCAACGCTCAGCTTCGGGTCGAAGACAACGATCCACCCAAATGGTTTGCCTCAGCGTGGGGTGGAATGGTATTCGGCGGCTCGGTCGCCGATGACGCTTCCGCCTCGACCTGGAACTTTGATACCAATTGGATGATCCGAGGAACCCTGGAGCGGGAGTTCCCCAACCGGCTAGCCGTCGGCGTAGCCTTCAATTACTCGAGACTCCCCCTCAGCTATAACTCCACCGGCGGGACGTGCAATGGCTGCGCTGCCGATGCGACCGTGGCGAGCTACGGAGCGCTGGTGAGGTGGGGAGGCGGTCAGTCGTTTCACCAGATACTGGAGTTCTTTGCAGGAGCTTTGCGGTACTCCAATTTTGAGCAGGTATCCCCGCGCCAGAAGCTCGAACCTGTATCTGGAAACACCGATTTTGCCTTCAGTCTTGGCTATGGTTGGGGTTACTCATTTGCGGAGGACTGGCAGGTAATTCTGATGCAGGAGTACCTAAGTACATTGCACGAACGTTCCCTGCAGTTTCCTGGTCACGGACGGCTTACACAGCATCATACGACTCGGTTGGGACTTCGGGTCGGTTTCTGACAAACCACTGTTTGCAACTCTGACACCCTGACTATGCAGCTCACTAGGTTCATCGCCCCAATCCTTCTGCTCACTGCAGTTGCCTGCAGGGGTGCAGCGCAGGTTGGGGCAGTCTCCGCAGCAATCCCCGAGCGACAGAGCGTGGTCTTTCCAGCAGACTGGCGCTTCAAGGCTGGAGAAAGCGCGTCCTTCGGCTCCCATTTCATGATTGCCAGCAATGAGCAGCGCGCTTCAGACGCGGGCAATGAGATCATCAAAGCGGGAGGAAATGCGGTAGACGCCGCCGTTGCCGTGGGCTTTGCCCTGGCGGTCACCTATCCCGTAGCTGGGAACCTGGGTGGCGGAGGTTTTATGGTCATTCGCATGGCCGACGGCAGATCGGCTTCGATTGACTACCGTGAGGTTGCGCCATTGGCCGCGCACCGCGACATGTACCTCGACGCCGACGGTAACCCAACCAGGGAAAGCATCGTTGGATATCGCGCCTCGGGAGTTCCTGGTTCAGTTGCGGGAATGGCGGAAGCGCTGGTCAGGTACGGCAGCATGCCCCTGGCCAAGGTCATGGAACCTGCCATTAGACTTGCACGGGACGGTTTTGTAGTAGACTCAGCCCTTTACCAATCGCTGGAGTCGTCCAGACGATACATCACCGCGTTTGATGGACGTGACGTCTTTTATGAGAACGGATCGGCCATCAAGCCCGGCACGTTGTTTAAACAGCCTGCCCTGGCTCGCACGCTTACGCTCATTGCAGAGCGAGGCCCAAAGGCACTCTATGGCGGCGAAGTGGGCGATTCACTGGTGGCCGCCATGAAAGCCGGCGGTGGAATCATCACCAAAGAAGATCTGCAGCGCTACAAACCTGAATGGCGAACCCCCATCGAGAGCAAGTACCGGGGCTACACGCTCTTTACCATGCCTCCGGCCTCTTCGGGCGGGATTACCATAACGGAAACGCTCAACATGCTGGAAACATGGGATGCTCTCCCCGCCTGGGGTACGGCCTCCTACGCACACATACTCGGCTCCGCCTACCAGCGCGCTTTTATTGATCGTAACAGCAAGCTCGCTGACCCTGCTTTTGTCGACGTACCACTCGACCAACTCACGAGCAAGGAATACGCCCGCAAGCTTGCCGCAACCATCGACCCCAGGCGGAAGACGCCAACCCCCACGGATGGCAAACAGATCGTCGACCGAATGCATACCACGCACTACTCTGTCGTGGACGACAAGGGAAACGCGGTTGCCACGACGACGACGATCAACAACGGTTACGGCTCAGGAGTCTATCTCAAGAACGTCGGCTTCTTTATGAATGACGAGATGGACGACTTTGCCACCGCCCCCGGCAAACCCAACATGTTCGGCCTCGTTCAATACGAGCAGAACGCAATAGCGCCCGGCAAGCGAATGCTGAGCGCCATGTCACCAACTATTGTTCTGGATCCCGATGGTGAGTTGCTGCTTGTCGTTGGAGCCGCAGGCGGACCGAGAATCATCACAGCTACATCGCAGGTGATCCTCAACGTTATCGATCACCGCATGTCACTTGCAGATGCAATGCGTGCGCCCCGGTTGCATCATCAGGCACTCCCGGATACGCTGGTCATCGAGACCAATGGACTTCTGCCTGGTGTGGAGGATTCGCTGCGTGCCATGGGGCACGGCATCCGCTATATCGGCGGAATCGCGAACGTAAACGCCGTCATGCGAGTGAAAAACGGCTGGGTCGGCGTCAGCGAACCTCGCCGAGGCGGTACGGGAGGAACGAGCGGAAGCTAACGGTGGGAGGCTGGGAAGCTGGGAGGCTGGGAGGCTGAGTATCGCAGCCCCCCCCGGCGCCCTTCTATTACCAGCCCCTACCAGCACCTCTAACTGAGGGCTGCGGGGCCTGGTATAGCGGCCCCTCAGCACCTCATATTCTCAGCGCGTCTAACTGCTAACTCGTCGCCACAGTCAGGGGCGAGGTCAGATTCACTACGATGTCCGCCCCCGGATTGACGCAGCCCTCATAATTGGCCGTAGCTGCAGCTGACGCACCACCTGCTGCCGCACCCGCAGCCGCACCAATGAGCGTACCCTTGCGGTTCTTGCCGAGTACCTGGCCGATGATGGCACCAGCAACGGCACCACCTACGACCTTCTTGGCATCGTTGCCAGCGGATGAAGCTCGTACGCGATCAATCACCGCCGACTGTACGTCGCCTTCCATTGGGTACGTCTTTCCACCAAACGCCACGTTGATCACACGGAAGCCCATAACGATCTGATCGTTGGTGTTTTCACTTCGCTTGAGTTCAGTTACTTCGATCGTGACGTTCGCTCCAGATGGAATTGTCACACCGTTGGTTCCCGTAACAGCCTGATTAACTGTTGCAGTAAACCTGTCACCGATCTTGTTCGTGTTGGTGCAAACCTTGTCCACTGCATCGAGTCTTAGCGAGCTACCCGCTGCGATGACTCCAGAGGTCGGAGCTTCTGCAACGCCGGTGCC
>CAZYTS010000196.1:0-6290 GCA_964649855.1 uncultured Gemmatimonadaceae bacterium
GTGGGTGGATTGAACTCGGCGTGCTGCTGCTCTACCCAACTCTGATGGTAGCGCGGATCCTCAAAAGGTGTTGCAGCTTTGGCCACCTGTAGCGGTCTAAAAGAGTCCATCATCACGGCCAGTTCATTGGTGTATTTGGCACCAATACTCGCCTCGGCGCGCCCCGGATGTGGCCCATGCGGCAAACCATCCGGGTGATGCGTGACTGAGCCGTACTCGATCCCCTTGCGACTCATGAACTCGCTAGACGCGTAAAAGAGAACTTCGTCCGAATCCACGTTGGAGTGGTTGTAGGGAGCGGGCACGGCGTTGGGATCAAAGTCGTATGGCCGAGGGCAGAAAGAACAGATTACAAAGCCATCGCCCTGAAAAGTCTGATGGACCGGTGGAGGCTGGTGTATACGCCCAACGATTGGTTCAAAATCGTTGATGTTGAAGATCCATGGATAGAAATAGCCGTCCCAGCCCACCACATCAAAGGGATGGTGATCGAGTACCAGTTCATTGATGGCGTCGTATTGTTTTACGAGAAGGGGGAAGTCGCCCTTTTCGTCATGCGCTCGGAGCTCGTTAGGCCGCCTGATGTCGCGCTCCGAAAACGGGGCCCCTTCGAGCAACTGGCCAAACTCGTTGCGATAACGCTTGGGCCATCTGATATGACCGCGACTCTCAAACACCACAAACTTGTTAGGCGCCGACAAGTCCATGCGCCAGCGGTGCAGGATATTACGATGCACGACTACGTAGTCACCCTGCTGGTACGGCATGTCCCCAAAGACCGACTCCAGCACCCCCTTGCCTTCCACCACGTAGATAACTTCGTCGGCCTGCGAATTCCTGTAGAAGTGCGCGTCCACCTCGTCGGGCTCGACGTAGAGCATCGCGATCTCCTTGTTGAACAGGAGAGGGATGCGATCGAGTGTCGGACTTCCACCCTTCCGGGCACGGGCTGTTAGAAAGTGCCGGTGGCGGAGTGAAGTGTCGTCGTCGGCTTCCCACACAACGTCTTTGACGCGCCGAGCTGACTTTACCGTGGTAGGCGGATGCGTGTGGTAGAGCAACGACGATGTACCGACGAATCCTTCGTGCCCCATGAGTTCCTCGGCATAGAGCCCACCGTCGGGCCGACGGAACACTGTGTGACGCTTTTTGGGGAAACTCCCAAGAGAGTGGTAGATCGGCATGATCAGAGGTTGCCGCGCGCGGCCTGTTCGCGTTCAATGGACTCAAAGAGCGCCTTGAAGTTCCCCTTCCCGAAGCTCTTGGCGCCCTTACGCTGGATTATCTCATAAAAGAGCGTGGGGCGATCCTGCACGGGACGACTGAAGATCTGCAGCAGATAGCCTTCATCGTCCCGATCGACGAGAATACCGAGCCTCTTTAGCGGCTCAAGATCTTCGTCGATGTGACCAACTCGCTGCAGCAGGTCATCGTAGTAAGTCGTCGGCGTTCGCAAAAACTCCACACCGCGCGACATGAGCTCGGTCACGGTCCCGATTATGTCGTCAGTTGCTATGGCAATATGCTGCACACCAGGCCCACCGTAGAACTCCAGATATTCGTCAATCTGGGATTTTTTCTTGCCCGCGGCAGGTTCGTTGATCGGAAACTTTATGCGGCCGTTTCCATTTGACATGACCTTTGACATCAGCGCCGAATACTCGGTGGAGATGTCTTTATCGTCGAAAGTAAGAAGGTTGTGAAAACCAAGCACCCGCGAATAGAAGCCCACCCACTCGTCCATTTTGCCCAACTCTACGTTGCCGACACAGTGGTCCACATACTTGAGACCTGTGCCCGTCGGTTTGTACGGCGAGCTTGCGGGAACAAACCCTGGTAAAAAGAGGCCCTTGTAGTCTCTTCGTTCAACAATGGAATGGATCGTGTCTCCATAGGTACGGATACCGGCAATGATCACCTTTCCGCCATCATCTTCAAGAACCGTGGGCTCGTATGCCGACTCCGCCCCGCGCTCGATGGCTTTCGCATAGGCGTCGCGCGCATCATCCACCCAGAACGCGATATCGCGCACACCATCACCATTGCGTTGATCATGCGCCGCGATCGCACTCGAAGGATTGAGCGGAGTGGTAAAGACAAAGCGAAGTTTGTCCTGTACCAGGAGGTAGCTCGCCCGGTCCCGTATGCCCGTCTCCGGACCACGGTAACCTACCAGTTCGAATCCAAAGGCCGTCCGATAGTAATGTGAAGATTGTCTGGCGTTTCCTACGTAGAACTCAATGAAGTCCGTGCCGTTGATCGGAAAGGTGTCCTGCGTGGATTCGATCGAAGGTGCGGTTGATGTAGCCATGGTAAGATCCTCTAGCTTTTCGCGTTACAGTGTAGCGTCAGTACAGCCAGCAACCTTGGGAACAGTCGGACCAGTCGCCCGTTCGCTCAGCCAGAGCGTCGCGCAGGGCCCAATTGGCCAATCTAATGAGTGTGCAGAAATACATGAGATGACCATGCGTCCTGACTCCCTGCACTTCCTGAGCCTGCAATCTGGGGTCTACTTTCTGCCGTGGAGCGGTCCCTGGCTGCTCCGATCAGCGCCATAAATCTTCCCAATAAAACGGGCCCGTCCCACCACCCGACCCTCCCTGGTGACTCCAGCCATTTCGCCCGAATTCGAGAGGCTATCTGAGGTACTCGCCCAGCAGTACCGGATCGAGCGTGAGCTTGGTCGTGGCGGAATGGGCGTGGTACTCGAAGCCCTCGACCTGCGCCTGGACAGACGAGTCGCAATCAAGACTCTCCCATACCACCTCTCTGACGACCCCGAGATTCGAGAGCGTTTTCTTAGAGAAGCGCGAACAGCCGCCGCACTCTCGCATCCGAACATCGTGCCGATCTACCACGCGGCCGAAGCGGGTGGCGAGGTGTTTTTTGTAATGGGCTATGTGGACGGAGGTTCCGTCGCCCAATTGGTTCGTGCCAAGGGTCCGCTGCCAGCGCTTTTGGTGGTTTCGTTGCTCAAGGATGTAGCAGGCGCACTGGATTACGCGCATCACCACGGCGTGGTACACCGCGACATAAAAGCAGAAAACATTCTGATTGATTCCTCAACGGGCTCAGCGCGCGTTACCGATTTCGGCATTGCGCGCCTGGCTGAAACCGCTCCGCTTACCGCCACTGGCACGGTGCTCGGTACGGTCCACTACATGAGTCCAGAACAGGTCAATGGGGAGTCTCTCGACGGCAGGAGTGACCTCTACGCCCTGGGTGTGCTTGCTTTCTACATGTTGAGTGGCCGTTTTCCCTTTGACAACGAGGCGGCGTCGGCAGTGCTGGTGGCCCATGTGACGCGGCGGCCTCCTTCGCTCAAGTCCGTGGTTCCGAGCATCCCTTCGGATGTAGCCGCGATCATCGACAAGCTGCTCAGCAAAAGCCCAGACGATCGTTACCTCGCCGCAGCAGATCTGATAGAAGCACTGCGCACTGCCGATGTAGCGTCACACTCTGTGGCCCCCACTCCCAGGGAGGCTGTGCTCTCATCCGAGGAGGCAAACAACGTCTGGGAGCGGGCGGCGCTCTTGCAGCAAATGACCGGTCAACACACTCCTCCGACTCCGCCGCGGGTCACGCCTGTACGTTCACGAGCAGCACCCGCTGCCCGACTCACTGAAGGCTACCGCATGAATGACGTGTTGGCGGCCGCGCAGGAGGCTGGGATAGACCGCAAGTACGTGGAACGTGCGCTCGCTGAACGCGATCCGGGCGTCACCACGACGCCGGGCGGGAGTCTGGTAAAGGCCGGAGCCGCCATGCTCGAAAAGCCTAACGTCTGGCTGGGAGCGCGAACTCGTCTCGAGTATGAAGCCGTCGTCGACGGCGAGCTCCGGCCCTCGGACATGGGGGCGTTAGTCGACGAGCTGAGACGATGCTTTGGAGAATTTGGTACTCCGGGAGCAGTCGGCCGGACCATCACCTTTACCGCGGAGCCACCATCCGTAGCCGGATCTCACCAGCGCAAGCTACAGGTCACCATCACGCCGCGAAACGGCCGTACAACCATTCGGGCCTTTGAAGACATCCGGCAGTTGGCCGCCGGCATTGTTGGAGGAGTGGCGGGGGGAGTTGGAGGAGGTGTAGGCGGTGCCGCCGCGGGTATTCTGATAAACGCCACTCAGAGCCCGCTAATCGGCTTTTCAGCGATGTTTGCCATAGCTGGTCTGTCGTACGTCGGGGCCCGAATTGGCGTCAGACGCTATTCCGACAAACGTTCGCGAGAGCTACGCGAATCCGTGGATCGAATCGCGCGCAGCATCGCCGAGATGAGTTCGGAGGGCTAAGCGGCGAGAGCATCCGCTCGCCATATCGAGAGAATCCTATGTCGTGCTCAGTTCCGGAAGGTCGCGAAAGAGATCGAGCGATGCAGGATTGGCCAGAGCTTCGATGTTCCGCACTGGACGCCCGTGTATGACCTCACGAACGGCGAGTTCTGTGATCTTCCCTGAGATCGTTCGAGGGATGTCAGCTACCTGAGTAATGACGCGGGGCACATGATGCGGGCTCGTGTGTTCACGAATCTGTGCTTTGATACGATTTCTGAGCTCGTCGTCCAGCGCAAAACCCTCTCGCAGTCGCACGAACAGAACTATACGGACGTCACGATCCCCCGCGCTGCTGATCTCCTGTCCGACGACAAGGCTTTCCACGACCTCATCGAGTTTCTCGACCTGGCGGTAGATCTCCGCGGTACCGATGCGCACGCCGCCGGGATTGAGGGTGGCGTCGCTGCGTCCCGTTATGACTACTCCACCGTGCTCGGTAAAGTGCGCCCAATCGCCGTGGCGCCACACCCCGGGGTAGTGGTCAAAATACGCAGAGCGGTACTTGGAGCCATCCGGGTCGTTCCAGAAGCTCACCGGCATCGACGGAAAGGGCTTTCGGCAGACGAGTTCGCCCTGCTCGCCCGGCTTAAGGGCCGTGCCGTTATCGTCGAAGATCGCGACATCCATTCCCAGTGAAGCGGCCTGAATCTCTCCGCGCCATACAGGTCCTGCGGGATTGCCTGCTGCAAAGCACGAAACGATGTCGGTACCGCCGCTGATAGAACTCAGGAGGAGATCGCTCTTGATGTCGCGGTAGACGTAGTCGAAGGAAAGCGGGGCGAGCGGGCTTCCGGTTGAAAGCACTGCCTTGAGTGCTGAGAGGTCACGTTCTCGTCCTGGTTTGATCCCTTCCTTCTCGGCGAGGGCAAGATACTTGGCGCTTGTTCCAAAGACAGTGATGCGTTCTTCTTCTGCCATCTGCCATATCAGATCGTGGCCGGGATTGTTCTGGCCGCTTCCTGCTCTCGATGCTTTGGCGAGAGGCGCTCCGTCGTAGAGGATGATGGTTGCTCCGGTGGCCAGTGCGCTGGCGAGCCAGTTCCACATCATCCAGCCACAGGTTGTGAAGTAGAAGATGCGGTCGCTGCGGGAGAGATCGGTGTGGATGAGGTGTTCTTTGAGGTGCTGAATGAGGGTGCCGCCTGCACCGTGCACCATGCATTTAGGCAGGCCCGTGGTTCCGGAGGAGTAGAGGATGTAGAGGGGGTGATTGAAGGGGAGCCTTGCGAACTCGATGTCTTGGTGACGGCCAGGTGACAGCTGAGTGTTATTTTCCTTTAAGGGGGGGCCCCCCAGGTCTGGCTGGCTTTCGCGACCACAAAACTCAGACCAGCTGACAGCGTTGGCGATCCCCGCCTGATCCAGGCTCTCGTCCAGTACAGGAACCACCACCACACGTTCTATACTCGAGATCTGCGACACAATGGAGGCGAGCCGGTCGCCTAGCGATATAACCTTGCCCGAATATCTGTAGCCGTCGGCAGCAATTAGAACGCGTGGCTCTATCTGACCAAACCTGTCGAGAACGCCCTGCACTCCAAAGTCCGGCGAGCAAGACGACCAGATTGCACCAAGAGAGGCAGCGGCCAGCATGGCCACAATCGTCTCAGGAACATTCGGCATGTAGGCTGCGACGCGGTCACCTGGCCCCACGCCCACCTTCTTTAGTGCAGCCGCAGCGCGCATTACCTGGTCGTACAGCTCTTCATAAGTGAGAGAGGATCGCCGCCCTCCTCTCCCGCTTGCCTCGACCTCTCCCCATGAAACGATCGCAGGATGATCATCTCTGTAACGCAAGAGGTTTTCCGCGAAGTTGAGCCGTGCACGCGGAAACCATACCGGGCCCTGTGCCGCGTCAGGCGGTGCCATTCGGTTGAAGCCATGCACAACTTCGCTCCACGGCTCGGCCCCCTCCTCGGAGGATTCTGCCACGATGCCACTAAAGCGCCAAAACGC
>CAZYTS010000197.1:0-6263 GCA_964649855.1 uncultured Gemmatimonadaceae bacterium
TTCTTGTCGATGTGGACGTAGATCACGTCGTGGATGTCCACGGTGAACTCCACCCACGAGCCACGGAACGGGATGATGCGCGCCGAGATCAGCCGCTGACCATTAGGGTGTGTGGATTCTTCAAAGACCACACCTGGAGAGCGGTGCAACTGGCTGACAATCACACGCTCGGCGCCGTTGATCACAAAGGTGCCCAGCTCGGTGAGCAACGGCAGCTCGCCAAGGTAGACTTCCTTTTCAATGATGTTGCGCGGTCGCTTGACCCCGTTGAGGTCTTCGTTGATCACGAGACGCAACGTTGCCTTGAGGGGCGCGGAATACGTCATGTCGCGCTCGATGCATTCCTCGACCGAGTACTTGGGCTCGCCGAGTGCATAGCGGACAAAGTCCAGCGAGAAATTCTCGTGGACGTCAGAGATCGGGAACAGGTCTTTGAAGACGCGTTCCAGACCTATGTCTTCGCGATCGTGCGAGGCCGCGTCGAGTTGCAGCAGCGACTCGAACGCTCTCGTCTGAATGTCGAGGAGATGGGGCATTTCCATCCCCTCCTGGTGCTGTCCGAAAACGATCTGCTTAAGAAGTTCAGGCATGGCTCACCCGCGCACAGGCGAAAACCCGCTCGTCCCCCACGCGCCGTGCCGTGGCGCGCCGGAGACTTTGCGGGAAGTAGAAACTGCAGTGTTGTTGCTTGAGAGTCGTATCACGTTTGCGATGAGAGAGGTTCGCAGTAACGGAGTTGGCGACCGCCCGCGCGAATTTGCACCGGGCAGTCGCTGTCGTGCCGGTTACTTGACCTCGACCACCGCTCCTTCTGCTTCGAGCTTCGCTTTGACCTGGGCTGCTTCGTCCTTTGACACCCCGGCCTTGATCTCCTTTGGTGCGCCATCGACGAGGTCCTTGGCTTCCTTGAGGCCCAGACCGGTCAGCTCTCGCACGACCTTGATGACCTGGATCTTCTTGGCCCCGGCTTCCTTGAGGACGACGCTGAATTCCGTCTGCTCCTCAGCGGCGGCTGCAGCACCACCGCCACCTGCGGCCGGTGCACCAGCGGCTACGGCCGCAATCGTAACGTTGAACTTGGTCTTGAAGGCATCGATGAGGTCCACAAGGTCGGTAACCGACATTGCGCCGATAGCGTCGAGGATCTCGTCTTTGCTCAGAGTCGCGTTTGCCATTTGTCTTTAGTCTCCATGTCGAACCCAGGTGATCCTGGGAAATGTTGTGTTCACAGTTCCACGGCGTCGCGGCAGCGCCTTGCGCCAACCGCTATCACCTGGGGTTACGCACTTTCCAACTGAGTCTTTCTGCCGTCCAGCGCCAGCGCAAACATCATCAACACGCTGTTGAGGCAGCCCGCAAACTGCGACAGGGCCTCGGTGCGGGTTGGCAATGATGCGATCTTCTTGAGCGCGGCCTCATCGATGGCTGCGCCTTCGTAGATCCCACCCTTCATCGAAGGGCGCTGGTCGTTTTCCTTTGCGAAATCCACCAATACCTTCGCGGCCGTAATCGGGTCCGACGCGAGCACCACGCCCGTGGGACCACGAAGACGCTCGCCAACGAGTCCGCTTTCGCTCACGGCTCGCAACGCCAGCGTGTTCTTGATTACGACATACTCGACTCCAGCGCGACGCAGCCGGCGTCTGAGTTCGGTCATGCGCTTTACGTTCAGTCCGGTAAAATCGGTGAAGTAGAGCGCCTTTGCGTCTTTGATCCTCGTGCGCAGCTCCGATACGAGCTGGTCCTTCTCAGTGCGTTTCATGGCTCGTTACCGGTAGAGGGTTGTGTCGACCTTGATACCCGGTCCCATGGTGCTGGACAGAGATACATTGCGCACGTAGACGCCCTTGGACGCCGACGGCTTGGCACGTACGATCTGATCCATGAAGGCCGTGAAGTTCTGCTCCAGCGCTTCAATACCAAACGAGACCTTGCCGATTGCTGCGTGAACGTTGCCGCCCTTGTCGACACGGAACTCAATCTTGCCAGCCTTGGACTCGCGCACCGCCTTGGCCACGTCCATCGTCACGGTTCCGGCCTTGGGATTTGGCATGAGACCGCGGGGTCCAAGCACACGCCCGAGCTGGCCGATCTGTCCCATCTGGTCAGGGGTGGCGATCATGACGTCAAAGTCGAGCCACCCTTCCTTGATGCGCGGAAGGAACTCGCTGCCGACAAAATCAGCCCCAGCATCGGTAGCCTCACGGGCCTTTTCACCAACTGCGATTACGAGAACGCGAACGGACTTACCTGTACCGGCGGGAAGCACCACGGTGCCACGCACGACCTGATCGGCGTGCCGAGGATCTACACCGAGCCTGACCGCAACTTCGACGGTCTCGTCGAACTTGGCGAACGACGCCGTCTTTACGAGCTCTAGCGCCTGGCGCGGCTGGTATGATGCAGCGACGTCACGCTTGAGCGCGGAAGCTTTGAACCTCTTGCCATGCGTTCGCATCAGTCCTTGACCTCCACACCCATAGAACGCGCCGCCCCGGCGACCATAGCCATGGCGGACTCTATGGAGTCACAGTTGAGGTCCGGCATCTTTACTTCGGCGATCTTCTTTACCTGTGCTTTTGAAAGCGAGCCCACCTTTACGCGGTTAGGCTGACCCGACCCCTTTTCTAGTCCCAGCTCCTTCTTGATCAGGATCGCCGCGGGCGGCGTCTTGAGAATGAAGGTGAAGGACTTATCCGAATAGATCGTGATCTCGACCGGAAGGATCAAACCATCCTGGGACTGCGTGCGGGAGTTGAACTCCTTGCAGAACGCCATGATGTTGATCCCCTGTGGTCCGAGAGCCGTACCTACCGGGGGGGCCGGATTCGCTCGCCCCGCTGGAATCTGGAGCTTGACGAACCCAGTGACCTTCTTTGCCATTTTCTCCTCTTGAACCGATAGCGCGCGACCAACAACAAAAGGCGAGCCGGAATTGAACTCAGCCGGCCGCGCGATGTCTCCCACCTTATGATTAGCGTCGTCGTGGTTGCCGACGTATGCGCTCCTCGCCGCTTAGCGGCCGCCCCGCGCAAGGGCCGGTGACTGCGATGCCGGTTGGCTCCTAACCGCCCCAGGGCGGAATCGAAGCAACCAGCCTTGATGAATCATCCCAGATGCGCCGCAGTTCCCTCACGCACCGGGAGTCGTACCACTTCCGCGTCAGTATCCTTTGAGCTGCAGGTAATCGAGCTCCACCGAAGTGGGTCTTCCAAAAAGGCTTACCGAAACCCGCACCTTTCCCTTGTCGGTCATGACTTCTTCGACGGTGCCGTTGAAGTCGGTAAAGGGCCCTTCGGTAATTGCCACCGCCTGACCTACCAGGAATGGTATTTCTTCCCTTGGGGTTTCTTCTTCCCGTTCCTCCACCTTGCCCAACAGTCTGTTGACCTCGTCCTGTCTCAGCGCCATGGGCTCACGCGTCGGACTGCCGAGCCCGTGGGCCACGAACTTTATGACACCCTGAATGCTGTTGATGATGTGAGAGGACTCCTGATTCCACACCATTTCGACGAGCACGTAGCCAGGGTAGAGCTTTCGCTCGACGTTGACCTTTTTTCCATTTTTGATCTCGACCACTTCCTGAGTCGGGACCATGACTTTACGGATCAGTCGATCATCTTCGGGGCGGGGATCCTGGCCGATCTTCCGCTGGATGAGCGACATGACCTTTTTTTCGTGACCGGCTGTTGTCTGGATAGCATACCAGTGGTGACGATCCACGCGCGTCAGCCTCCAAACAGCGACGGAATCCAGCGCACGAGTACCTGCTGCAGGATCAGGTCGATGATCGAGATGACGCCGCCAATAAACAGCGAAAGCAAGATCACCCCAATGGACAACTGGCGGATCTGAGGCAGGTCGGGCCAGGTGACCTTTTTCATCTCGGCGACCACGTCCCTGTAGAACGCGACCGTACGAGTGAGGAATCCGGGGCGCACAGCTTCGGTAGCCACTTTACTTGGTTTCCTTGTGAACGACGTGGCGGTTGCACCGCGGGCAGAACTTCTTCCACTCAACGCGCTCGGGGTGAGTGCGCTTGTTCTTGGTGGTGAAGTAGTTCCTGTTCTTACAGTCGTTACACGCGAGAATAATCTTGTCGCGGGGCATAGCCTACAGAGGACTTGAGTTCAAAATGAGCTACGGACCGAGTGATACTCGTGACCAGAGCCTTTACATCACCGACTACAAGAGCTGACGACCGGGATTGAACCGGTGACCTCACCCTTACCAAGGGTGTGCTCTACCAACTGAGCTACGTCAGCACGCTTCTGAAAACCTACACTTCCAGAGCGGGAGACGGGGCTCGAACCCGCGACATCAAGCTTGGAAGGCTTGCGCTCTACCAACTGAGCTACTCCCGCGCATTTGCTCCACCCCGCGTCATCCCTCTCTCCTCCCCCACTCAACCCCAACAGAGCCATGCCTGCCATGGTGGGGGAAGGATTCGAACCTTCGAAGGCGTAAGCCGGCAGATTTACAGTCTGCTCCCGTTGGCCACTTGGGTACCCCACCCTAAAAAAGAAAAGTGTTAAACACACGCACCCCGAGCCGCCAACGCTAAAGCTCCAGAGCTGACGGCGAGAATCGAACTCGCAACCTGCTGATTACAAATCAGCTGCTCTGCCAATTGAGCTACGTCAGCGCTCAGGCTGTTTTTGCGAGACTCGTACGATAGTCAACCACGCAAATCGTGTCAACTGAACGACTTAAGCCAATTCCAACCATCGGCACCACCCGCCCCCAAAACCCCCCACCAACCGTTAACTCCAGCGTTCCAAGACGGTACCCGACCCCGTGTCTTTCACCACAAATCCCGACTCCTCTACCTCAGAACGGATCCGGTCGGCCCGCGAAAAGTCCCGGTCCCGACGCGCCTCCAGACGCTCTCTCAATTGGTTCACCGCCCCCGCCATCAGCGACGCATCTCCTTCTGACAAACCAAGTTCCGCCACGTCCGGATGGGCGCCGTTCAAGTCCACGACCACGCGGCTTACCCGCGGCTGGATGTCGAGCACCCTGTCCATCAACTCAAACACGCGACGAGCTTCCTCCAGTGCCCCCTGGTCGCGACCAGCTCGGTCCAGCTCCGCGTTGCCCTTCTGGAGAAAGGTGAAAAGGGCAGCAACGGCCTGAGGCCCATTCAAGTCGTCCGACAGAGCCGCCCTGAACTCCGATTCGGCCTCCCTGGCGGCTTGAGCCAGCTCAGGAGTGGCTCCGAGCGCGGAACTCAGCCGATGCGCAAACTCCCCTACCCGCCGCACTGCTTCGAGCGATCCCTCGAGACCTTCGCCCGAGAGATTCATCTGCTTGCGATAGTGAGTCGAGAACACAAAGTGCCGCAGCGCCGCCGCTGAAATTCCCCGCTCGCGTAAGTCCTTGACTGTCGTGATGTTGCCCAAGCGCTTGGACATTTTGGTACCGTCGATCTGGAGGAACTCTCCGTGGCACCAAAAACGCGAAAAAGGCTTGCCCGTTGCCGCCTCCGACTGCGCGATCTCGTCTTCATGGTGGGGAAAAACCAGATCCACTCCACCGCAGTGAATGTCGAGCGTCTCGCCCAGGTACTTCATGGCCATTGCTGAGCACTCGAGGTGCCAACCCGGCCGACCGCGACCGAACGGGGCATCCCATGCTGCGCCTGTCGCCTCGTCCTCAGCCTTTGCCGCCTTCCATAGGGCAAAATCCTGCGCATTCTCCTTTGTATAGTCGTCCTGCGCCACTCGTGCCCCTGCCTGAATCTCGCGTGTGTCCAAGCGCGAGAGTTTTCCGTAACCCGGAAAGCGACCGATGCTGAAGTACACCGACCCATCTTCGGCGCGGTACGCGACTCCTTTCTCCAGGAGTCGTTCAACCAACGCGATCATCTCAGGGATGTGCGTGGTGGCTTTGGGATAGTGCTCCGCATCCTCGATGCGGAGGTATTTCCTGTCTTGATGGAAGATGCTGGTAACCGGCTCGGTTATTTCCGTGATCGTCTTGCCGGTCGCGGCCGCGCGGCGGATGATCTTGTCGTCGACGTCGGTCAGGTTCTGCACCTGAACGACCTCCCAGCCTTCCAGTTTGAGCGTACGTCTCAGCAGATCATTGAACAGGAAGGTGCGGAAGTTACCGACATGGGCAGGGTCGTAGACCGTGGGCCCGCAGGTGTACATGAGGACCGTTTTGCCATCGGCGGGCGCGAACGGTTCGACCTGGCGGGACAGTGTGTTGTATAGTCGGAACTCGGCCATGGTGAAGGCAACCTAGACGGGGCGAGCGAG